>QHQO01000023.1 GCA_003221195.1 Verrucomicrobiota bacterium
CCTCTAATCGATGTCGGCAACGCTCATATTCCTGCCGAATCAGTTAAGAAGGTCAACGAGATCACGACCCGGCTCGGTACCGGCATCGTCACGAGAGATTAGGAAGCTTCGATGAACGGTTTCGCAAAGATTCTTTTCCGCACGAGCTCCGTGCTGGTGGCCTTCGTGATAATGCAGCGCGCCAGCTTTGCCTCAGTGGATGATGCCCAATCGTTTGCTCTGCAGGCAGCAGAGCCATACGTAAAACAAGGGTTTCAAGTGCGCGAGGATTACTGGGGAGGCGACCTCGCTTCGGGCGAAAAGAAAGCGGTCCGGCAACAATTATTCAAAGGGAACGAATATTGGTTCTGGCTGGGAACAGAAGTCGATCGGGCGAAGGTATCCGTTCACATTTACGATTCCGATGGAAAACTGGCAGAGGAACCAGATAGCTGGGAGAAAGGCCATTTTGCGGCTGCGCACATCATTCCAAAGACTACCGGTAGTTACTTTATCATCGTCAGCGTGGAGGAATCGCCGGAGGAACGCACGCATTGGGCGCTGGTGTATGGATTCCGGTAGATCAGGCTTAGTGGCATTGGCCTTAGCCAATACTCCGTCTGCAAGACGCTGATGCCACGGATTGATGATGACTGAAACTCGTACCCTCCAGTTTGAGAGCCCGCGCGCCCTGCAGTCGCTCTACGCCAACGACATCAAGCTTTTGAAAAACCTTGAGGACTCGCTTGGCGTGAAAGTGACCACCCGCGAAGGCTGGGTGAAACTCGAAGGAGACGCAAACCGCGTCGATAAAGCGCAGCACGTGTTTGAGCAACTCGAGAAGGTCCGCCAGCAGGGGGTGGACATTCAAAAGCACGAATTCAATTATACGCTTAAGGCCGTGTCCGAAGAGCGCGATGAGAATCTTGGCGACGTTGTTTCAACGAAAATCACCACCTCGTCGCGCAAACCACCGATTGTAGCGCGAAGCGCAAACCAGCGGGCGTACGTCGAGGCAATTCAAAAGCACGACGTTGTTTTTGGAATCGGACCGGCTGGTACGGGAAAAACTTACCTCGCCGTGGCCATGGCGGTTGCAGCCCTCAAAAAGGAGCAGGTCGCGCGCATTGTTTTGACCCGACCCGCAGTGGAGGCTGGTGAAGCGCTCGGTTTTCTCCCGGGTGACCTCGAACAAAAGATCACGCCATACCTGCGGCCGCTTTACGACGCCCTGCGCGAAATGTTAGAACCAGAGGAAATCGAGCGCGCGGTTGCGCGGCAGACCATTGAAGTGGCTCCGCTGGCGTACATGCGCGGGCGCACTTTGAGTAATGCTTTTGTCATCCTGGATGAAGCGCAAAACACAACCACCGAACAGATGTTCATGTTGCTGACGCGAATCGGCTTGAATTCAAAATGCGTAGTGACCGGCGACGTCACGCAGATTGATTTGCCGGCGAACAAGCGCTCCGGAGTTGTGGAAGCATTGCAGGCATTAAAAAATGTCCCGGGCATCGCCACTGTGTATTTTACGGAGCGCGACGTTGTGCGGCATGAATTGGTCCGTGCCATTATTGGCGCCTACCAGCAGCACCGATCGCCTGCGCCGGCGTCACGCAAGTAAAAAAGAAATGTTTGATTCCTTTAAACGCGGAAGACTCATCAGACGTGGCCTCGCCTCGCGGAAACTGCGGCGCCGCCGAGCGCGCAGCGAACTAAAGCGTAATTTGGAATACTCGCCTTACACCAAGGTCGTGATCTTTGCGGTGTTTGTCGGTGGCCTCGCGTTTCTCGTTTTTAGCGGACAGCAACCTGAGCCGACCAAGAATTTTGTCGTTGCGCTGCTGGTGCTGGCCACCGCGATTACTCAGCTTTGGATCAACCAGCCCAGGAGCTTTTCGCGAAGCTCGCGCATTCTTCTTATCTTTAGCGTCATTCTGGTGCAACTTTCCGTTACCAAATTACTGCTCGTCCTTTGTAACAGTGGCAGTTATCGATTCTTGAAGCCTGAAATGGCGGGGTTGATCATGCCCTATGCGTTTGCACCGCTTGTGCTAAGCGTGTTGTTGGGCCGTCATCATGGCCTGTACGCAGCATTTTTTGTAAGTCTATGGAGCAGCATCCTGTTTGGTCCTATTGACGCGCCCTTGCTGGTAACAAGTCTGATCAGCGGGTTTACAGCAGTTTCCCTTACATTGCAGGTGCGACGGCGCGGCCAATTGGTCCGTGCTGGTTTCTGCGTCGGGCTCGCCATTTGGTTACTGTCGCTGACGTTTGGTTTAATCGGGCCGATCAACTGGTTTTATCCGACGGCCAATGATTGGGGCATGATTGGATATCAAAGTGCGCTCGCGATCGGTAATGGAATTTTGACCGCGACTCTGGTCGGCGGCGCACTGCCCATCCTCGAAAACCTGTTTCAAATCACCACGGACATTTCCTGGCTCGAAGCGTCCGATCTCAATCATCCGCTACTGCGCCGTATGACCATCGAAGCGCCGGGGACATATCATCACAGCCTGGTCGTCGCCAATCTCGCCGAAGCTGCCGCGGAAGCGATCGGCGCGAACGCCACGCTTTGCCGCGTCTGTGCTTATTTTCATGACGTGGGCAAATTGGTAAAGCCGGAATACTTCACTGAGAACATGAGCTTTGAACGCAATCCGCACGATGATCTCGCGCCGACGATGAGCGCGTTGATCATCATCGCGCATGTGAAGGAAGGCGTTGATCTCGCTCTGAAATACAGACTCAATCAGCGCATGATTGACGTCATCCAGGAGCATCACGGTACATCAATCGTCCGTTATTTTTATCAACGGGCGCTTCAGCAGCATGAAGATGCGCGCGCTGGCGGAAAAATTATGAAGCTGCGCGAGGACGATATTCCGGAAGTGAAGGAGGAGAGTTTTCGTTACGGCGGACCGAAACCGCAGACAAAAGAAAGCGCCATCGTGAGTCTGGCCGACACAGTCGAAAGCGCCTCACGCAGTCTGGAGAAACCGACGCCGCAAAAAATCGAAACCCTCGTAAACGAACTGATTGAGGAGCGCATTAGCGACCGACAACTGGACGACTGCGACCTCACGCTGGGCGAATTGAAAATCATCGCAGAGCGTTTCCGATTCACGCTCTTAATGATGCTGCATAGCCGGATTGCCTACCCGAAGCCAGGTCAAAAAACGACGACCATCATTTCACGCGAAGAAGGTTTGCGGCCAGACGTGATGGTCGCGACGCGAAAACCTGAAACGGCTCCGCCGGTCTCAGCCGCGTAATGGGCGGGGCGCGGCCGCCGGGTGCGCAGCGTCGAACTTATAATTCCGGCGGCCGAGCGCGCGGTTCGCGGTCTTTTGATGTCTCAGTGCTCGGCACAGTAACAAAGGGGCCGCCTTCCAAAGGTGTGACTTTTGTGAAAGCCACATCGGGCATTTCACTGGGAAGTCCTTCGAGCGGGAAATCTTTTCGCAGAGGGAAGAACGGGTAGCCGTCCCACATCAAGATACGACGAAGGTCGGGATGTCCGTTAAACTTGATTCCCATCATATCGTAAATCTCGCGCTCGTGCCAATTCGCCGTCGGCCAGATGTCGGAAACCGTATCCACAGCGCCGGAGTCTTCCGGAACTTTTAACTTTAGACGTAGATGAACTGCGTGCGGCATCGAGTAAAGATGATAAACAATTTCGAAACGCGGCTCTTCGCCGTAATTATCGGTGCTTGTGATGTCGATCAAATAGTCGAATGAAAGTTGATCTCGGCAGAACGCTGCGATCTCGTGGAGATCTCCGGCTGGAATTGTGGACGTTGTTTCGCCGCGGAATTCATTCTTGTTCTGAATCTTCGGACCAAACGCTTTGCCTAACGGGGCGAGCAGGTCTTGACCAGTCATGGCTATCCTGGCGTAGGAAAAACGCTCCGTCTGCCAGGGTGGCTAATGGCAAGCGAAACGCTTGCCCTACCATCATAAATTCCAGCGAAGACAATCATCCGAGCGCTTCCTCAAGCCTTTGTGTCAGTTCCGGCTTCTGATTTCTGAATGAGCATTCCCGTGAGATTTTCTCCTGTAACTTTATCAATCCGGCGAGCAAAGCCTCCGGACGGGGCGGGCAACCAGAAATATAAACGTCAACTGGCAAAAGCTGGTCGATCCCCTGCAACACGGCATACGAGCGATACATCCCGCCGGTAGAAGCGCACGCGCCCATGGCAATCACCCACTTCGGCTCCGGCATTTGCTCGTAAATTCGTTTTACCGCCAGCGCCATTTTGTACGTAACAGTGCCGGCCACAATCATCACATCGCATTGCCGCGGTGAAAACCGCATCACTTCGGCACCGAATCGAGCAATATCGAAGCGCGATGCAGCTGCCGCCATTAACTCGATCGCGCAACAGGCCAGGCCCATCGGCATTGGCCAAAGCGAGTTCTTTCGCACCCAGTTCAGCGCCGCATCGAAGCGCGTAAAAATCACGTTGCCTTCGATCTTTGAATCGTATGCTGTCGCGCGTGTTTCCGACATAAGAAAAGTTAAGATTGGGCGTTAAGCACGCAACCCCAATAATAAGCTCCAAATCCCAAGTTCCAAACAAACTTCAAAAGTCCACACCGAAAATGAGAGTGCATTATTGATTTGAGTATTGAAGGTTGGGATTTCCTTGAAATTTGGGGCTTGAGCTTTGGAACTTTGCTCTCCCTTTCTTGCAGCATGCGCCTGCCGATTGTATAGAACCGCCCCTACCTAGACATGACCAATATCCAGCGCACTCATCTCGACGATCTCGAGAATCAAAGCATCTTTATTTTCCGCGAGGCATATCACGCTTTCAAAAATATCGCCATGCCCTGGTCGATGGGTAAGGATTCAAACGTTCTCGTCTGGCTCGCGTGCAAGGCTTTCTTCGGCCGCGTTCCCTTTCCGGTTCTGCATATCGACACGACATACGAATTCCCGGAGATGCTGGAATTCCGCGAATGGGCAACGAAACACCATAACCTCAATCTCATCGTCAAAATCAATACCGAAGCCCGCGCCCGTGGGATTGGTTATGAGACACACGACCCCGTAACCGTCACGCACGAGTTAAAGACCGTAGCCTTGCAGCAGGTGCTTGCAGAGTACAAATGGGACGCGCTGATCACCGGCATTCGACGCGACGAAGATCCAACTCGCGCGAAGGAGCGATATTTTTCGCCGCGCAACGCGCAGTTTGAATGGGACTACAAGGATCAGCCTCCCGAATTCTGGAGCCAATTCGTAACCACAGCCGCCAAAGGAGAACATGTTCGCATCCAACCCTTGCTCGATTGGACCGAGGTGGATATCTGGCGCTACATCCAGAAGGAAAACATACGAATTCCGCAAATGTATTTCGCTCGAAACGGAAGACGATTTCGGTCGTTGGGCTGTCGTCCCATCACGCAACCGATCGAGAGCGCTGCTTCGACCATCGACGAGATCATTGCCGAACTGGAAGCGACGAAAACGACTGAGCGCGCCGGCCGTGCGCAGGACCATTACGAACGGAATGCGATGCAGAAGTTGAGGGCGAAAGGATTCCTGTAATTGCAGATACTGGATACTTGATGCTGGATACTGGATGAATTATCGCAACCTCGAGGTGTGGCAATTGGCGCGGGAACTGGTGATCGCGATTCACAACATGACTTTGATCAAGTTGCCCAAATTCGAAATGGTTGAAGAGGGCGGCCAGATTCGCCGCTCGATTAAGTCTGTAAAGTCCAACATTGTCGAAGGCTATGGACGTCGCCGATACAAACAGGAATTCGTGAGGTTCATTGATTACGCACTCGCTTCGTGTGATGAAACCGCAGATCACTTGGACACGCTCGTTGCCACGAACTCATTAACGGACTCTGCAACGATTGATGACCTCACGAGAAAGGTCGATGAGCTCGGACGAAAATTGAACCTGTTCTTACAAAGTATCGAACGCGGCCATATTTCAGAAAAGTGAACAACTCGGCGCCAAGTTCTTCATCCAGTATCAAGAATCCAGTATCCAGTATCGGCAGCAGCCCGACGCTGCGCGTCGTTTTCGTCGGTCATGTCGATCACGGGAAGTCCACGCTGATCGGTCGCATTTTGCATGACACCGGTTCTTTACCCGAAGGGAAAGTCGAAGAGATAAAAAAGGCATGCGCAGCAGAGGGAATGGGATTTGAATTCGCTTTTTTGCTCGACGCGCTTCTTGAGGAACAAAAACAAAACGTCACGATCGACACGACGGAAATTCCTTTCCGAACGCCGCGACGCCAATACGCCATCATCGACGCGCCTGGGCACAAGGAATTCTTAAAGAACATGATCACGGGCGCGTCGAGAGCGGACGCCGCCATCCTGGTGATCAGCGCAGACGAAGGTGTGCGCGAACAGAGCCGCCGTCACGCCTACCTGCTGAGCATGCTTGGTGTCAAGCATCTCATCGTGGTCGTAAACAAGATGGATCTTGTGGATTACTCTGAGAAACGATTTCGCGAGATCGAGCAGGAATATCGAAAGTTTCTTCGCGAGCTTGGGTTGGAAGCACGGACGTTTATTCCCGCGTCCGCCAGGGAAGGCGAGAATGTCGCGCGGGCAAGTGCGAAAATGAAGTGGTACTCGGCGGCGAGTGTTCTCGAAGCACTGGATTCGCTGGGACCGCAGGAGCGCGATGTCGATCTTCCACTTCGCTTTTGCGTTCAGGATGTTTATCGCTTCGACGGGCGCCGGATTATTGCAGGTCGGATCGAGACGGGCACCCTAAGGGAAGGGGACCAGCTGGTGTTCTCACCGGCTAACAAGTCGTCCGTCGTTGCTAGGATCGAGCGTTGGAATGTGCAGGAAACTGGCCCGGCCGTCGCTGGAGATTCGATCGGGATCGCCCTTGCCGAACAGATTTTCGTCGAGCGCGGCTATGTCGCATCGCGCGAAAACGAAACACCGATTGAGGCAAATCGTTTTCATGCGGACCTTTTTTGGATCGTGCGCGAGCCGCTGCGCGTTGGACATTTGTACAGCCTCCGGTTGGCAACTCAGGACGTGAAATGCGAGGTCGTATCGATCGAGCGAGTCATGGATTCTTCGACACTGGAGACGAAGAGCGGCGGACCCGAACAACTAGAGCGAAACGAGATCGGCACACTTACAATCCAGACTCGTGGCCCACTCGTCATCGACAACCACGACCGCATTCCGAACCTCGGCCGGTTCGTCATCATAGACGACGGACAAATTTGTGGGGGCGGAACGATTTTCGGGGGCGTCTACACAGATCGCACCGTTACAAAAAGCAAAAATATCTTTTGGACCGAAGGAAAAATTACCGCAGGCGCGCGAGCAATGCGGAGCGGTCATCGAGGAGCTGTGATCTGGTTAACCGGGCTTTCCGGTGCGGGGAAATCGACCATCGCGCAATCGCTCGAACGCGACCTGTTTCTTCTCGGTATGCATACGTACGTGCTCGACGGTGACAACATTCGGCATGGGTTGAACTCAAACCTTGGCTTCTCGCCAGACGACCGCGTAGAAAACATTCGGCGCGTAAGCGAAGTGGCCAAACTCATGGCGGACGCCGGCACAGTAGTGATTACTGCGTTCATCTCGCCTTATCGGATGGATCGGAGTCGCGCGCGAGAGATTGCATTGGAGGGCAATGCAGAGTTTATCGAGGTGTTTGTTGATGCGCCGCTGGAGGTTTGCGAGGCGCGCGACCCTAAAGATCTCTACAAAAAAGCGCGAGCCGGCCAGATTCGTGAGTTCACCGGCATCGACGCACCCTATGAAGCCCCGGAGGACCCGGAGATTGTTGTGCATACGGATCGGCAAAGCGTTGACGAATCGGTAGCGACGATCCTGGAGCAGTTATTGCCGCGATTGAGAGCTGTTGAATAGATGTCCGATACCGGATGCTGCATTCGTGATGCGGAATTGAACGACGCTCCGGAGCTTGCCGTGCTGATGTGCGAACTCGGTTATGAAACAACGCGCACAGCAATGGAGACGCGCCTAAGATTGATTTTGTCGGATCCGGCCTACAAGACTTTTGTCGCTGTTATGGACGGCTGCGTTTGCGGGATGATTGGCACGCTCACATATCCAAGCTATGAGCATGACGATCCGTCCGGTCGAATTCTCGCCCTGGTGACATTGAGTGCCGCGCGTCGCCGCGGCATTGGTCGCGCGTTGATTGCAACGGCCGAAAAAGATTTCGCGCAAAGACGAATCATGCGCGTTGCCTTGGATGCACGGTTTACGCGAGAGGATGCGCACAAATTCTATGAATCACTCGGTTATGAGCGAAACGGGTGGCGATTTGTGAAGCAACTTCAGTGAACAATTGATAGGAACTCGATGTGGCGACGTTGGAGAGTTCTTGCGATTACAGCAGTTGCAATAATCGGAATTCAAATCGCACAAGCAGCAGAGACTTCGAATAACCCAGCAGAAACGGAGGAAGTCACGGTCACAGCAGAAGCGAACGGCTCGCTTACTTCAGTATCGCCAGAGGAATCCTCCAAACAGAAGAGACAGGTCGCGGGCGGGTTCACGATCAAGAGCGCCGATGAGATGAAACTGGGCCGCGCGTCGAACTTCGGAGATTTGCTGCAACGGACCCCAGGCGTTTTCCTTCAATCCGAAAATGGCGCCGAAGTTTCGAAAATTTCCATTCGAGGGTCCGGAATTACGTCCGAAGATGAGCCACTTGGCGTGATGTTTTTACTCGACGGGTTGAACTTCAACCAGGGGGATGGTGAAAGCGTCCTCGAGGATTTTGATGTTGCCGCGCTCAGTCACGCAGAGGTCTTTCGGGGCGCCGATGCGCTTAAATACGGCGCGCTGACACTTGGCGGGGCAATCAATCTCGTGCCGTTTACCGGATACGATGCGGCGCCATTCCAAGTCCGGTTTGAAGGGGGAAGTTACGGCTTCTTTCGTGGCGACATGAGCGGCGGCGCGGTTGAAGGGCAGTTCGATGAATTTGGCGCGATTGGCTTCCGAGCGCGCGAGGGCTTTCGTGAGCATAGCCGTGAGAACACAGAAATCCTTTTTGCTGATCTCGGGTACAAGCTTAGCGACCAAGTAGAGAATCGATTTTATCTTACGCTGGACCGGACCAATCGGAATCTGCCTGGCGGTTTGACCAAGTCAGGAATGGAAGACGATCCCTCGCAGGCTAATCCCCTCGCGATAGCCCAGGATTGGATCAAGGAGTGGTCGTACGTACACCTGGCAGACAAGCTAACCATTCGAACTGATGAGATTCAGATTGACGTCGGTGCGTTCTGGTTCCATCGCGATCTCGAGAACCGCGGATTCTTTTCGCCGGGCTTTCGGGAAGGGATCGAGATGTTTTATTCGGACAATTTTGGCGGGAACCTGAATTTCGTTAGCCGTCACGAACTCTTTGGCCGACGAAATATGCTTACAATTGGTCTGAGCCCACAATACGAGGACGAGCCCACTCAAAATTATGAAAATATTTTCGGACATACAGGCGCAACAACCGCGCGAGGCATAGGCAGTTCGATAAACGTTCCAGCTTATCTCGAGGACCAGTTGTATCTCACACCGCGGTTATCGATCCTCGTCGGAGCGCAGGCGATTTTCACGGAGCGTCATTTCATTGACGAGTTCTTGACCGACGCCGCAGGAAATCAATCAAATCGGCAAAATTTTTGGGGATTCAATCCCAAGCTGGGCGCGATTTACGAAATCAATCGCAAGACACAGGCATTCATGAATGTCAGTCGTAGTTGGCAACCGCCTTCGCTGGACAATCTGGTCGACTTTACTCAAGGTCCGAATTCCAGCGTGGTTTACACGCCGCTGTCGCCGCAACATGCATGGACCATCGAAGTCGGAACTCGCGGAGAGTATTCGCGGTTTCAGTGGGAGTTGTCGCTTTATCGCTCGTGGGTTCGTAATGAATTGCTCGAGCTCAATGACGCCTTCGGGAATGATATTGGGACAAGAAACGTCCCGCGCACAAATCATCAAGGAATCGAGGCAAGTCTAGAAGTTGAATTGCTTCGGGAAATCTTGGTGCCAAAGCAGCTGAATCGCTCAGGCGATCGTTTGTCATTCGATCAGAGCTACACGCTCAACGATTTTCATTTCGATCAGAACTCTGTTTACGGCGACAATCGCATCGCAGGAATTCCGATTCATGTTTATCAAGCGCAGTTGCTTTACGAAAGCCCGCTCGGTTTCTATGCGGGTCCGAATCTACAGTGTAACCTCTCGCGTTATCCAGTTGATGAGGCGAACACGCTCTCTGGGATAGTTATGTGCTGCTTGGTTTCCGTGCGGGATTTCGACGGACCAACGGGTTCTCAGTCTTTATCGATTGCAGGAACCTGACAAATCAGTACTACGCGGCCTCCATCGATGTGATCGCGGACGCGCGTGCGGAACCGAATCCCGAGATTTTTCATCCCGGCGACGGGCGTTCCTTTTACGGTGGCGTTTCCTGGAGTTGGTGAATTGTTCGAGGCCTGTTTCTCAGGAAATCCAAATCGTTTTCGTGTTTGTGAACTCACGAATCCCGGCGGCGCCGAGTTCGCGTCCAAAACCTGAACGCTTAACACCGCCGAACGGCAAACGCGGATCGGAAGCGACCATTGCGTTAATGAAAACCATTCCGGCTTCCAGGTCAGAGGTGAAGAGCTCTTGTTCCTCGGGATTATTCGTCCACGCGCTGGCGGCGAGACCGAATGAAGTATCGTTTGCCATCTCGATCGCGTCGTCTGCGTCGCGGACGCGGAAAATGGATGCGACTGGACCAAAAACTTCTTCGCGATAGGCGGGCGATTCTCGTGGAACATTGACGAGCACCGTTGGCTCGTAGAAAAATCCCGGGCCATGAATTCGGTTTCCGCCGGTCAATAACTTTGCGCCTGCTGCAATCGATTTTTGAACCTGATCGTGCACGCCTTGCAGAATTTGTTCGGTTGCGAGAGGGCCAATTTCAGTAGCCGGATCCGTGGGATCTCCAACTTTCAACGCACGCATCCTGTCAACGAATTGGTCGAGAAACTCGTCGTAAATTTCGTCTGCTATGAAGAGTCGCTTTGCCGCGATGCACGATTGTCCGGTATTAACGGTGCGGGCCTTAATTGCCGTGCTCAGTGCGCTCTCGAAATCCGCGCTTGGCATCACGATGAATGCATCGCTACCGCCGAGCTCGAGCACGCTCTTCTTGATCTGACGTGCAGCTGTGCTCGCCACTGCGCCCCCCGCTTTTTCGCTACCAGTTAGGGTCACCGCTTTCACGCGCGGATCGACAATTAGCTTTTCGACCTGTTCCGGTTCGATGAGGAGCGTTTGGAAAACGCCGTCATCAAATCCTGCGCGGCAGAGTATTTGTTCAATGGCAAGTGCACACTGTGGCACATTAGAAGCATGCTTCAGCAAACCGACATTGCCGGCCATAAGCGCTGGCGTGGCAAATCGAAAGACCTGCCACAACGGGAAATTCCAAGGCATGATCGCGAGGACCGGCCCGAGTGGTTCATAGCGGACATAACTGCGGGCGGCGTCCGTTTGCGCAGGCTCGTCCTCAAGGAAGCGCTCCGCGTTCTCGGCGTAAAATCGACAGGCCCGCGCACATTTAAGGATTTCTTCTACGGATGCTTGGAACAACTTTCCCATTTCGAGTGTGATGATTTCGGCGAGTCTCTCCTTTTCCTGCAGCAATAACTCAGCGGTTGCCTCCAAAAGTTCCGAGCGCTGGCTAAATGCAGTTCGCCGATATTTCCTGGACGCATTCTCGGCGCCCTTCAGTCGTTTCTCGATTTCGGCATCGTCGAACGGAGCAAACTCCTTCACCTTTTCGCCCGTAGCCGGATTAATCGAAGCGATTGCCATATCATTACCTTACATCGCATTCCCAATTAATGGAGGGGCGAACTCCGTGAGCCCGGCGTCGCAGAGCTCCGCCCTCCACGTTCTTTGCGAGTTAGATTCGCAGTCCTTTGGGAATCAGAACGCGGTCGAGCACGTCGAAAATCCATTGCACAAGCAGCGCCAGCAAAGCGGCAGGAACAGCTCCCTCTAAAATCGTTGCGTGATCGTTCAAATTGAGGCCGCTCAGGATCGGTTCACCGAGCCCGCCAGCGCCGATCAGCGCAGCGAGAGTAGCGGTACCGATATTGATCACCGCGCTGGTCTTGATTCCCGAAAGAATAGAGCGTGACGCCATCGGCAGATAAATTTCCCAGAGCCGGGTGAACGGACTGAGTCCCAGCGCAACGGCAGATTCACGCAGCGATCGCGGGATGTCCTGCAAGCCGCTCGCAGTATTCCGCACGATCGGCAATAACCCGTAAAGGAACAGGGCCGTAATCGCAGTGCGCACGCTGATACCGAAAAACGGAAGAGGGACAAGCAATGCCAGCAAGGCGAGAGACGGAATCGTTTGCACAATGCTGGCGAAGCCAAGAATTCCCTGGCCAATCAATCCACCACGGCTGGCGAGAATGCCCAGCGGAATCCCGATGACTACTGAAAGCAACAGCGAAAATCCTGCGAGCTCGAGATGGCGCAGTGTCCAGCGCGCAAGCTTGTGCGGAAAGGATTCGCCCACCGAATTTGCCGATCTCTCGCCGCGTTCGAAATATAAGTTTGCCGCGAAGGTATAATTTTTGGTGCGCTCTGCCTCCACATTGAGGTGAATCATGCGTTTTTCATCCAGCGTCCCTTCAAGCCCGCCTAAGGCACTAATTGCGCCGGGGGACATGGACGACCGAAACAAGAATACAGCCTCATACTTTGGGAAAAACCGAAGATCGTCTTCAAGAACTACCAGATCGTTTTCTTCAATCTTTGCATCCGTCGAATAAGCGTCTTTCAAATCAATTGAACCATTGGCGAGCGCGGCGTAACCGAGGGAATGATCAATCCCAATGACGCTCTGTTGGGGAAGCCCGTAGCGCCCGCGCAACGGCTGCCAGCCATCCTGACGATCTAGAAATTCATGAGTCAGTCCGACCTTGAGTTCAGGATGCTTTCGCAGATCGCTGATGGTGCGAATTCCGAGGCGTTGCGCTTCGCTGCGTCGCATCACCAGCGCGTAAGTGTTGTTGAACCCGAGGGGCTCCGTCATGCCAACACCGAATTTCCCGAGCGCGTCTCGAACTTCATGAAACGAAAGTTGCTGACCATTTTTCAGAATTTCCTGCGCGATTGTTCCCGTGTATTCCGGATAGGCATCAATTTGTCCGCCTTGGAGCGCTTGCCAGAGAATGATTGTGCCGCCCATTCCCTGGCGATGTTCCGTTGCAATTCCGGTATCGTTTAGCGCGCGCCTGGCGATTTCGCCCAGAACATACGACTCGGTGAATTTTTTTGAGCCGATGACGATCGGATTCGCTGAAGCGGAGATGACCACCGCGACAGGAATCAACAACAATAGCAAGAAAACGATGGGCCGTGCGCGGCGCGCCCGGCGGTCGCGCCCTATCAGCATGAGGCGAGCCACCTTCACGTCAGCAAGACTCCGCGTTGCGCGTTGATGAATTCCGACACGAAAGGGTCGGCTGGTTTTTCGCGAAGATCAGTAATCGAGCCTTTTTGCACGACTCGGCCCTCCTTCAGGAGCACGATTTCATCGCCAAAATAAATCGCCTCGGCCAAATCATGGGTGACGAAGAGCGCCGTCTGCTGCAATCGCACAAAGATTTCTTTAAGATCCTTCTGCAAAGCAGCCCGCACTAAAGGATCCAGCGCGCCGAGCGGTTCATCGAGCAACAGTAGTTGCGGTGAAAGCATTAATGCGCGCATCAAGCCGACGCGCTGTCGCTGACCTCCGGAGAGTTCGACAGGATAGCGCGAGAGCAAATTGACGGAAAATCTCGTCAGCTTGCATAGTTCGACGAGCCTGTTCTGCATTTCATCTTCGGATTTCCCGATGTGGCGGGCCATCAACAGGACATTGGCTCTTGCTGTCAGATGTGGGAATAAACCGCCTTCCTGGATGACGTATCCAATTCGCCGGCGAAGCTCGCCAATTGTATCGGATGTGATCGATTCACCGTTGAACTCGATCGAGCCAGAGTCGGGCTCAATCAAACGAATAATCAACCGGAGCAAGGTTGATTTGCCGCAACCGCTTGGACCAATGAGAATGGTGGTCTTGCCGCGTTCGACGGACAGATTCGTCGAATACAACGCAGTTGCATCCGCGTAGCGTTTGCTCACACCGACGAGTTTAACGAGGGCGCTCATTGGGGCCGTGATGCAGGCAATCCTGCCTGCAAGGTTCTGGTCCGCAAATACGCTGATGAGCAAGACAGAATTGTCTGCCTCACTTAGCCATTACAAAATAGAAAATGCCAAACAGGCGGGCATCGTCGGTCCACAATTTAACGAAATCAAACCCGGCCTGGCGAGCCAGCACGATGAAACCTTCTGGCGTGTGCTTGTAAGAATGCTCGGTCAGGATTTTTTCACCGGCGCGGAAACGAAACTCTCGAGCGCCTATATGAACTGTTTGGTCGATCGTACTGATCAAATACATCTCGATGCGACCGGCTTCTGAGTTGTAAATGGCGCGGTGTCGCCACTGGATTAGATCGAAATCTGCGCCGACCTCGCGATTGATGTGCTCCAGCAAGTTCAAGTTGAATTGCGCCGTCACCCCGGCGCTGTCGTTGTAGGCGGCTTCGATGACACCTTGATCCTTCTGCAAATCGACGCCAATCAGCAGGCCGCCGCCCCGACCAGCAACATTGGCAATGCGCCGTAAAAATTCTAACGCTTCACTGGGCTCGAAATTGCCGATAGTCGATCCGGGAAAATAGACAACATTGCGCGCAGCCTCGTGGCGCGGTGATGGGAGCACAACAGGTTGCAAGTAATCGGCGCACACAGGCAGAACTTCCAACTTGGGAAAAATTTTCCGGAAAAGCGCGGCGGATTTACGTAATTGCTTCTCAGAGATATCGACCGGGATATAAACAGCGGGCTGCTCCAGCGCTTCAACGAGGATGCGAGTCTTGGTGCCTGCGCCGGTGCCGAGCCCGATTAGCTCGATATTTGGTCCAATCTGCGCCGCGATTTCTGCGCGGTTTCGATCCAGAATATCGATCTCGGTTCGCGTGACGTAATACTCCGGCAGTTCGCAAATCTTTTGGAACAACGCGGCACCGCGCTCATCGTAGAAATACTTGCAAGGCAGGGTGCGCGGATCGGAGGAAAGGCCCGCGATAACGTCCGACAGCAAATCAGACGTTGGGGGAACCGCAGAAGCGGGTTGTATGGCCGTTAGCTGGTCTGCGGTCATTATGGCAATATCGTTCGGCGCGCGCCTGCCGGTCGCGCCCTACAGATTCATTGTGGATCGCGCGCGAGTCTGATCCCTGTAAACTGCCAGCGTTTTTCTGGTTGGAAGAAATTGCGATAAGTGCGGCGAATATGTGTGCGTGAGGTTGCACACGAACCGCCACGCAGAACGTATTGGTTGCACATGAACTTGCCATTGTATTCGCCAAGTGCACCCGGCGCGGCGCGATAGCCAGGGTAGGGCGAGTAGGCGCTGCGCGTCCATTCCCAAATATCGCCAAACATTCGGTGCAGACGTCTATCGTCGCCTGAGACAGGCAATGCGCGCGGATGAAAATTTTCGTCCTCGACAAAATTTCCTTCGATCGGGTAATCCAAAGCAGCGCGCTCCCATTCAAACTCTGTCGGCAGGCGCGCGCCCGCCCAGTTGGCATACGCGTCAGCTTCGAAATAACTCACGTGCGTCACAGGCTCGGATTCATCGACTGGGCGAAATCCTGAGAGAGTGAAGTTCCACCAGGCGCCTTCGTGTTTCGTCCAATAAAGCGGCGCCCGCCAGCGTTGGTCATTCACAGTCATCCAGCCGAGCGATAACCAGAATTCCGGACGCCCATAACCATTGTCTTCGATGAATGCGATATACTCTCCGTTTGTGACCGGCCGCGTAGCAAGCGAAAACGCGGGAACCAAGGCGCGGTGTCGTGGCCCTTCGTTATCATAAGCGAATCCAAGGCCGTCATGGCCAATCTCAACGGTTGCTTCGTCGAAATCGACGAATTGAAGAGGCGAACTCTGTGAGACTGGCGTCGCAGAGCTACGCCCTCCAGTTTTCGGCGTTCGAAAAACAGGATAAAGCGGATTCTGGGCGAAGACGTGCTTGATGTCCGTGACCAACAATTCTTGATGCTGTTGCTCGTGATGAAATCCGAGAATGAGGATCGGTTCGATTTCGTCGAGCAACTTTTCGTCCGCGCTGGATAGCAGATTATCAATATGCGAATCGACGGATGCTCGATAGCGCTGGGCCTCCCTTACCGTCGGACGCGAAATTAATCCGCGTAGATCGCGCCGGTGCATATCGCCTGCGGCGTTATAGTACGAATTAAAGAGATAAGCGTACTGCGGAATTTCAGGACGATAACCTGGGCTGAACTTTTTAAGGATAAACGTTTCGAAAAACCATGTGGTATGGGCAATATGCCATTTCGTGGGGCTGACGTCCGGCATCGATTGTACGACGCAGTCTTCTGGTTCTAGATCCGCACAGAGACTGTTGGTGAAGTCTCTGATTTGATGAAAACGCGTAAGAAGGCGCTCAACACGTCTCGGGCTCGAATGAAAGTGGGCTGGTTTGGCCGCGACCGAGTCGGTGGCGGCTTCCGCTGAAGCAGAGCTCAAAGAATTTCTCCCTCTTGTTCGAGTTCTTCCCTGCGCGCTTCGAGCATCTGGTCATGAGTCGCTTCTTCGAGACCGTCAATGACGCAATGCTCGCCGACCGTTTCCTCTTCCTCGGTACCGGGACGCGGTGCGCGGTGGCCTTTGGAACTTGCAACGACATTCCATTCTTCAGTAAGATCGGCGTTGTCCGGAGTTTCCTCGGGAGGAGTATTATTTTCCGCCCCCATCAATTCATGGCGGGCCTGTTTCCAATCTGCTTCGGTAAATTCATCAGCGTTGCGCTCATCGATCATCGCAATTTCCCTGGCGCGTCTTTCCACCTCCTCCGGCGAAGGGGCACCCAGCCCGTTGCCGTGCAACGAGATCTTTCCCGCGGGAGGTTGTGATTGCTCATTCATAACCAATAATGCGAAGGCCACGGGGGCGCCTTGTTCACACTACACTTTGCCTTACAGATTAGATGCTTGCAATACAAGTGCCAAAAAAAAGGCGATCACTGTTTTAGCATGAACAGGGAGAATTTCGTTCAACTCGAGGGCGATGCTGTCGTTGCTTTTGAAGAATACGGTGATCCAAATGGAGAGCCGGTGATATTTTGTCACGGCTGGCCGAGCTCACGCACCATGGCGCGACTTACGGACGAACCAGCGCGCGACCTCGGTATTCGCATTATTTCGCCCGACCGACCAGGCATTAGCAGATCGAGTTTGCAGCTGAATCGAAAATTGGCCGATTGGCCGCGCGTTATCGAACGAGTTCTCGATCACGTCGGTATTAGCCAATTTCGAGCACTCGCTATTTCTGGCGGCGCACCCTACGCGTACGCAATGGCAGCAACAATGCCGGGACGGGTGCGGGCAATTGCAATTGTAGCCGGTGCGATTCCCATGGCTGACCTTCAGGATGCGAGAGGATTACTGCCACTTTACAGGTGGATGCTGGCGCTCCATCGATCGCAACCGCAACTTTTGCGAAGGTTGTTTTGTATGGCGCGTCCGATTCTGGCTTTGCGTCCGCCTGTCCGTCTTCGGCCATTACTTTTAAAAATGCTGATGTTGCGACCATGCGATGCAGAAAGCCTGCGCGATGCCGCAGCGTTCGAAGCTATCTTTGAAAGCCAGCGTCGCGCCTGGCGTGGGTCGGTTGAAGGGGTCATGGTGGACGCGCAGATCTATGCACTGCCGTTGGGATTTTCACTGGAGGACATACATGTTCCGGTCCGTCTTTGGCATGGAAAGCAAGACCGGGCTTTCTCAGTTCATCTGGCGGAAGAAGTTGCCAGACGATTGCCTGACTGCACCGCGCGGTTCATTGATAACGCGGGGCATTATTCGCTGCCCATCCGTCACATGCGCGAGATTTTAGAAGACTTGGTCTCCGCTTAACGGAAGACGTGTTTGAATTCGCAAACGTGCAGCTGACACGACTGCGAGTACATTTTAGCTATGGAGGAAGATTTCACAGGGGGTGCAATTCACGATCAGCCAACGCGGCGACAATGGAGCATTGATCCACCGTTCGATGCACGCGTGCGGCAATTGGTTCGCGATTGGGACACTAGCGAATCCCCCGAATTGATCGAGGAAATGATCGTTACTGCGCTGAAGATCGCCCGCGATCGGATGAACGTTGCGGATCTCAAATTGATAAATCGTTCGATAAAAGAAATGCGCAATGCGGCGAAGGTCTTCGCGCCATTTCAACATTTGCGAAAAGTGGCCGTTTTTGGATCGGCGCGCACTCCAACCGATTCACCGGTATACGAAGTAGCAAAGGATTTTGCACGCCAAATAGTTGCCCACGATTTTATGGTGGTCACAGGTGGGGGCGACGGAATTATGGGAGCAGCGCAGCGGGGAGCAGGCCGCGCGCATAGTTTTGGGCTCAATATTCGCCTGCCGTGGGAGCAGCGAGCCAACGAAATTATTGAGGGCGATCCCAAGCTGATTACGCTCAATTATTTCTTCACTCGTAAACTGAATTTCGTGAAGGAGGCGCACGCGTTCGCATTGTTTCCCGGAGGCTTCGGGACACTCGACGAAACATTCGAGGTGCTCACACTGATGCAAACCGGGAAAGCCCGTATTATTCCGGTAGTGTTGCTAAATCGCCCACGTGGAAATTATTGGGAGGAGTGGATGAAATTTGTTACCGATCGTCTCCTTAAGCGCGGTTTGATCTCGGAAGAAGATCTTTCGTTTTTCAAAATCACCCACACAGTTCAGCAAGCGGTTGCAGAGATTTTGCATTTTTACAAAATCTACCATTCGGCGCGCTGGGTGGGAGAACGACTTGTGATTCGAATGAATCATTGCTTGCCGAAGGCGGCGATTGTTGCTCTTAATAAGCAATTCGCCGATATCATCCGCAAAGGCCAAATCAGCCAGGGCACGGCGCTGCCTCAGGAAAAAAATGAAGCTGGAATTTGGGATTTGCCCCGGCTGATCTTCACGCCTTTCCGCAGCCGGTTCGGACGCTTCCGTCAGTTGATCGATGCGATCAATTCTTCTTCAACTGCGTGAGGGCTTCCGACCGAGAATCAACTTCCTGCGACGACATCGTGCCGACAGAGGCTCCACGATCCATGCCGTTTCCTAACAGTGCAATGTCGGCGCGAAGCTTTGCTTTCATCATTTCATCAAACGAAAAATGTTCGGCTGCATAGCGCAAGCCGTTCGCCGCGCAACGCGCAGCCAGTTTTGGATCAGAAATGAATTCCAGTATCGCGACTGCAAGCGCCTTGGCGTCGCCGGCCTCGATGAGCAGACCGTTTTGCCGATGCTCAATAATTTCCGGAATATCGCCCACCTTTGTTGCGATGACCGGACGTCCGCTGGCAAATGCTTCTCGCAAGACGATGGGCGATGCTTCGGTACGCAGCGAAGCAATCACTATCATGTCGCACGCCGCATAAACATCGGGTGTGTCCCACCGATACCCCGCCATGACGACTTGGTCGGCCAGGCCGGCGCGATCGATAGCTGTCCTTACGTTGATCCCGCGCTTTAGAATACCGGTACCCTGTCCCACGATGACGAAGCGCGCATCCGGTCGCTCTGCCAAAACCAGAGGAACAGCTTCAACGAGAATGAGCTGGCCTTTATCCGGCCGGATCATACCGACGTTTCCAATGAGCGGAACGTCTGCGCCAAAACCGATCTCACGACGGAATTTCATCCGATCGCGCGGCGGCTTGAATTTTTCCAAATCGACGGCTGAACCGATGACTTCAATTTTTGCAGGATCAACACCGTGTTCCTGAACAAGTTCATGCTTAATCACCGATGCATCGGCCACAACGTTTGAACAGCCATGCTTGAAGACAAATGCGCGTCCTTTGCTTC
Organism: Verrucomicrobiota bacterium; assembly: GCA_003221195.1. Taxonomy (GTDB): domain Bacteria; phylum Verrucomicrobiota; class Verrucomicrobiia; order Chthoniobacterales; family UBA10450; genus Udaeobacter. The sequence continues at coordinate 20,005 of QHQO01000023.1, forward strand.
CGATTGGATCGGTGATGCAGCGCGCACGGCTTAGTGGAATCCCGCAGAAATAGAGCGGCAGACAAAGCCAGTGATCTTTCGAGCTGTAGGTTTTGAGTAAATCGATGCGGTTTCGCCGGCAAAATCTCCACAGCCGCCATGAGCAAAGCAGATCAACTCGGCTTCCCAGTGGGATCGTTACCAGACGTGTGCCGAGTTCAGAGGCTTTGGAGTGCACCTGACTATCTGGATTGCAAATGAGCCATGCCTCATGCCCATGAGCATTCAGCCAATTGATCTCGAGACAGGTGCGGTATTCCTGGCCGCCCCAGCTGCGGCTGCTCTCTACGTAGAGAATGTTCACGTGGAATCGGCAACGACTGCCGTTACCGCAATTTAGGCAGCCGCGCTGCGCTTTTCGAGAATGTAATCGTGGATTGTATTTACGGTTTGAAGTGCTTTGGCAGCTACTTCCGAGCTTGGCACACCGACTCCAAATGTTTTTTCCATGCTCACCACCAGCTCGAGCGCGTCGATGGAATCCAAACCGAGACCGTTCGCACCAAAAAGCGGAAGATCATCCCCAATCTGTTCCGGGGTAACCTGCAGCATTAAATTTTTTACAAGCATCTCTTTGATGCGAGTGCGTAGATCAGATTCGACCATAAATGAGCCGCGATTTTGCCGTAGATCGCGCGTTTGGTCAAACGCGCACTGGTGAGAGGCGGTGGAACGGATGTGCTCTGCTTTGCGGGAGGTTTGGCGATGCCACGCGAGCTCGCGTCGATTTTCGGAGAGTTAGACCTGGTCGGCTTTATTACCAGGTGTAACTGCCTCGTTCGACTGTGGCGGTGTGACGCTGGCTGCAGACTCGCTCTGGCTTCGCGGCACAGTCGATTGCGCCGGTTTCACGTCAGCCTTCGCGGTTTCGGTCTCGGACTTTCCAGCTTTGTGCAGTTCGTCGCTGAATTCGTCCTTTGCTTTTTGAAATTCCTTCACCGCCTGGCCCATTCCGCGGGCAAGTTCCGGTAATTTCTTCGCCCCGAACAAGACCAGAATAATCAGCAGGATGACGATCAGATCCGGCCCTGCCAAATTCATGAAGCTGGCGATAAGGCTCATGCGCTAGACTTCAACATCAAGCCGTTTCCCAAACTTTCAAGGCAAATCGGAGAGGGCGGCCTGTAGGCTGGGAGGTTGACAGGCTCAAGCTACTGTGGAAAAAGGGTTTCCTACCGATGCGTCCTACTTGGAAAGGCAGCATTAGCTTCGGGCTGGTTTATATTCCGGTGGCGGTTTATCCAGCCACGCGCGAAGAGAAGATTAGTTTTCGACAGCTTCGCTCCAGCGATCTTAGCCCTATCAGATACAAGAAAGTGGCGGAGGCGGACTCAAAGGAAGTTCCGGCCGACCAAATCGTGAAAGGCTTCGAGTACGAGCGGGGCCGTTATGTAGTGCTGAAGGACGAAGACTTTGAGAAGGTGCGGATCGAGTCCACACATTCCATCGATATTACCGACTTCGTGGACTTGGAGCAGGTCGATCCAAAGTTTTTCTACAAACCATATTTCCTCGAGCCGCAAAAGGGTGGCGAAAAAGCTTACGCGGTTTTGCATAAGGCGCTCAGCGGGACCGGCAAGATCGGCATCGCCAAGGTCGTGATCAGCAACCGTGAGCATCTGGCCGCCGTGAAACCGGATGGATTGTTTCTGATTTTGGAACTGATGCACTTCGCCAGCGAAATACTGAGCACCGAGGTTTTGAAGAATGGTTCGGCTACGGCCGTGAGCGATAAGGAATTAAAAATGGCGCAGGCGCTAATCGAGAGCATGGCAGTCTCCTGGGAACCAGAAAAGTATCGGGACGAATACCGGACGGCGTTAATGGAGATCATCGAGCAGAAGGCGCAGAACAGAGAGATCGCGGCGAAAGCGCCTGCTCCTCCCGCGCCCACGAATGTTGTCGATCTGGTTAAGGTGTTGCAGGACAGCCTGAACCGGACGCAATCACTCAAGCAAAAGCGTGCGTCCGGTCCATCGAGCGGCCGACGGTCGACCAGCGCACTGGTCAAACGACGGCGAGCAAGCGCCTTGGGGTGAGCAATCAGGAGCTGGGTCCTGTTGCAAACTATAGGTGTTGCATTATAATCAGCACTCTTTATGGCCAAGACATCCTGGATCAATCGCAATGAACGCAGACGCGCGACGGTGAAGAAGCACGCGGCGTTACGCGCTGGGTTGAAGGCGAAAAAGGACTATGCCGGCCTTGCTCAATTGCCGCGTGACGCTAGTCCGACGCGTGTCGTGAACCGGTGCGAGGTTACCGGCCGCCGGCGCGCTTTTATTCGCCGGTTTAAGATGTCCCGTCTGACTTTCCGTGAGCTGGCTTCGCAAGGCTTGATTCCTGGCGTAACCAAGTCGAGCTGGTAAATTTTGCAGCGTAGGCGCGTCGCCGTGCGGCGCGTGAATCGGCCGGTCATAAACCGGCTGCCTACACGAATCTGGATGAAGTTCCCCTCATTATTCCCGTTGGCGTTCATTGCTGACGTAGTGGCGCAGCATTGGGACCCGTTGATGCTCCTGATCGTCAAGTTGATGACGGTTATGGCGTTGGTCTTGGTCAACGGGTTCTTTGTCGTCGCCGAATTCGCGCTGGTGAAAATCCGCGACAGCCAGCTCAAGACGCTGGCTGATACAGGAGTTAAGCGAGCATCCCTCGTAAAACAGATTAGGGACAACCTGAACGCGTATCTTTCCGCCTGTCAGGTTGGGATTACTGCAGCCAGCCTCGGCCTTGGTTGGGTGGGCGAACCTTTCCTCGCGCGAATGCTTCAACCTTTTTTCGGTATTGCGGGAATCGAATCCACGGCGGTAATCAAGTCGATTTCTTTCACGCTAGCATTTTCGGCCATCACGTTTTTGCACATCGTGCTTGGGGAACAGGCCCCTAAAATTCTCGCCATCCGCAAATCCATGTCGGCTGCGCTATTTGTCAGCGCGCCGCTACGATTGTTTTACGCGATCTTTAAACCGGCGATCTGGTTCCTAAACGCCGCCAGTAATTGGGTCCTTCGTCGCGTTATTCGTGTTGAACCCATCGCCGCAGGCGAACTGGCCCACAGCGAAGAAGAACTGCGCTTGATCGTTAGTGAAAGCGTAAAATCCGCCGAGGTCACACCTCTCGGCCGGGAGCTTGTCTTTAATGTGCTGGATCTGCGTGACCGCGTGGTGCGCGATATCATGACGCCACGCGGAGAAATCGTTTACTTCAATCTGGAAGACGGTTTCGAGGCCAATGTGAAAAAAGCAATCGAATCCCGGCACACGCGGTTTCCGCTGTGTCGCGAGAACCTCGATAACACGATCGGCCTCATCCACATCAAGGAACTGCTCACGGTGATGCGCGCGGAGCATCCCGATCTCCTGAAGATCAAACGAGATTTAATGCCCATTCCGGAGATGATGCCACTGGAGAAATTGCTCAAGTTATTCCTGAGCAAGCATGCCCACCTGGCCCTGGTGGTGGATGAATTTGGCGGCACAGTCGGCATGGTGACAATGGAGAACGTCCTCGAGGAGTTGGTTGGTGACATTCAGGACGAATTCGATTTTGAAAAGGAAGAGTTTCGTAAGATCAATGCAAACGAATTCACTGTGGACGGCGCGCTGGGCCTTTACGAATTGAACGAGCTTGCGAAACTAGAATTGGAGAGCGCAGACGTGAGTACCGTCGGCGGTTACGTCACGCACCTGCTTGGTCACCTGCCGAAGCAAGGCGAACAGGTCAAGATCGACAACTATATCGTTACGGTTTCTCAAAGCGACGGTCGCCGTGTAAATCAACTTCACTTTAAGAAATTGAGCGGCAACACGGCAGCGACAGTCCCCGCGTCTGGCAAGGTATAGTCCTATCCCGCTGTCCCGTCTTTGCGTGAATGCAGGCAAATCCGGTTGCCGTCCGGATCCGCAATCCATGCCATCCAGCAGACGCGTGTCTCAACAGGCTCGATGAGGACTTTGACGCGGTGTCTGCGGCAAATATCAATTGCGGCGCGAACGTCGTCCACCGCTAGCGCGACGCAGGCCGGCCCACTCCAGTCCCATTCAGGATGGCGTTTATGTCCCGTGCCGTTGAGACTGAAAGTCAACGGTTCGGTGGCGAACTCGCTCCAGAAATCATTCCACTCCTCTCCGCGCTTGAGGCCAAAAAGCTTCTGATAAAAGGCCCGGGCTCGGCGAATGTTTTTCGTGTTATACATCACGAAATCAAGCGCTCGAACGGGAATCGCAGCCGGACGCGATGAGATCTTTTTCTTTCTCATGGGTCGCCTATGCAATCGCAGCTTGCAATTTCGCCAACAGCGCCGGTCGGCGCCGCAGTTGAGCGGTGAGAGCTTCAATTGCGCGCAAGGTGGGGGGGCTAATGTGATGTTCCATTCCCTCTACATCATGATAAATGACGCGATCGTCGAGGCCAAGCAGTCCCAGAAAATCAGTCAGAAGTTTATGCCGCTGGGCGATTTTATGGGCCAGGCTCTTACCGGCTGCAGTCAAAATAAGTCCGCGATACTTTTCGTATTTCAGAAGACCCTCGGCGTCCAGTCTCTGAACCATATTGGTCACGCTTGCCTGGGAAATTCTTAAGGCGGCCGCGATGTCCACCACGCGGGCGTATCCTTTTGAGTTAATCAGTTCCAGGATGCGTTCCAGGTAATCCTCGACCGCTGTGGAACTGCCGAGCGCGGAGTAGGACGTTTTGCGGCGCATGCTTCGAAAAATATGATTCAGGACAAAATAGTCAAAGAGATAAATAATTGATGATTGACAGAATCATATTGTTATCCAACTAAATTAGGTCAGACTAATGTTCAAGACCAAGCTTACTCATCAGTGAAGGTCTCGAAAAAGAAACGGCTAGGGAAAGTGATGACGCAACGCGACGGCACAATTGCAGCAAAATCTCATGTAGCCTGGCGGAGAACCGCCGGCGAGGTTTCCCTGCCGGAAGTCCACCGCAGCATCGCCGTTCCGACGACGGCTTCATTTTGGCGCAAACTGGCGGCTTTCTCCGGCCCGGGGTTCCTCGTGGCGGTCGGCTACATGGATCCGGGCAACTGGGCCACCGATCTGGCTGGAGGGGCCCGGTTTGGTTACTCGCTTCTGGCTGTCATCATGATCTCCAATTTGATGGCCATCCTGCTCCAGCATTTGTGCATCAAACTCGGGGTGGCCACGGGCCGCGACCTTGCCCAGGCCTGTCGCGATCACTACTCGACACCGACCGTCTGGCTTCTCTGGGTTCTTTGCGAGCTCGCCATCGCTGCTTGCGATTTGGCGGAGGTTGTCGGCTCGGCCATCGGGCTGCAGCTTCTCTTCGGAATTCCGCTGGTGTGGGGTTGCATCATTACTGCGTCCGATGTGCTCCTGGTGTTGTATCTGCAAACAAAAGGCTTTCGCTATGTCGAGGCTATTGTGATCACTCTTATCGCCACCATCGGAGGTTGTTTTGCCGCTGAACTGATCTTTTCCAAGCCCAGCCCGACTGGCATCCTCCTGGGGTTTATTCCCAATCCAGGCATCGTCGCAAATCAGGAAATGCTTTACGTCAGCATCGGCATTCTTGGCGCGACTGTGATGCCCCATAATCTTTACCTGCACTCGTCCATCGTGCAGACGCGCAAGTTCGAGCAGACGCCGGAGGGCAGGCGCGAGGCGGTCAAGTTCGCCACCATCGATTCTAGCGCCGCGCTTATGTTCGCTTTGTTCGTCAACAGCGCGATCTTGATACTGGCAGCCGCGGTTTTCCATTGGTCGGGGCACCAGGAGGTCGCGGAAATTCAGGACGCCTATAAGTTACTCAGCCCGCTGTTGGGCGTCGGCGTGGCTAGTGCCCTTTTCGCGGTGGCCCTGCTCGCTTCCGGACAAAACTCGACCCTGACTGGCACGCTCGCCGGGCAGATTGTGATGGAAGGTTTCTTGAATTTTCGCATCACCCCATGGCTGCGCCGGTTGATTACGCGACTCATCGCGATCGTTCCCGCGGTGTTCATCATCGGTATTTTCGGTGAAGGCAAGACTACGGAATTGCTCGTTGCCAGTCAGGTCGTATTGAGCATGCAGCTCGGTTTTGCCGTTTGGCCTTTGATGCGGTTTACGGGGGAAAAGGCGAAAATGGGCGAGTTTGCCAACCGTCTCTGGGTGAAAATTCTGGGCTGGACGGCCGCCGGCATTATCATTGTGCTTAACGTGAAGCTGCTCTTCGATATTTTTATACCAGACGCGGTTCGTAAGGCATTCTATGGGTTCATCGGTTTGCCGATGCCTGAATAAAATGACGAAGGCCTAATGACGAATGACGAAGGAATGACAAAATCCGAAGCTCGAAACGCGCGCGCGCAAGATTTATCTTGGAACGGCAGCCTCATGCGGACTGTTTGCGAGCAGCAGCCGGAGAGTAAGCTAGCGATTTATTTGTGGTTTTTCGCCATTCGAGCTTCGGATTTTATTCGTCATTCGTCATTCGAATTTCGTCATTTTTGTCATGTATAAACATATCCTTATTCCGCTCGAGAACAGCCCAGCCGATGAGACCATTCTCACCCATATCAAGCCTCTTGCACGAATGGCCGGTGCGAAACTGCTCCTCGTTCATGTGGCCGATGGCTGGGTGGCACGCAATTTCGATCAGCTCAAACTCGCCGAGAGCGAAGAGATGAAACAGGACCGGCTTTACCTGGAAAAACGCAGCCGTGAACTGACCGCGGAAGGCTTTTCCTGCGACGCCGTCCTGGCGTTGGGCGAGCCCTCGGACGAGATCATCAAACTTGCTCGGGAGAAAAATGTCGATCTCATTGCGATGACGACGCACGGCCACCGTTTCATCAGCGACATACTTTACGGGGCGACTGTCGACAAAGTGCGCCACGAAGTGGAGGTGCCGGTGCTGCTGTTGAAAGTACAACGCTAGCTGAATGACGAATCTCCAAGACATCTCGATCTTCGCAGGCGTTTGTTCGTCATTCGAACTTTGTCATTAATTCGTTATTCGACATTCGTGCATCGTCATTCTATGGACGCTCGTGAAAGTTCTTTTTCTCACCAATGAATATCCTCCGCACATCTATGGCGGTGCGGGCGTTCACGTCGGCTATCTTTCGCGTGAACTGGCGAAGATGATGCCGGTGGAAGTTCGCTGCTTTGGCGACCAGCACATTGAAGAAGGCAATCTCAAGGTCACCGGCTACAAGGTTGATACAAGCGATTTCAGTTGCCCAAAGCCGCTGCGCTCCGTTTTCGGCGCCGTGCGGCGGTGCACCGACTTCAATACTACCAACATCGATGCCGATCTCGTGCACTGTCACACTTGGTACAGCCACTTCGGCGGGATCTTAGCGAAAAAGAATTACGGAATTCCCCTCGTGATCACAGTCCACTCGCTGGAGCCGCTTCGACCCTGGAAGCGCGAACAGCTCGCCGGTGGCTACGATTTTTCGCTTTGGGTTGAAAAGACGGCGTTGGAAATGGCTGACGCGATTATTGCTGTTTCTCGCGAGACCAAGGACGACATTGAGCGATTGTTCGATGTGGCCCCCGCGCGCGCGCATGTGATCCACAACGGAATCGATCTGCAGCAATACCGGAAAGTCGATTCGAGCAACGCGCTCAAGCACTACGGCATCGATCTAAACGTACCGTATCTGCTGTTCGTCGGTCGGATCACCCGGCAGAAAGGATTCCAACACCTGCTGCGCGCAATCCCATTCATGAATCACGGTTTCCAAATCGTCCTTTGCGCCGCCGCGCCGGACACGCCGGAGATGGCAGAAGAAATGAAAACCGCAGTGGAAGCCGCAAAAGCGCAGCGGCCGGGAGTCGTCTGGATCAATGAAATGGTGGATCAAACGGCGACCCGCGAACTTTACTCGCACGCAGCGGTATTTGTTTGCCCTTCGATTTACGAACCGTTCGGCATTATCAATCTTGAGGCAATGGCGTGCGAAACCGCGGTGGTTGCCAGTGCCGTTGGCGGAATCAAAGAAGTCGTTGCCGATGGCGAGACCGGATTCCTGGTTCCACTAGAACAAACGAAGGAAGGCTCATTCGAGCCGGCAAACCGCGAAAAATTCGCGCGAGATATCGCTAAGCGCGTCAATCAGCTAATGAAAGATCCACAATTACGCGAAAAATTCGGCAAAGCCGGGCGCAAACGAGTGGAGGAAAATTTTAGTTGGACGTCAATCGCACAAAAAACGAAAGCACTTTATAAGACGCTGGTGTCAGGCGGAGAAAGGATCGGCTCCCTGAAGCAGGCCTCGTAGCCTAGAGTTGCTCGATTTTGTAACCGCGTTTTTGGAGCAGGGCGATAACGCCGCGAGGCCCGGCGAAATGCAGTGCGCCTGCGACGATCAATGTCGGTCTTCCCGATCTGATTGCCGTTTCGATTCTCGGGCTCCACCTTGCGTTACGCCGATCCAGCAACCGCCACGAAACCGTCGGAGCCTCTTTCATTTCACCGGTGTGTATCGCATTAAGGCGAGCAGCATCACCGACTTTCCATGCTGACGCGTCTTGTCGAAACTGCCCTGCCTCGTCCTTTGCGTGGATTATAGCTTGCAGCAGGACCACTTCGCCTTCTGCGTCGAACATGTCGGAAAAAACACGGATATGCTCGTCCGCTGTTTCGAGACCGCCAGTGAGCTTACCATAGTAGCGCGCTCGCTGTGCAATATAGCTATCGACGCCCCAGCGGTAATCCGGGTTACCGAGAGTTGGATTTCGCAACATCATGGCGATGGCCCAGGGACGAAGATGATGCCAGTCGTTCATTCTGCTGAGTGTGATCTTGCGCAAATATTCGTAGGTCTTTGGATGTATTTTGCTCTGAACCAATTGGTCGCTGGGAAGTTTTGCAGCTTCCCTGAGTTTTTCTCCAAAGGACTCATCTTTAGGATCGATCTCAAACCAGACTTGCTGGGGTTGTTTGATCGCTTCTTCGATGACCGGCGTCCGAAAATAATCGGATGCCTGCAACGCAGGAACGGAGCCGAGGAGATAAAATGGGGCCCGGGCGTTCGTGACTCGCCAGAGACAGTGTTTGCCATTCGAAGCCAGCTCACCAGATGCAAGCCGCTAGACAGCGAGAAGAATGCATCCGCTGGCGGCGATACTGCGCGTGATTCTCGATCGACGCGGCATAAATACTTCTCCGGTTTTTCCGGACTAGAGTTGCTCGATTTTGTATCCGCGTTTTTCCAGCAGCTTTATGACGCTATTCGGACCGGAGAAGTGTAGTGCACCAGCGACGATTGCAGTCGGCTTGCCGCTTTTCAGTTCCGCTTCGATCCGCGGAACCCATTTGGTGTTGCGGTTATCGACAAAACGCGCAGCGATCCAGGGAGCCTTTGTCCGGAGGCGGGTGTCACCTGCCCAAAGCGCATCGGTATCGCCTTTGCGCCATGCCTTGTGCATCCTGCTGAATTCTTTCTCGGCGTTCCTGGGCTCGTCGAGAGCGTCGCGCAGAATGAATTCGCTATCGCGATCTGACAACCCACCCATGACTGCCACGTGTTCATCGACTGATTCGAGGCCGGCAATCTCTTTTCTCTCTTTTCCGGCGCGGTCGACGAAATAATTGTCCAGCCCGTGCGAGAGAGAGCTTTTAGTATATGTCGCCGGGCCGACGAGATGCTGTGCAATCCACCAGGGTTTGTAGCCCATCTGGCTGTCGAAGCCCCTGACGTGTTCCCGCCTGCCCTGACGTTGATCGGCCTCAACAGTCAAAATATTCTGGCGGAGCCAGGCCAAAAGGTCAGGGTGAATCTTTGAGCGGATATCCTGTCCGCGAGGATATTTCCCCGCTGCCTCAAATTTCTTTTCGAATTCGACATGTCGACTCGGATCGAATTCGAAGAGGAAACGCCTGCTATTTTTTAACGCGATCTCGTACGGCGCCGGGAGTGGATAATCTTTTTTGCTGAGCGCGTGGATTGAGCCCACCAGATAAAATGGCGCCTTCGCGTTGGTCACGCGCCAGACACAACTTTTCGGATGCTTTTGAGCCGCGCGAACAGGGACCGCGAGCAGGAGGGTTAAACCGAGCAGGAGCGAGATGATCCAACAGGAGGGAATACGTCGGCAAGACAAAAACATTTCCGGTGTTTAACGAAAAAAAACGCTGCGTCAATTTAATTTCACATCGAGATTGCCACCCGCAGACGCAGATTCACGCGATTTGAGATTGGAGATGTTTTCGATACTATAACGCAACCATGGTCCTCCCAGTGAAACGATGGTTCGCGATCGGGTTCCTGGTCGGTGTCATCGCTATAACACAAACAACCGCACTTGCCGCGGACGACTGGCAGATCATCAAGGTTAGCGGCCAGGATTATTTGAGCGTCGATAATGTCTCGCGGTTTTATGGATTGCCCGCGGGCATCGCCGCTTCCGGCGAAAAAGTAGAATTCGAGGCGGCGAAGAATCCGCTGGAATTTGTCAGCGGCAGCCGCGAGGTGATGATCAACGGCGCGCGGAGTTGGTTGTGTTTTCCGGCGATCGAACAGAATGGAAAGCTTCTCGTCTCACGCACTGATGTAGCCAAAACAATTGAGCCGCTGGTGCGCCCGCACCGTGTCCCAAACGTCGGCAAAGTTCAGACTATCGTTGTGGATCCGGGACACGGCGGTTACGACAAGGGTCAGGTAAGTCGTTACGGTTACGAGAAAGATTTTGCTCTCGATGTAGCGCGAAAGCTGCGCCCGCTGTTACTGTCGAAAGGACTGCGCGTGATCATGACGCGCGAGGGCGATTACTTTGTTCCTCTCGAAGTCCGGGCACAGATTGCCAACAAGGCGCGTGACTCGATTTTCGTCAGCATTCATTTCAATGCTTCGAATGACGATCGGAACGCCACGGGCTTTGAGATTTTTTCATTTACCCCGCGTGGAGCGCCATCCACGTCCGACAGCGCAGTAGCTCCAAGTGCTCTCAGCACCCAACCCGGGAGCGCTGTCGATGCGCAAAGCTTGGCGCTCTCAGCATGCATCTATCATTCTCTGCTGGGCCACATCCCCGAGTATGACCGGGGCATCAAGCGCGCGCGCTTTGCTGTTCTGCGATTGACGAAGGTGCCGGCTGTGCTGATCGAAGGCGGTTTTCTGACAGAGCAGGGACAGTGCAAGTTGATTGCGCAAAAAGAATGGCGCGCAAAGCTTGCACACGCCATCAGCGTCGGGATCGAAAGTTATCGCGCATTGGGAATCAAGAAGCAGCCGCCGCTGCTCGTCGCGGACTATCGCAAACAGGTCAAATCGGCGCCGGATGAATTCGCGGTTCAGGACGCGGAATTGAAAGAAGCAGATACAAGTATAGTCAACCTGGTTGGTCAGTCCGCGTTCCCTGCGCCGCAGCAGGCGCCGACACCTTCGCAAAGAATGTCTCTCGAATCCGCCCCGATTGTCCCGTGACGTAGCGATACCCCTCCGCGCCGGCATCGGGATTGGCTTCTGGGTAGGCGATCAATGACACGATTTTTTGATTGGGTTTGCCCGCCTGATTGAATACAAACTTAACGAAAGGACCAACCTCATGAAAAAACTAATTAGCTACACCCTAATAGCGCTCTGCGCGACGATCGCGATATCATTCGCCGCATCCGACAATAACAAAGACGCGATTATCTCCAAGGAAAAAGCGGCCTGGCAAGCGTTCAAAGACAAGAAACAGGACGACTTCAAGAAGCTCGTTTCCGCAGATCTCGTCGCTGTTTACAGCAACGGAATCCTAACCTTGCAAAAAGAATTGGACGCAATGGCAAAGACGGAGATGCAATCGTTTGACTTGAGCGATTTCAATGTCGTCTTTCCGGATCCCGGCACCGCCATCATCAGTTATAAGGCGAAGGTTCAGTCCACGTCGGAAGGCAAGGACACGTCCGGCAGTTATAATAACGGTTCCGTCTGGCGGATGATAAAAGGTCAGTGGCAAGCCGTCTTTCACTCTGACATGAAAGAAGAATCGGCTACGCAACCCGCCGAATAGAATCTCGTCAGCAGTTTCGCTACAGGCGCGGCATCCCCGATTGGGTGTCCGCTGTAGTGGCAGCCATGTCGGCTGCATGGGCGTTCGGAGGCGACACACCTGTGGCTACCATTGACTTCGCAAGTACGAGTCCTATTCTGACCAAGAAGCAAACTGCGGGGGAGCCGCAATGGCTGAGAGTCTGGTCCCGCGACGGCGGGAGTGGAGACCCCTTGAACCTGATGCGGGTAATGCCGCCGAAGGGAGCGAGGGTCCGATGCCGGACTGGTGATGTCAGCCATGCGCGCGATCGCGCATGGTTTTTTGTTTTATGATGTCATTCCGAATGCAATGAGGGACCTCCCCAAAAGCACACTTACTCATTCATGATTGCGCCCAAAGACTCGATTGATTCACAAAGCACAGAAACGCCTTTGCCAAACGGAGCGAGCGGGGCGAGCGACATAGAAGGTAAAGCCGCGACGGCTAGCGGCGAGAGAGACGGGCGTCGATCGAGTTTCAATTCCAAAAAGACTTACGTCGCGGGCAAATTGCATACGGATATTCGCGTCCCGTTCCGGGAAATCTCGCTCGCACCGACGAAATCGATCAGCGGCCAGATCGAGGGTAATGCGGGCGCCTCGCCCATAATTCTCCAGAACGAACCAGTGCGCGTGTACGACACGAGCGGCCCGTGGGGTGATCCCGATTTTCATGGCCATGTCACGCAAGGCCTGCCAGCGTTGCGTACGAACTGGATTCGCGCACGCAGAGATGTGGCGGAATACGAAGGACGACTCGTTAGGCCAATTGATGACGGATATCTCTCGGAAGTTCATGCGTTTTCGCAGCAGAAACGCCGAACATCCAACGCCCAACGTCCAATGCCGAACGGAAACGGGAGTGATGAAAAACTCTCAACTCTCAACCCTCAACCATCAACTTTGCCGAGGCGTAAGCCTTTGCGCGCTTCGGCAAACCACCCAGTCACCCAGCTTTGGTACGCTCGCCAGGGAATCATCACGCCGGAGATGGAATTCATCGCGATTCGCGAAAACGGACACACCGTAGCGGCGGGCGCTGACCGCGGTGCTGCAGCCGACGGCAGCGGCTATAACGGAATCGAACCGGCGATACGATTCCGCAACGACCTGGATCAACAACATCCCGGCGAATCGTTCGGCGCAAACATCCAGCCTGACATCACACCGGAATTCGTCAGGCAAGAAGTAGCGCGCGGCCGCGCAATCATCCCCGCCAACATCAATCACCCGGAATCCGAGCCGATGATCATCGGCCGCAATTTCCTGGTAAAAATCAACGCCAACATCGGCAACAGCGCCGTGGCATCGTCGATCGAAGAAGAAGTGGAGAAAATGCGTTGGGCAACGAAATGGGGCGCCGACACCGTGATGGACCTCAGTACCGGAAAAAATATTCACGCAACGCGCGAATGGATCATTCGCAATTCGCCCGTGCCAATCGGCACCGTGCCGATTTACCAAGCGCTGGAAAAAGTCGGGGGCCGCGCGGAAGAACTGACTTGGGAAATTTATCGCGACACGCTCATCGAACAGGCGGAGCAGGGGGTCGATTATTTCACCGTGCACGCCGGCGTCCTATTACGCTTCATCCCTTTAACGGTTAAACGCGCGACAGGGATTGTTTCTCGGGGAGGGAGCATCATGGCCAAGTGGTGTCTGGCGCATCATCAGGAAAGTTTTCTCTACACGCATTGGGACGAAATCTGCGAGATCATGGCCGCGTACGACGTCAGCTTTTCCATCGGCGATGGCCTGAGGCCGGGCAGTATTGCGGATGCAAACGACGAGGCGCAGTTTGCCGAGTTGTACACGCAGGGCGAGCTGACCCGGCGCGCGTGGGCGCAACACGTGCAAGTGATGAACGAAGGCCCGGGCCACATTCCCATGCACATGATCAAGGAGAACATGGAAAAGCAACTCGAGTGGTGTGACGAAGCGCCGTTCTACACGCTCGGTCCGTTAACCACCGATATCGCGCCCGGCTACGATCACATCACCAGCGCAATCGGCGCGGCGATGATCGGCTGGTACGGCTGCGCCATGCTTTGCTACGTCACGCCGAAGGAACATCTCGGTTTGCCTAACAAAAAGGACGTCAAAGACGGCGTGATTGCTTACAAAATCGCTGCGCACGCCGCGGATTTAGCGAAGAGCCATCCCGGAGCGCAATATCGTGACAACGCAATCAGCAAAGCCAGGTTCGAATTCAGGTGGGAGGATCAATTCAATCTCTCGCTCGATCCCGAAACCGCGCGCGAGTTTCACGACGAAACGTTGCCGGCGGAAGGGGCAAAGACAGCACACTTTTGTTCGATGTGCGGTCCTCACTTCTGTTCCATGAAAATAACAGAGGACGTGAGGAAGTACGCCGCTGAACAGGGGATTGCAGAACAAGCAGCAATCGAACAGGGATTAAGCGAGAAGGCAACGGAGTTCAAGAAATCCGGCGCAGAAATCTACGCAAAGACCTAATGCTCGCTCGGACCTCACGAAGTCTTTAGGATCGCGACGATCTCCGTCTGGACTGGCTGCCCAGTGACTTCGATGTCTTTATCCGAAACGTAAACATTAATTTCGGATCGAACCCCAAACTTCCCTTCGAGATAAATCCCGGGTTCAAGCGAAAAGCAAACTCCCGGAATGATACGGCGCGAATCGCGCGTCTCGAAATCGTCGATGTTAACGCCATTGCCGTGAGTTTCTTCGCCGATGGAATGGCCGGTGCGATGCGTGAATTGTTCTCCAAAACCTGCGCGGGTGATCACACCGCGCGACACATCATCGACTTCCGCTCCGCGAATCGATTTTCCCGCCCCAATGTTTTTGCGCACGAAATCGACGGCAGAATCACGCGCTTCCCGCACAATATTGAAAATGCGCGAGTAATCTTCCGGAACACTTTCGCCCACATAGCCAGTCCAGGTTTGGTCAGTCGCGACTGCGTCCGGTTTGGTCAGTTTAGTGGCCGCATCGATTAGCACGAAATCACCGCGCCTGACAGGTGAATTTTTTTGCTTCGTCGGTATGTAGTGGGGATTGGCGCTGTTTGCATTCACCGCAACGATCATGGGCTCCTGCTGCATTCCTTCTTCGCTGTAGCGACGAAGCATGAACTGCGCAATATCCCACTCTGTAGTTGGTTCGTCGGCGCGAATCCGGCGCGCTATCTCGGCAAATGCCTCCTGAATGATGCGATGCATTTTATCGGAGGCTTCCACATGCATCTGGTGTTGAGCCGGAGAAAACACGGCTTCGAATCGTTGAACTAGTTCCGCGCTCGTGACCGGTTCGACTCCAAACGAGCGGACAAGCTCGATCGTTCCGGCGTCCACGCGCGAGATGTAAGGGATATCGTTCATGGGCGAATACTGCATGGCAACGCGGCGCTTCGATTCCTTCGTCCCCGCGCCCAGCACCTCTCGCAGTCGCGCGTGCAATTCCTGCCAGCTGCGGAACACAATCTTCTTGCCGGGAAGCGAATCGAGTTTGAACTGCTCGATCGACTGCACAATTTTAATCGGCTCGCCCGAGGCTGGGACGTAGTAGAACCAGCGGCGAGAGGCGAGCATGTTTTCGTCCAGCTTCAAAATCCGATAAGCGAGCGGATCGCTATGCCGAAAATCGTAGAAGAGCCAGCCATCGAGCCTGGCGTCGCGCAAGGCAGCCTGAATTTCAGCCACCCGTTCTGCTGGAGATTGTTGTGCAGACATTGATCCGACCAAAGTAAAACTAAGAACGAATGCCGCGAAGAAAGAAGTGTGCTGCGATTTCATTTTTTGTAGTCTCCGCTGTCTCAGCGCGAAACTCTTGGAAGCGCTCAACTTACTTGTACAGGGTTTTGGGCTCTGGCTCCGCTAAGATCTTTTGAAAACGTGGATCGTTCCGTAACGGGTCCCATTCCCACCGCTTCCGCAGATCTGAAAGCGTGATGCCGTTGTCAGCGTAATCGACCGCGAACGGGGTGGTGAGGAGACGCTCGATCAGCTGTATAGCGTGATCGGCATCGCCGTTGCGCGCATAAATCAACGCGATAAACCCCTGAACTGTGCTTCCATTCACTATGTCTTTGGAGACAGGCGTCAATTCCGCTCCACGCTGGCCTTCGCGCAAAGCGTCATCTTTGAATCCCATTAACGCGTAAAGAAAACCGAGCTGCGCGTGACGAATGCCGTCTTGCGGACTCTTCATCACAATTTGTTCCAATATCGGCCGCGCGGTTTCTAATTCGTGCTGCGCCCGCCCTGCATCATTGCGCATCAACGCCACACAGCCTGCGAGATAGCTTTTTGGCAATGGTATGCCGGTGGGCGCGACGAAGTTCTCAAGCCGTGCCGATCTCAGCGCGCGTTCAGCCGCATCCGGATCACGATCGATGAGAGCCACGTCCCAGCGACTAAAGGTGACGACCCCGTCGGGATCGAGATTTGGCGCGAAGCTCTCCAGAACTGCCTTAATCGGGGCCGTGCTGCCTTTCCAGAAAAACTCCATGTAGGCGCGTTGTATTTTGACATTGAGCGAGTCGGGCGCGAGCGCGAGGACGCGATCCATTCCTTTGACGGCATTTGGCCAGTCGCGTACTCCGAAGTAGGTCTGCGCGGCATCGTAGAGCGTAATGGAATTGCGTGGATCAATCGCTTCAGCTTTGTGGTAAGCGGCAATAGCCTCGGTGAAATGCCCCTGCCGTCGTTGCACCGCAGCAATGTAAAGACCGACATCGCCATCGTTCGGAAGAGTCTTGGCTGCCAAATTCAATTCGCGCAGAGCGTCCTGGTAATTCCCCTCCTCGTAATAGAAATAGAGGCCGAGCGCGAGATGCCCTTCGCCGAGATCAGGTTGAAGTCGAAGTGATTC
>QHQO01000232.1 GCA_003221195.1 Verrucomicrobiota bacterium
TCTACTCGGCGGCACAAAAATCCGGTCTGACCGATTCCGAGGCGCAGGAAGTCGTGCAGGAAACCGTCATTACCGTGGCAAAGAAGATCGACAAGTTGCGCTATGATCCAGCGCTCGGCTCCTTCAAAGGCTGGCTATTGCAAATCACACGCTGGCGTATCGCGGATCAATTTCGAAAGCGCGACAGTCTGCAAACTCAGCGCGAACATTCGGATGATGATCGCAAGACGGCCACCATCGAGCGGCTGCCTGACTTAAACATTGTAGATCTTGACGTGCTCTGGGAACGGGAATGGCAGGAAAACTTGTTCGACGCTGCGATCGCCCGGGTGAAGAAGAAAGTCGATCCGAAACAGTTTCAGATATTCGATTGTTACGTGCGCAAAGAATGGTCAGCGCAAAAAGTGGCTGCACAATTGCGAGTGAGCGTGGGGCAGGTTTATCTCGCGCGGCACCGCATCTCGGCGTTGATCAAAAAGGAAGTAAAAACCCTTGAACGATACGCTGCGACCTAAAGCCGCTATCCTCGCGCGCTTCCCCGGAATTGCTTCGCACACGGCGTTTGTGTAAAATCGCGCTCATTCCCAACCAAGTTTCGGCCAAGGTTCCTGTTATTCCTGACCACGAAGTGCTGCGTGTGATCGGTCGCGGCGCTTACGGAGAAATTTGGCTGGCGCGCACTCTCACCGGTGCATTACGGGCAGTCAAAATTGTTTACCGCAGCACGTTCGAAAGCGAGCGCGCCTTTCGACGTGAATTCGAAGGCATGTCCAGCTTCGAACCGATCTCGCGTGCACATGCAGGCTTCATCGACATTCTGCATGTCGGTCGCACGAGCGACTACCTCTATTACATCATGGAACTGGCCGATGATCATCTGGCTGGCCGCAACATCGACATCGTCCATTACGAACCGCGCACGCTAAAAAGCGAACTGGAACGGCAGAAACATCTTTCGGCATCCGAATCGATTCGACTCGGGGTGTCGTTAACTGAAGCGCTTCAGGCGCTGCACGAGCATGAACTTATCCATCGAGACATCAAACCGTCGAATATTATTTTCATCGATGGCAAGCCGAAGTTGGCCGACATCGGATTGGTGGCGGCGACCGGGCAACGCTCGTTCGTTGGCACGGAAGGTTATGTTCCGCCGGAAGGGCCCGGCACACCGCAGGCCGACATCTTCAGTCTCGGCAAAGTAATTTATGAAATCAGCACGGGAAAAGATCGGCTTGATTTTCCAGAGATCGATTCACGGCTAAGCGCGCGTCCGGATCGGGAAGCGCTGCTCCGGTTGAACGACGTGCTGCTGAAAGCATGCGCGAACGATCCGCGCAAGCGTTACGCGTCAGCCGCACAGATGCGCGATGACCTCGCAGCCCTGACACGAGGCGAACGCCCGCCGCGAGAGAAATCGCGCGTAAAATTCGCCGTGGCCGCCTTTTCCATTTTGTTGATCGCGGCGATCGTCTTCTCCATCCGATCCCGTTTGCCCGCCCCAGCGACCACCGATCTCAATTTGCAAACAATAATTCGCACGGACCCGCCGGGCGCTTTGGTTTTGCTCGATGATCATGCCAAGAAAAGCCCGGCGACATTTAACGAGCTGGAGCCACGCAAGTACAAATTGCGCGCGATGAATCCAGGCTACGATCCGATCGAGACGAGTGTCGATCTTGGCAGCGGGAAATCAGTTGAGCCACCCGTTTTTCATTTGGCACGGAGCAAAGGCGCGTTGGATGTTGAATCCGATCCGCCCGGCGCGCAGTTTACTTTGCGCAGCGAGGACGGCCGGATTTCGCGGGCCGGAGTTGCGCCGCAAAAAATTGCCGACCTTCCAACCGGAAAGTATGGGCTTATTGCAAAGCGCGGGGATTGGGAAATGCGCGACGGTGTTGAGATTCAGCGTGGCGAGACCGCGCGAAAATCATTCGCATTCGTTAATGGCCCGGTGAGTATCAGTAGTGAGCCGCCCGGTGCGCAAATTTTTATCGATGGAATACCGCGTGGACGGACGCCGTTGCGAATCGACCTTCCGGCTCACCCGCATGAATTGATTGCGCAACTTGACGGTTGGCCTGCGGAACGGCAGGCCCTTGCCGTCGAAGGCCAGCACGAGAATTCCACGCATTTTGTTTTTGCGAACGGCAGCGTGAAAATTACGAGTGCGCCCGGTGGCGCAACAGTGCTCGCGGATGGACGCACGCTGGGTCAAACGCCCCTCGGGATCGAGGGAGTAAAACCTGGTGATGTGACCTACGAGCTACAGCTGGCAGGTTACAAGCCGGCTTCGGTCAGTGGTAGCGTTAAGCCGCAACAGCAAACGTTTCTGGCGATGCGTCTGGAAAAGAGCGTCGGTCCCGCGCCGGGGCAGCCATTCACAAATTCATTAGGGATGAAGTTCGTTCCACTCGGGGACATTCAAATTTCAGTGTGGGAAACGCGGGTGCAAGATTACGAAGCGTTTTGTCGCGCGACCGGGCGCCATTATGAGCCGGCGGATTTCCATCAAACAGCAACCGATCCGGCGGTAAAAGTAAGCTGGTTCGACGCGATGGCGTTTTGCAAATGGCTAACGGAAAAGGAACACGACGAAAACCTGATTGAAGAGCGGCAAGCGTACCGGCTGCCGACCGATCTTGAGTGGAGCACGGCGGTGGGTCTTGTTAATGAAAGCGGTGCGACGCCTGAGATACGCGACGGCAAGATTAAGAACGAATTCCCTTGGGGGAAACAATGGCCGCCGCCCAACGGTACAGCAAATTATTCCGCAGCAACTGGCCGGCGCCGCGGCGCGACGATGCCAGTCGGAAGTTTCAAGCCGAACTCGTTAGGGTTGTACGACCTCGGCGGGAACGTTTGGGAATGGTGCCTTGATACGTACAAAGGCGGCACGAACGGAAGCAGTCGTGATTGGGGCGTGCTGCGCGGCGGTTCCTGGGCAACGAGCAACCGGCTCGAGATGCAATCCTCATATCGGAACGTTATCGACCGCAATGATCGTGACGTCATTTACGGCTTTCGCTGCGTCCTGGCGACGCAGCCCGAGAATAAAACCGATTATCAATGATCTTACAGTCCAGATGGGCGGCGCTGATGAGCGCAGGTCGGCGCGCACGTCCGATCCGATTTTCGCATCACCAGTCCGCCACCGAACGCGCATTACGAGATCGATCCTGTCCTGCCGCCGTCACAACAGATGGTCGAACTCACTGCTGCGGCGGCCCGCGATGTCGAATGGTTTGTTAACAACGAGCGAATTCTACCTCAGCATGA
>QHQO01000106.1 GCA_003221195.1 Verrucomicrobiota bacterium
ATCCTCGAGCGGTGCAAAATTCCTCTTGATGTAAACATTTACATCGGCAGCGCGCGCATAAACCATGGGATTCCGTTCGAATACCGACATCTCCTGCATTTCAAAGAGGTCCTTCTTGACTGCCGCCTGGAGAATTCGCAGATCGACGGATTGGCGGGAACTCAGTTTGGTTCGATCGAACTTGTTCAGCCGATCGTCGAAGCGCCGCAGCCGCGAAAGTTCGGCGTCGAGCGCGAGGCGGCTGTAGTCAGTGATTTTGCCATCATATTCATGAAGCCCGAGAGCGGTTCCTTCCAAGGGGTGAG
Organism: Verrucomicrobiota bacterium; assembly: GCA_003221195.1. Lineage (GTDB taxonomy): Bacteria > Verrucomicrobiota > Verrucomicrobiia > Chthoniobacterales > UBA10450 > Udaeobacter. The sequence goes on from QHQO01000106.1 coordinate 306, forward strand.
CGCCTAGATAACCTTTGATGTATTCCTCGGCGACGGCCTCATACTCGCCGTCTTCTGCTTCCGCAGCGAAACCGCGAATGCCTTCAGGGAAAAGACAGAGCGCCGCGAGCAAAAGAATGAACAAGATAGCCTTAACGCGAGAGACTGGTTTCATTGGCGGCGGAACATTAAGACAACGGTTTGCGTTGGATGTTGCCAAAAATTCGCTGTGAGCGATGGTCAGCCTGTTCTTCAAATTCGGGTCGAAGTATGAGGCGCTTCATGATTTTGCCGTTGTTGGCTTGTCTCTTGCTGGGTCTTCTCCCCGCGGTATTCGCGCAGGAAGAGCAGCCGGGAAAGAGTGAAGACGATAACGGCTACGCGCAAATTTCAATTTTCGCAAAAGCGCTCGAATTGATCCGGCAGGATTACGTGGATCAGAACAAGACGAGCTACCACGATCTTATCAACGCGGCGATGAAGGGGATGCTTTCCTCGCTGGACCCGCATAGCCAGTTCATGGATCCGGACGACTTTCGTGATATGCAGGACGACACACGGAGTCGTTTCAATGGACTCGGGATTGAGGTCTCGATGAAAAACGGTCTGCCTACAGTGATTACGGCGATGGAGGACACGCCTGCCGCCAAGGCTGGAATTCTTTCCGGTGACCAGATCTTGCGCATTAACGGCATTTCAACCGAAAGAATGGATCTGCAGGACGCTATCAATGTTTTGCGCGGACCTGCCGGAGCAAAACTTACCCTTACGCTGCTGCGACCTTCGACCAAAGAAATCAAGGAATACACGCTGCAACGCGCCGAGATCAAAATTCAAAGTGTGAAGGGAGCGAGATTGCTCGATCCGGAGCTGACCGGACCGTACAAGATCGGGTATATCCGATTGGTGCAGTTCAACGAGCCGACTGCCGACGAACTATCGAAAGCGCTCGATGAATTGCAGAAACAAGGGATGCAGGCACTCGTCCTCGATCTCCGGAACAATCCAGGTGGTCTGCTGAATAGCGCGGTCGATGTCTGCGCGCAATTCCTGCCACCCAATACGAAAGTGGTCTCAACGCAGGGCCGGGTTGCTTCGCAACAACACGATTATTCAACTTCCGGGGCGCAAAAGGAGCGCCCGAGTTTTCCAATGGTGGTGTTGATCAATGAAGGCAGCGCAAGCGGAGCCGAGATCGTTGCCGGAGCTCTGAAGGATTTGCGTCGGGCCGTGCTTGTCGGTGAAACAACCTTTGGAAAAGGTTCCGTGCAGAATGTCATGCAATTGCCGGATGGATCGGCGGTGCGTTTTACAACAGCAAAATACTACACGCCGAGCAAACAGGTCATTCAGGGTAATGGCGTGGCGCCGAATATTCGTGTTGCCATGACCGCCGAGCAGGAGCGTTCTCTCTTTGCGCTGCGAAATATGGGAAATATGAAGCCCGAGGCCGATAAAGGCATCATCAAAGCGAGAGACCCGCAGATGCTGCGGGCAATCGATGCGCTCAAGGGCGTTATGATTTACGCGCAAGAGAACGCGCCGAAAGCACAAGCGGTAAAGAAATAGGCGCGCGGCTTTCGCTTGTTTGTCATTCCGAGCGAAGTCGAAGAATCCCGGTTTCTTTTGTGTGCCGGAGAATTTACGTTCGAGATGTTTCGACTTCGCTCAACATGACAGTATTGGCGCTCGAAACCTCCTGCGACGAATCCGGCGTTGCGATCTTGCGTCGACGCAACGGCGATTCAGCGTCGGAATTGCTTGCCAGCGAAGTGGCATCGCAAATCGCTGCGCATGAAAAATACGGTGGAATTGTGCCTGAGATCGCGTCGCGAAACCATCTTATCTACGCGCCGCGGCTGCTCAATCTCGCTGCGAGTTCAGCGAACATTGGTTTGTCGGAAATCGACGCGTTTGCCGCAACTAGCGGACCCGGTCTGGCGAGTTCGCTCATGATCGGCGCATCGATTGCCAAAGGATTAGCGATTGGGTTCTGCAAACCTTATCTTGCTATCAATCATCTCGAAGGACATTTGCTCTCGCCTTTTTTTGAAAGCGAGCAAATCCAACGACATGTTTCACTCATCGTGAGCGGCGGACACACGATGTCGATCTTCGTGCGTGGCCTGAGCGATTATCAATTAATCGGCCGAACTGTCGATGATGCCGCGGGCGAAGCGTTCGATAAGGTCGCCAAGATGCTCGGGCTGGGTTATCCCGGCGGGCCGGAGGTTGAAAAACATGCACGAAGCGGTGATCCCAATCGTTTCGATTTGCCGCGCAGCATTCTCGATTCAGAGAACTTTAGTTTTAGCGGGTTGAAGACTGCCGTCCGCTATTTGCTGCCGAAGTTGAAGGGCGACTTTCTCGCCGATCTTTGCGCTTCTTTTCAGCAGGCGATTATTGATGTCCTAGTGAGCAAGACGATTGCAGCAGCGCAGAAATATCGCGTCAATCTTGTAACGGTTAGCGGTGGTGTCAGTTGCAATCAGGAATTGCGAAGGCAATTGGGCGAGGCATGCGTGCGCGGCGGATTTGAATTCAAAAATGCCGAGCTATGGTTGTGCACGGATAACGCGGCCATGATCGCGTTTGCTGCGTTGTTGCGATTGCGCGCTGGATTTCAATCCCGTGTAACCGAGGAAATCGACCCAAATTTGGCGCTAGCCAGGTAGAGCACGACCGCCGGGCGTGCCGTCCCTAGCGTCAGTACTCGCGTTCGAGAAGATAATTTGCGAGCGCATGAAGTGCTTCAGCGTCGCCTTCCTGAAACACGGACAGGGCATCGTGCGCCTGGCGCGTGAGCCGTCTGGCTTCGCCGCGTGATTTCTCCAAGCCAATTACCGCAGGATAAGTCGCTTTTTTTGCCGCGACATCTTTGCCGGCGCTCTTGCCCAGTATCTCCGAAGTTTGCGTTACATCGAGGATATCGTCGATGACTTGAAAAGCGAGACCAAGCTGCTCCCCGAACTGTGTGATTGCGGAAAGTTTCCTGGCGTCTGCGTTGGCGCTCATCGCGCCGAGCCGCATTGAGCTTTTCAACATGGCTGCAGTCTTGTTCTCGTGGATGAATCGCAACTGATCGCGCTTAACTCTCTTGCCTTCTGCTTCGAGATCTGCCACTTGCCCAGCGATCAGTTTCCGGCTCCCAGCTGCAACCGCGATTTCGCGCAACAAAATTGAAATATCGTAACGCAGCGCCGGTTTCGCGTTCGAAACAATTTCAAACGCGATCGTTAACAGCGCGTCTCCCGCCAGTACAGCAATGCCGTCGCCGAAAACTTTGTGGCAGGTGGGGCGGCCACGCCGAAAATCGTCGTTATCCATGCTGGGAAGATCGTCATGCACCAGCGAGTAGGTGTGGATACATTCGACGGCACAGGCGAGGGGAAGGGCGGTATCGACGTTGCCGCGACAAGCTTCGGCGGCGGCGAGACAAAGGATCGGCCGCAATCGCTTGCCTCCGGCAAAAAGACTGTATCGCATCGCCTTGTGGAGCGTGACAGGTTTAGTGCTTGTTTTTGGCAGATACCGATCCAGCGCGCGATCGATCACTTTTTGCCGGGCCCGAAGATACTTTTTGAGATTCACAGGACGGAAGCGAATGCTGAATGCTCGATTCTCGTTACTGGATAATGCAATCCCGTGCTGAGTGTCCAGTATCAAGCATTCCGAAATATTAAAACGCTGAAAAATGGCATCGTTGTTAACTTCCTACTACGCGTCGTCCTTCCTGGCGACGCTTAACTTTGGTCAGATATTCTCTGCCGTTACAGCAGTGGCGATGGGTTTCACGCGCATGGCGAGAAATGCGCCGACGAGCAGAATCGCCGCGCTCCAGAGTTGCAGGCCGGTAAGGCGTTCGTGGAAAATCCAGGCGGAGAGTCCCATGGCGCCAGCGGGGCATAGAAGCTGGAGGGCTTGGGCGAGCGCGACTCCGATTTGGCGGATCGCCACATAATACAAAACGTGGGCGAGCGTGATACAGGTCACGGCTGAAATGACCAGAATCATGTTCACGTCCGCGCCCGCGTGAAGCGGCGTATCAATTTTGCCAAACGCGAGGGTGAGCGGAAGAAGCAGTGCAGAAGTGGTGACGCTGACCAAACCAAAACTGCGGATTGACCCTAGCTGAGCCGATGGGCGCTTAATCAGAACGCCGTAGAGCGCCCAGCAGAACGAGGCGGCAAAAGCAATAAATAATCCAGGCAACGCGATATGCCGCTCCTGTGATTGCACGTTGGTCTGAAACCAGATCACGCCGAAAGCACCGATTAAGCCAAGCAGAGTGCCGGCTTGGAATGTCCATTGCCGAATGACGAAGCGCTCCTCTGGAAAGAACGCGAGCGCGAGCAGCGCGGTAAAGATGACCGAAGAACGAATGAAAATCGTGTAGACACCGGGGCCCATGTAGAAGAGAGCCATCACTTGCGTCACTTGATGGACGACGTTCGGCAGACAGGGTAGAAGACAGAGCCCAACGGCGCGCAGGTCGATTTCCGGCCCGCCTCGTCGGATCCGATAAAACACGAGTGGTGCAATGGCGAGACAGGCGACAAAATAACGATAAAAATTCTGTGCCCACGGATCGTAATAGCGATTCAAATAATACATGAATAGTGATGGCGTGGACCAAATAAGGACGGTGGCAAAGACAGCAGCATAGCCTTCAGACAGGCGAGTGCGACGGTGTCGATCGTCGAGTCCTGCAATCGAATTTGTTTGGTTCATTTTAGGCGTTCCGCGCGTTAATTTGCTCGCCTGCAAGCATAAATCGCTCAACAGTTAGGCTGAAAGGAGAATGAATATCTTGAACAAGCGAACAATTATCATCGCAACCGCATCACTTCTCTGTTTTGGAGGTAGTCACCTGTGCGTGGCCAAACCAGCCAAACCAGCAGCGGGGGGCGCGAGCCACATGCAGCGAGGGATCGAGCTCGCTCAACAAAAAAATTTCGACGCTGCTGTTGCCGAATTTACAAAGGCGATTGAAGCGAATCCGAAAGATGCGCGCGGTTACGCTAATCGGGGCACGGCTTATCGCCAAGCAGCACAGGCAGCTCAGGCAAATGGAGATTCGGCTGGCGCGGCCACAAGGTATTCGTCTGCTTTAGCAGATTTTTCCAAGGCGATCGAAGTCTCTCCAAAGGATGAAGTGGCCTACCGCGAGCGCGGAATGACCGCCGTGATGCAAAATCAGTTCGATGCAGCGCTGCCAGATTTCGATAAGGCGATCGAACTCAAACCAGATGACGCGTACAGCTACAAATTTCGCGGTTTTGCTGAGATCGGTCTCAACCAATGGGACAAAGCGGTCGCGGACTTCACCACTGCAATTCAGAAACAACCAGATGATCCACAAAATTATGATCGGCGCGCCTGGGCAAACCGGAACCTGAAAAACTACGACGTGGCCGTAGCGGACTACACGGTATTGATCGAGAAGGACCCAAACGATGTCGAGCACTTGGTGAAGCGAGGCGCGACGTACACTTCCTTGCAGCAGTATGAGAAGGCCATCGCCGATTACCAGGCGGCGTTAAAACTAAAGCCAGATGACTACGACACGGTTCAACGTTTACAATATGTGCAGGGAATGCTGGCGGCAAAAAATGCACCGCCTCCACCTTCGGCCACTCCCACTCCAACGCCCGGCCCGGGTTTGATAACGCCGCTGAATGTTGGGATCGCCATTGCGGTGCTCATCATAATCGCAGTCATCATGCGATTCGTCACACGAGGAAAGGCGGAAGAGACCAGCGGCAGAATCCGTTGATGCGCCGAGGACAGCGCACTCTACGGCCTCTTGCGAAATGCGCTGTTTCTAACAAGAAATTTCTTTGACACGACAATGAGCGCGGTTAGCTTGCGGACGCTTTTTGCTGGAACGAGGCGGTCCCATGGTCGTTCAAATTGCAAATTTGACGCGGCTTTGGGACTTTTGAATCTCTGGCAAGAGGCGAAACCGGTTTGCCGCTCGGGTTGCGGCGGAGTCGCTGGGTTGGCGAAAAGCAGCCCATGTAGCTCAGTTGGTAGAGCACGTCCTTGGTAAGGACGAGGTCACCGGTTCAATCCCGGTCATGGGCTCCAGAGCAGCCTGAGGGCCGGCGGGAGACAATCACAGAAAATTGGAGAGTTAGTTAACCAGGAGAATTGAAATGGCTAAGGAAGCATTTAAACGCGACAAGCCGCACGTGAACGTCGGCACCATCGGTCACGTAGACCACGGCAAAACAACCCTGACGGCAGCGATTACGATGGTGCTGTCGAAGAAGGGCATGGCCGAAGTACGCGCATACGAGTCAATCGACAACGCTCCGGAAGAAAAAGAGCGTGGCATTACAATTAACACGGCACACGTGGAGTACTCGAGCGACAAACGTCACTACGCTCACGTGGATTGTCCCGGCCACGCCGATTACGTGAAAAACATGATCACCGGCGCGGCGCAAATGGATGGCGCCATCCTGGTCGTCTCGGCTGCGGACGGCCCCATGCCGCAAACGCGCGAACACATCCTGCTGGCACGCCAAGTTGGCGTACCCTCGATTGTCGTGTTCCTGAACAAGGTCGATATGGTCGATGATCCGGAGCTTCTCGATCTCGTGGAGATGGAAGTGCGCGATCTCCTGACGCAGTATGAATTTCCGGGAGATAAAATCCCGATTGTTAAAGGCAGCGCCCTCAAGGCACTTAATGGGGACGCCGACGCGGAAAAGCAGGTGCTCGCCCTCGTCGAAGCCATCGACGATTACATCCCCGTACCGGAGCGGCCGATCGATCAGCCGTTCCTGATGCCGATCGAGGACGTGTTCAATATTGAAGGCCGCGGCACCGTCGCGACGGGGCGTGTGGAGCGCGGGATTCTCAAGAAAATGGGAGAAGTTGAGCTCGTCGGCATTCGTCCTACCGCAAAAACTGTTGCGACCGACATCGAAATGTTCCGCAAACTTCTCGATGAAGCGCGCGCTGGCGATAACGTCGGCGTTCTGTTGCGCGGCCTAAAGAAGGAAGAAGTCGAGCGTGGCCAGGTGATTTCTAAGCCTGGTTCGATTACGCCCCATAAGAAATTCAAGGCGGAAGTCTATGTGCTGAGTAAAGAGGAAGGCGGACGTCATACCCCATTCTTCACCAATTACCGGCCGCAGTTTTATTTCCGTACGACGGACGTGACTGGCACCGTTAAGTTGCCTGAAGGCGTGGAAATGGTCATGCCTGGCGACAACATCTCAATCGAAGTGGAGTTGATCACGCCAATCGCGATGGAAAAAACGATCCGCTTCGCAATTCGCGAAGGCGGCAAGACGGTGGGCGCCGGTCGCGTGAGCGATATTCTGGATTAAAATTCTTCCTCTACCTCTCACTCTGCTTTCTTGAACGGGTGCCGAAGGAAGAGGAGATTAAGAGGGAGTGGAAGAGGAAGACTAAGAACGCCAGTAGCTCAATTGGTAGAGTAGCGGTCTCCAAAACCGTCGGTTGGGGGTTCGAGTCCCTCCTGGCGTGGTTAAACAGACCGCGAATGCCTAACGTTTCAATATCGAACTCTGAATTCGAAACGACAGCAGATGCGTAAGTGGACGTTGGGCATTGGATGTTGGATGTTGTTTTGATTTAGATGATCACCAAAGTTAAAAACTTCTTCAGCGAAGTGAAGGTCGAGCTGCAGAAATGCTCCTGGCCTTGGGACCCGAAAGAGAAAGGATTCCGCCGTTACAAGGAACTGAGTGATTCGACTGTTGTGGTCGCTATCGCAATGTTATTGCTCGGTGGATATGTCGCGCTTTTCGATCTCGTTTTGGTGAACGTAGTCCACTTTTTCACGCGGTTGCACTGATTATGGCACAAACGCTCGCAGGGAAAGATCAATGGTTCGTCGTGCATGTGCTTTCCGGTCAGGAAAACAAGGTGCGCGAGAACATCTTGAAGCGCGTCAAAACGGAAGAAATGGGCGACCTGATTTACGAAGTGCTCGTTCCAACCGAACGCGTATCGGAAATCAAGAAAGGCAAGAAAAGCGAGACCACACGGAAATTTTTTCCAGGCTATCTGATTGTTAACATGCATTTGCTCGACGAGAACAATCAGCTGGTCGGGCGCACCTGGTATTTCATTCGCGACACACCCGGCGTGATTGGATTTGCCGGCACCAAAGACAAACCGATTCCAATGCGCCAATCAGAGGTAGACAGCATGCTCGCTCAAATGAAAGAGCGCGAAGAAAAGGTGAAACCGAAGGTCAGCTTTGAGGTTGGCGAATCGGTGAAAGTCGCCGACGGCCCATTCCAAAACCAGACTGGCATCGTCGAGGAAATCGATCCTGAGCGTGGCAAACTCCGTGTCTCCGTCACCATTTTCGGTCGCGCAACTCCGGTGGAATTGGAATACTGGCAAGTGGAACGCGGCTAAGATCTACAGCTATCAACAATCAACTCTCAACTAAGAACTTTTCGAAATGGCAAAAGAAAAAGTAGCTGAAATCAAACTCCAGATTCCCGCAGGCCAGGCTAATCCTGCACCGCCAGTTGGAACTGCGCTCGGCCCGCGCGGCGTCAACATCATGGCGTTCTGCAAGGAATTTAACGCTACGACTCAAAAACAAGCCGGCGACATTCTCCCGGTCGTCATCACCGTTTACAAAGACAAATCGTTCACATTCATCACGAAAAGTCCGCCTGCCGCGGTTCTCTTGAAGAAAGCGGCCAACATCGCCGCCGGCTCAAAGGAACCTAACAAAACGAAAGTCGGTAAAGTCACGCGCAAACAAGTGATGGACATCGTGAACACGAAGCGCAAAGACCTCAACGCGCGGAATGATGAAGCCGCTTTCCGAATCATCGCCGGCACCGCCCGCCAAATGGGCCTCGAAATCGTCGAATAGATCAGCCGCTACTTCGGAAGACTGCTCGCGTCGCCGAGAAGTTCCCACTTCTGCAGCGCGATTGGTACATTGCCGTTTTTCCATACGAAATCGTGGAAGGAGCGCAGATTAAATTTTTCGCCCTGTTGCATCCGCTCGTCGGCGAGGAATTTTATGATCTGCAATTTGCCGATCTGATAGGTAATGGCCTGACCGGGGCCGGTTGCGAAGGCGATCGCTTCCTGACGCGCCGTCTGTTCATCCATCGGGACTTTCTCCTGTAAATATTTAGCGGCTTGGTCGAGCGTGAATTCGCCGAGCGCGAGTTTTACATCCACTTCCACACGCAACGCGCGGAGTCGCATAAAATTGTAAATGATCTCGCGCGTGTGCGGGCTGTCGTCGAAGAGGCCACCGCGTAACATCATTTCTTCTGCATAAAAGCCGATGCCTTCGTTTGCCCCCGAGTCATAGTAATGCCGCCGGATCGGGTCATCATGTTTCCATGAAAGACACAGCTGAAAATAATGGCCGGGAATTCCTTCATGAACGGTTATTGGCCGCGGGTCTTCCGCCGTTGCCTGCCAGAAGTAACCTAGCTTCCCTGAAGGCTTGGTCACATAACGGATGCAATTCTCGCTCAACCGCGATTGCGAAGTGAAGTCGTCCGTCTCGCCGAAACCTTGCAACGCGCTCAGATATTCTGGCATCGGTCGGAACGTGTAATGCCCAACCCAATTGGGGACAATGAGGATACCGCGTTCCTCGAGAAATCTTCTGATTTGAAGTTCTTTCGCTGCCGCATCCTTGATCCAATCGTCAACGTTGTCAGCGATCTTAAGCGGCGGCACATTCTTGTTGCGATTTTTCTCGAATGCCTCGAAAGCGACGGCACGATTCCATTCCTGTTTGCCCATCGCCAGAAGTTCTTCAGGCGAATAAGGGATTAGCGCGACATTCTTGAGAAAGAAAACGTAGGCGTCGCGTCCAAGGGCGGTCTCGTTCGGCAGCGACGGCAACATTTCGCGAAGTTTTTCGCGAAAACTGTCAAGCGCATCCGCCGCGCGATCAATTGCGCTGTTCAACTCATTTTCCTTGAGAGTCGTGGATTTCAGTAATCCCGTCGCCATTTGGCGCAGACGCGGCCTCATATTTTCCAGCGCTTGAATTGCTACTGTGGCAAACGACGCTGGCGGCTTATCCAGGTTGACGACGCCTTGTTGCAGGATCGAAGGAATATTTCCAATGCGGGTGAGAATTTCGCGGCTACGCGCTGCATCATATGCTCCTGGCACAGTGAGCGCTTCGGCCACGGGCGTGAGCGTCTGCGCGACATAAAAATTCGGGTCGCGTTTCCAGCGCGGATTAATGTCCAGTTCCCAGCGAACCCGCGCCAGGGCTGAACCGATCAGGCGATAATCAACCTGTTGCGGGATTGGCCAAGTGTTTGCATCCAGTTTTTTCCAGCGCGTTTCGAATTCAGCCAGATCTTTTCGCTGGCTATCGATGCTGGATCGCGACCAATCGCGAACTCCTCCTGGCCGCTCGATTCGGTTCACGTCATCGTCAGTAAACGGCGCGTATTTCGCGCGCCATGCCCAGAAATCGTTCACTAATTTGTCTAGTGACTCGGTTTCAGCCGAAGCATTGATTAACAACAGCGCAAAGAGAAGAACTCCCGCCCAACTTTTCTTCATGGCCAATTAATCAGCGCCCCGCCGCAGGGTGATCACGCCAGGATTTTTGCCGGGCCGATACATCGACGCGCCGTAACAGAGCGCGGCGGATTTTTCGCGGGCATAACGAATCTTGTTCAGTTTTTCGTCCCAGTGTTCCATGTAAGAGCAGTTTGCCGTCTTCTTGCTGCCGGCGAAGGGAACATAACGATTCTCTGTAAATGTAAGAAAAGCTGCTTCGCCAGGCAGCGGAATTGGGGTAGCCCAGTTAGGTGATAGCCGGACGAGCCGCGGGGCCGTTAGGTCGAGTGCAAAAACCGTGTCACCATCAGTGCTGTTCAAGTGCAAATCGAAGAATGCGAGGTGCAACGATCCATCGAATAGAAAATGTTGGTCTTTATCATGGCTGTCGTGCAGCAAACCATAGACTCCGTAAAACCCGGGCAGCTTTTCAAATTCAGTCTCTGCTCCGGTTTTTAAATCGCGGAGCAGGAAATGTTTTGCATGCCCCGGCCCGTCGATCTGATCATCTTCATCGTTTGGATCTTCGCGTAAGATCAATTCGACAGAACCATCAGGCGATTTGTAGGTGGGTATCGGCGTTACGGTAGGGGATACAGATTCCTCAGGCGAAGCTGATGCAGTGAGAGACGCCGATTCCTCAGGCTCGGCGTTTGTGAAATACGGCGAGCTTTTTGCAGCGACATACCAATCCGGCGCAATCACCATTTTTTTCAATGCTTTGCCGAGTGGATCGAAGCGCCTCGGGCCGGTGTCCCTAGGAGCAAAGATGTGCCCGCGATGACCAAAATTGTAACGGCGCAGCGCATCATCGAACCGGAAGTTGAATCGTGCTGGGATGGGTCGCGTCATGATATACCTGCACGTG
>QHQO01000107.1 GCA_003221195.1 Verrucomicrobiota bacterium
TAATCCTGCCAGAACACACAAGGATAACCTTCGTGCGTCAGGATGAAGGCGTACGCCAGCAGCTTGTCGTTAATGATCGGACTGTCACGCACCACATCGTGGTTCTCCACGAAGGTGACAGCTTGCGCCGGGCGGTCCCACATTAACACTCCGCGGTCTGTAAGATTGCGAAGACTGAATCCGTAGCCATCGCATAAGTCGCGTAAACGCCATCACAGCGGAAAATCAAATGCGCCTACTGGATTATCCGACCACGCATTAGCTTCATCGAGCCAATCATCAATTGTGCGTTCGCTGTCCCAGCATTCGCCGACCGCGTACGGCTTGAAACTGCTGCTACCGCGCAGGGCGCGCAGTTCCTGAATCGAACGCACCATCCAACCGCCGTAACCTTTGACCATGTCATAGCGGAATCCATCGAAGCCAATTTCTTCCAAGAGCCAGCGGGCATAGTTGATGAGCTCGGTATAAACCAGTGGCGTGCGATGACAAAGGTCCGGCATGTCACCGAAAGTGGCGCCGTCCCAGGTCTCGTATTGGCTGGGATGAAAGCATTTCCAATCGCGCGGAAATTTGCCGCTGTTAGGATCGAACTTCGTCCAGCGTGACTGGCCGCCGATCGGATTCAGTTCCTGGGCATCGCCTCCGCTGCTGTGATTGAACACCAGGTCCGCATACACTTGTAGCCCAAGCGCGTGAGCAGACTGGATAAGGTCGAGTAATTCAGCTTTGGAACCGAACCAGGTAGGCGCGCCACCTTTCTGATCGAATTCGCCGAGGTCATAATAGTCGTACGGATCGTAGCCCATCGATTTCCATCCGGCGGCTTTGTTTGCGGGCGGGAACCAAAGCGCGGTGAAACCGGCCTGTGCGATTGAGGGCAGCCTCGATTTAATAAAGGCCCACCACTGGTGCTCGCGATTTTCCAATTTGGGACAATCCCAATAAAACGCTTGCAACATGACACCCATAATGGCTGTTCGTCTCCGGTTTGTTAAAACCTTGTCAGCCTAAATACCAAGCAATGACTAACAAGGAGCAATCAGAAGACCAGACGAAACGCAAACATTTTCGAATCAAACCAATCGGTTTCATTGGTTCTGACTTAAAATGTCGCGACGCGCCTCGGCAAACCAGCGAAGGAGCGCCGAATGCATTTATCGAATTACTTCCTTCTTACACGAACACCTTGCATGGAATGCAAGTTGACGATGAAATCATTATCATCAGCTGGCTACATCGCGCGCCCGGGGAAACGTAATGGAAGTTCATCCAAGAGGGGATGCGTCGCGACCGCTTAAGGGAGTATTTCGACTCGATCACCAGATCGTCCCAATTCCATAGAGCTTCACCGCGTCAAGGTTTTAGAGATGAAAAGCGGCCGGCTAAATGTTGGTCCGATAGAGGCAATCGATGGGACCCCGGTAATCGATATAAAACCAGTTATCGAAGCAACTGACCCACGAACATGTTCAAAACAGGATTAGCTGTACTTATAACCACAGGCGAAGCTGAGCGTCTGTAAAAACAAACCATCAAAAATAAGTGTGAAAATCAGGCGGCAAATTGGACTCAACCTGCTCGTTGTCTTTGCAGCCGCCATCATTCAAGTGTTCGCTGCCAATAAATCAGGAGCAGGTGCCCTCCCGAAAGGGCTTCAGCACGTCTTTTATCGTACGGTTGAGGTTGACGGACTTTCAATTTTTTATCGGGAAGCGGGGCCGAAGGATGCCCCGACTATTCTCTTAGTCCACGGATTGCCATCTTCCTCCCGGATGTTCGAGCCTCTTTTCGCCAGGCTCGCGGATAGATTTCATCTTGTCGCTCCGGATTATCCCGGCTTCGGACACAGCGACTGGCCGGATCCGAAAAAATTCGCGTACACTTTCGATCACTTGGCCGAGATCATGAATCGGTTCACCGGCGCCCTCGGACTCTCGCGCTACACTCTTTACATGCAGGATTACGGCGGTCCTGTCGGCTTTCGCATGGCACTTGCGCATCCGGAACGCGTAGAAGCTCTCATTGTCCAAGACGCGGTCGCACATAACGAAGGACTCGGCGCGAATTGGAAGACCCGGCGCGAGTTCTGGAAAGATCGCGCGGCGAACGAAAGTGCGCTCCGCACAAATCTTCTATCGTTGCAGACGACGCGGACACGTCATGTCGGAAACGATCCGAACGTCGATCGCTACGATCCTGATTTGTGGACGGACGAGTTCGCTTTTGTGAATCAGCCCGGGCAAGCGCAGATTCAGAGCGATCTGTTTTACGATTATCGCACCAATGTGGACGCCTATCCTAAGTGGCAGGCGTGGATGCGCGAGAAGCAGCCGCGCCTGCTGGTCATCTGGGGCAAGTATGATCTCTCATTCGACCCGGGCGAGCCGGAACGCTATCGCAAGGATCTGCCGAACGCCCAGGTGCATGTTCTCGACGCGGGGCATTTTGCGTTGGACACAGCTGCAGATGAAATCGCCGCGTTGGTTCGAGATTTTATGGGTTCTTCACGTTGAGTGTTGTCGTGTTCTAATAAGAAAGACGGGTTATGCGATCTGACATTGTTCCTGGAGCTGCTTTCCCCGATTACGAGCTTCCCGACCATACCACGCAACGTCGCAAGCTCTCCCAATTGCAAGGACAATATCCAATGGTTCTCGTCCTCAGCCGCGGAGGTTTCTGTCCTAAGGAACGCCGGCAACATGAAGGCCTTGTTCAGCTCCATCGTGAACTCGAGGTTGGCTATTACCGGCTTGTCACGATTAGCACTGACAATATTACCGAGACGAATGAGTTTCGCACCGGAGTCGGCGCCCATTGGCCTTTCCTCTCCGATCCGGCGCGCAAGATCCAAAAAGATCTCGACATCGCCGAGTATACAGATCCGGACCACAAACCGATGATTCCGCACACGATTGTGCTGGAGCCCGGTTTGGTCATTTACAAGATCTACATGGGCTACTGGTTCTTCGGCAGACCCACGGTGGAAGATCTCCGCCAGGATCTCCGTGCTGTGACCAGAAAATGCCGACCTGACTGGGACATCACAAAGGTCGAACTCAAGGCGGTGTGGAAGCAGGGCCGCAAGGAACTCTTTTATCCGTACGGCAAAACGTACGTCCAAACTCTCGGCGAGCAGGATTAGGAAGGTTGAATCAATTACGATGAAGTCGATAAAAGGTTACTTTTTGATTACCCCGAACGACCTTCATTGGCGTCCCTCTAACTTGATGAAAATCCCAAACGCGGATTATCTGGAGCGAACAGGCAGCGAAAATCTCGGAGCGAGACTTTGGCGGTTACCGCCCAAAAGCGCGAATACACTGCACAAACACGTTCGCGCCGAGGAGTTTTATTTTGTTCTGGAAGGCGTGGGCCGGATGCGCGTAGGCGACGAAACGTTGACCGTGCCGAAATACGGCGGCGTGCTCGTTGGGCCAGAACAGTTACGTCAAGTGTTTAACGATACGGACGCCGAGGTGCTCTGGCTTATGGTGGGTGCGCCGGAGGAAATGGAATTTCTGCAAGGCTCAAAATCCAAGATCGACCTCTCACTCGTCTATCCCGTGGACCCGAAACAATTGCCAAAGGAATTGGCCGGCTCGGAATGGCCCCCGAAAGATTGACCAGATCGCGTCTGCTTGCTCACTGCTTTACGGCAAGCTGCGAATTCGCAGTCGCGATCCGCTCGTAAAATCGTAATGCCTCGATGTCGCTGCCGAGCTCGCGTAGCGGGTAGAGGCCTTTCGCAGAACCCGCGCCGGGATCGGCAATCAAGTAGTCGAATCCCTCTTTGCCTGCGATGACGACAAAATGCGTGACGCCGCCGGACAATCGCACTCGCACGATGACAGGATTTCCGCGCGAGAGGTTCGAATCGATCAGTTGATATGATGCCAGGTCTTCATACATGTGCCGCACGCGATCGGGCGCGAACCATGCCGCGCGGTCCCAATAGAGCCAACCGTTCTCGGTATATCCGCCGACCGATGTTAGAAACCAGTTTAACCGTTGTGGATCGACCTCGATGCCATAAAACTTGAATACCATCGCTGCCGCAGCCACAGCGCAACCTTCGCCGCCAATGGTCCCGTTGGCTTCGACTCCACCCAGCGGATCGTCGCGCCATTTTTCTTCTCCCTGTCGAAACGAGGGTACCGCCAGTTCAAGACGATGGAAAAAATAACGGCCGCCCCACGGCGAAAGTTTTCGTTTCCACCTCCAATCAACCTGCAAAGCCAACCCACCGACCAGCAAAAGGAGAACGAGACTGAGAATGACGAAAGGCCAACGACGTTTCAAAGCTCCAAAGTGTAGTGGCGGTTGTGTCAGCCGCAAATTCCGGCGTCTTTGTCATTCTGATCCCGCAGTCGCGGGAGAAGAATCTCAGATCATTTTCTTATCAACGCGCCCGCGAGGCCAATAGCCAGAGATGTTTCGCTTCGCTCAACATGACAGGGCGCCCTGGTGGTCGCGACATGAACAAAAAAGACAAGTTGCGCGAGTGCAGTGATAATGCTGATTTCGCCATCATGACTCAGGTTCGGGAACTCCGCCTCGCCAAGCGTATGGCGCGTCTCGGCACCGAGACCGCCTTCGAAGTTTTGGTTAAGGCGCGGGCGCTGGAGGCTAAAGGGCGCGACATCATCCATCTCGAGATCGGGGAACCCGATTTCGATACACCGGCCAACATCATCGACGCGGCCTGCGACGCGCTGCATAAGAGTTTCACCCATTACGGCCCTTCCGCCGGTTTGCCCCAACTGCGCAAGGTAATCGCGCAGCACGTAAGCGAGACGCGACGGATAAATGTTATACCGGAAGAAGTAGTCATCGTCCCTGGTGGCAAGCCCATCATCTTCTTCGGCATTCTCGCTCTCGTGGAAGATGGCGATGAGGTCATCTATCCGAATCCCGGCTTTCCCATCTACGAATCAATGATCAATTACGTCGGCGCGAAAGCCGTACCGATCCGATTGCGCGAGGACCTGGATTTTCGTCTCGACGTCGATGAGCTCGCCGGGCTTATCAACGACCGCACAAAATTGATCATTTTGAATTCACCGCAGAATCCCACTGGCGGTGTGCTTGAGAAGAAAGACATCGACGGTATCGCTCGCGCTATCGGCGATCGCAACATCATGGTCTTAAGCGACGAGATCTACAGTCGGCTCATCTTCGAAGGAGAACATCACTCCATCATGTCGATCGACGGCATGAAAGAGCGCTGCATCTTGCTCGATGGTTTCTCCAAAACGTACGCCATGACTGGTTGGCGGATGGGTTACGGCGTGATGCGCGCCGATCTCGCAGCTCACGTTGCTCGCCTGATGACCAACTCCAACTCGTGCACCGCGAGCTTCACCCAAGTCGCCGGCATCGAAGCCTTGCGCGGACCGCAGAAGTCGGTGGACGCGATGCGCGCCGAGTTCAAGAAACGCCGCGATGTTATGGTCGCCGGCCTCAATGAGGTTAAAGGTTTCTCCTGTCGCTCGCCTCACGGCGCGTTTTACGTCTTTCCGAATATCACGAAGACCGGATGGCCATCGAAAAAGCTGGCCGATGCGTTGCTCGATGATGCTGGCGTCGCCGCGCTATCCGGCACTGCGTTCGGCGATTTCGGCGAAGGTTATTTGCGCTTCAGTGTTGCTAACTCGATCGAGAATATCGAGAAGGCGCTGGGTCGCGTTGCTCCGTGGGTGGACAAAAATTTGTAAGGCCGGTTCTATCGAAGGTGCGCGTGATTGCGTTCTTTCGAGCTTTTTGAAAGAAGTTTTTTGCCGCAGTCTTCAAGGGCGTTGCATCGACAGTCTTGCATTTGCTTGAGCAACGTCTGCATGAGCTTGAGCCGCTTCATTCGGAGTTGTAGTTCCGCAATCTTGCGTTCTGAAAGTTCATGCCAGCGTTTGGGTGGACGCGTCGCGGCGCGAAACCCGAAAAACAGCTCGCGTATCTCGTCTAAAGTGAAGCCGGACTCCTGTGCGCGCTGCACCACCGCGAGCCGAAAAAGCGCGCTCTGCTCATAGCGACGTTGGCCATTCTTGCGCACTGGCGGCGGCAGAATCCCGATCTGCTCATAGTAGCGAATGGCTGATGTGCGCAAACCAAAGACACGCGCGACATCGGAAATCGCCAGGTTATCTGCCACTCAGAAACCTAACAAGCAGCCGCGCTGAACGCCACGAAAATCGCTCGCATTTTTCTTAAAAAATCTCCTTTGACTTAAAGTCGACTTGAACTTGTAGCGTCAAAAACTATGAAAAAAATATTCCAATTCATAACTGCAATCGCCATCGTTGTGCCGATCGTTGATTCGGCATCATCAGAACCTTCATCGTCGCAAACCGAGCACGCGTCACCTTTCGCCTGCAACGCAATGGCGTTGTCACCGGAGGTAAGAAAACGCCATTTCGAGGAGCTTGGGCCAGCCTTGCTAAAACTGAAGAAGAGCATACGAGAACTGCCAGATGGCTACGAGTTCGAATTGCCTGCGGATAACAAACGTATCAGCTGTTAACTGAATGGGCGTTCCAGGAGCGGTTATGCTGTCCATTCTTCGATATCGACCTGCATTTCGACAGAGAAGGCGGACCGCTGTGGTTACGTCTCACTGGCCGACCCGGGACTAAAGAGTTCATTAAGGAGGAGTTTGACCTAGCTAATTCTCGTTAGTAGCGCCATGCCAAAAGTCTCAACTCAAGAGTTCGAACAGCTGCCGCTGCGAGTTCATACGTTTCTCGCCGGGGTGCCACTTCACGACGTATGGTTCGTCGATCTCCCGCGCTGGCGCGCCGGAGTAACGCTCGATGATTTCCTACGGACTGCGAACAATTGTCTATTCACGCCCTCTTCGCTCGTGCGAATGCTACTCGGCATTCGGCTCTTCGTTGGACGGTTCTTCGATTGGGACCGTAAGCCAGCGGCAACTGCCGCGAAAACCTTCGCAACACGTTTGACCGACACGGATCATTCGAGATCATTGGCAGCAGCCGGAACGCAAGATGGGTTTTTCCGCGTTGTGTACCGCTTCGAAAACGAGCAGCTCGTCGAGTTGATCAATCGAACAGTCCATGCGGCGGCGCTGAGCACCCTGGTCGAGACGGCGACTGGCTACCGTTTCTATTTAGGGGTTTACGTCCGCAGCGTAAGCCGCTTCACGCCGTTCTACATGGCTTTGATCGATCCTTTTCGGAAAATGATCGTCTATCCGTCGCTGCTGCGTAGCGTCCGTGTTCGATGGAATGAGGCATTCGGCGCAGACGGAAAACATAAGAACGTGAATTGTCGATGCGATAAAGACATGCTTCCATTCTCCCAATCATGACGGAGAAGAAACGTTTTCGAGTTTTTGCGACGTCACGCATCGGTGATGCCGCCGAGAACCGACTGCGCGAGCGCGGATACGATCTCGAAGTTTTTCAAGGACCCGAGGCGCCACCGAAGAAATTGATCATTGAGAAAGTGAGAAGCGGAATCGACGGGTTGATCACAACGCTGCGCGATCCAATCGATGCGGAGGTATTTGAAGCAGGCAAGGGGACACTCAAGGTTGTGGCGCAGATCGCCGTCGGCTTCGACAACATCAACCGCATCGATGCCAACAAATATAAAATTCCATTCACGAATACTGCCGATGTGCTGACCGAAGCGACGGCCGAGTTCGCGTTTTTCATGATGGGCATGCTTGCGCGCAAAATGTGGCAGAGCGAGCGCCTCGTGCGCGAACAGAAATGGCCATCATGGCATCCGTTCCTGCCGTTCCTCGGCGACGAAGTGACCGGCAAAACTATCGCCGTAATCGGCACCGGACGCATCGGTCTGGCGATGATCAAGAAATGCTCGGGATTCGACATGAACATTCTTTGCTACGATCCGGCGTATCACAACGATAAGTACATCGCTGCGATCCAGGAGTTAATGGACCTGCGCCACGCGCGCGGAATTCAGGAAGATAAGACTTGGATCAAATACGTGGAGTTCGAGGAGGCATTGCGCGGTGCCGATTACGTGACCATTCATGTCCCGCTGTTGCGCGAGGGCGAAACCGACAAACCGACCTATCACTTGATCAACGAGAAGACACTCAAGCTGATGAAGCCGACAGCGTACTTGGTAAATAGCTCGCGCGGTCCGGTTGTGGACGAGAGCGCACTTGCGAAGGCGCTGAAAGAAAATGTCATCGCTGGCGCGGCGCTCGATGTTTTCGAAAAAGAACCGCTGCCGTCGGATTCGCCGCTGCTCGATCCCGAAATCGCGGATCGCTGCCGTGTGTTCCATCATTTCGCCAGCGGCGCGCGGATCACGCGCCTCTCGGTTGACCCCGCCAGGGGCATGGCCGGGCGCACTGTCCAGGGACTGATTGACGTCCTGGAAGGCAACTACGGCGGAGACCCGACCAAAATGCCGTACGTTGTAAATAAAGAAGCGTTCGCACCCAAAGCGAGTGAGTGACCAGCCTTCGTACTGACACCGCCGCTGTTGCACCCATCATCGATAAGGAATGAACTATGAAAGCATTTGGATTTTTTATTCTTAACGTGGCAGCGATGGCATCAATCGCAGCGAACGGGCAAACAGAGAGCTCACCGGCGGTGCAAGGCGATCCGGCGGCGGCGCAGGAAATTCGTGGCTGGATTGATCACTGGAGAAAGGCGGTCAGCGCCAAAGATGTTGATCGCGTGATGGAGTTGTACACGGAAGATGTCGTCGCTTACGACGTTGTGCCGCCGTTGCAGTACGTCGGGAAGGCCGCCTATCGCGCGGATTGGCAACAGTTCTTCTACCAGTACGACAGCGATCTTCATGTCGAGACGCGCGAACTGCACGTCGGGGCTAACGGCGAGTTCGGTTACGCGACCGGATTGCAAATGATCAGCGGCACGCTGAAGCATGGCCAAAAGTCCGGCGTGTGGGTTCGGTTTACGTCACTTTACCGCAAAGTCGATGGCAAATGGCTCGATTTTCA
The DNA here is from genome assembly GCA_003221195.1 of Verrucomicrobiota bacterium. Taxonomy (GTDB): domain Bacteria; phylum Verrucomicrobiota; class Verrucomicrobiia; order Chthoniobacterales; family UBA10450; genus Udaeobacter. The sequence continues at coordinate 8,966 of QHQO01000107.1, forward strand.
CGATCACGTTTCCGTACCGGTTGAAATCCAAACGGGCAAAGCGATGCTGGACCTGAAGCCGTAGCGCGACCGGATGCACTGGCCAATATCCGCTAGCTGGACTTGGAATTTGTATCTGCTGCCTGATCGTTTATCTGAAGCCCGATCCGCTGGGAGGAAGGAAGCGAATGTCTCAGCGATAAAGGGGAGGCGGGGCGTTTGAAAAAATCAATCTGATAACATCTAATGCGATAAGCCAGCGAAACGTATGAAATACTCAATCACTATTCTGTTCCTTGCGATTTGCAGCTTCGCGCAAGCTCAAACACCCGTCCTGACGACCGATCCCAGTTTGCCAATTCCCAAATTAAATTTTGACGATAAAGGCGACTTAAAGATTACCGCGTCGGCGACATCGTCTCCGAGCGACTTCGATTTTTTGGTCGGCAAATGGAAAATGCACAATCGCCGGCTCAACAAAAGACTCGAAAACTGCAGGGATTGGACCGAGTTCGATTCGTCTGATGAGAATTCCAAAACCCTCAGTGGCACGGCCGATATGGATATTTATTCCACCACTGAGATGCCAGGCCAGGAGGGTAAACGTTTCGAAGGACTGACGCTGCGCCTCTTTAATCCGAACACCCGGTTGTGGAGCTTGTATTGGGTTGCCAGCAACACCGGTGTTCTGGATCCGCCTGTGGTAGGCTCATTTGAAAACAACGTAGGGCATTTCTTCTGCAAGGATACATTCAAAGGAAAACCTATCATCATGATGTTTCGATGGGATGCGCGAAATAAGGATCGCCCGGTGTGGGGCCAGGCGTTTTCTTCCGACAACGGCAAAACCTGGGAATGGAACATGTATAATGTCTCGGAACGAATCCCTTGATTACCTGGGTTCGTTGACGTCGGGATCCGGTTCAGGATGAAGAAGCTAACCTGATTTGGACGCCGGCGATGGCCATGCCGCCTTCGCCGACTGCGGCGGCGCACCGTTTCACCGACCCCGAACGTACGTCGCCCGCAGCAAAAATTCCCGGCAAACTCGTCTCGAGCGGGCCTGGTTGATGTTTGCTCTCCTGCCAAGCCGGCGCTCCGGCGACGCTCGTTCCGGTTTTGATGAATCCTTTGTCGTCGCGCTCGATTTCTGACGGCAACCATTCGGTACATGGTTTCGCGCCGATCATGGAAAAGGCAGCTGGCGTTCGAACCATTCGGCGTTCGCCAGTCTGTGTATTTTCCAATTCGATTTGTTCGAGCTTTTTCCCGCCAAACATCTTGCGGATCTCTGTCTGGTATAGAATCTCAATGTTCTCGCGTGCTTGTACCCGACGTGCAAGATAGTCCGACATTTTGTTGGCGATGCTTTTCCCGCGAATGACGAGTAACACTTTGGCAGCGCCGTCGGAAAGAAACATCGCGGCCTGGCCGGCAGAGTTGCCGCTCCCGGCGATCACAACCGTTTCATTGCGACAGAGCTGACCTTCCATTGCCGTCGCAGCGTAGTAAACGCCCATATTCTCAAATTGTTCGCGCCCCTCCGCATTCAGCCGGCGGTAATCGGCGCCCGTTGCAATCAAAACAGTTTTTGCTCGAAGAATGGCGGAGCAACCCTCCGTCTCGAGGCAGACGCGGTACTCGCCGTCGGCATCGTAATTAAGCGAAAGAGCCTGGGATGGTGTAGAAAATTTCGCGCCGAATCGGTAAGCCTGACGCTGAGCGAGCCAGGTCAATTCGCCGCCACCAACGCCGGTTGGAAATCCGAAGAAATTCTCAATCAGCGAGGAGGAACCAGCTTGTCCGCCCGGGGCGTAACTTTCCAAAACAACTGTGTTCAATCCTTCGGATGCCGCATACACAGCGGCGGCCAGGCCGGCTGGTCCGGCTCCGACGATTGTCAGGTCGGAGAAAATTTCACTCTCGTTTTCTTCGGCGAGCGACCGTAGCAAACCGGCTTCTCTCGCCACTTCGCGCAACGAAGGCTGGCGTAGTCGACGACCGCCCGGGGTGATAAGCACCGGCAAGTCGCGACTCGTTAGGTGAAAACGGTCGGTCAGCGCCTGCCCCTGTTCGCTTTCAACTTCGACCAGACGATGCGGAATCCGGTTTTTGTCGAGAAAATCATCGAGCTGATGTCCATCGCGTGCGTCGCGGCTAGCCAGAACACGCATTCCGGCAAATTCCCGGTCCCGTCTTATTCGCCGCCGTCGCATGATTAGCGCATCGACGATCGTCTTGCTGACTCCGGGGATCTCGGCCAGCGCTCGGCGCATTTCCACCGCGGGAATATAAAGTATCTCGGCATCTGGTGATGTTACCCTTGCCGACGCTAGGGCTGACGTGCCCTGCAGCATCGCCACGTCGCCAATGAAATCGCGCTCGTGTGCCGTGGCGAGAATCTGTTCCGAATCGTCGCGTTGCTCGAAAGCTTCGATTTCGCCGCGCAAGAGAATGGTCAATCCGAGATCGCGCTGTCCAGCCTTATAAACCAGATCACCGCGCTCCACGAGGCGTCGTTCGCCCAATGGCTCAAGCAGAGAAAGCTGGTGATCGTT
>QHQO01000222.1 GCA_003221195.1 Verrucomicrobiota bacterium
TCTTCGCATGCTCCGCTTCACCGGATTTCCGGCGTGGGTTGTCTGGGCGGTCGTGCACATCTATTTCCTGATCGGGTTCGCGAACCGGTTCTTCGTCATGCTGCAATGGGTACTGGCGTTTCTGACCAAACGTCGGCAGGTGCGCGTCTTTCCGGGACAAGAACGAGCCGTAGAGGCTCCGTCATCTTTGCGCGGTTGAATCTCCTAAACGTCCACCTTTATTCATCAGCTTGTGCGTTCGAGACTTCGACTAAGAGACCCCTCGTTCGACTCGGGATGACACGAATGAGCCGAGAAGATCAAGCGCGCAATCGAGCACGTCGATTAGAAAATCGGCGTCCTGTTCTTTGAGACACATCGGCGGCGAAAAATGTTTGTCACGGCTCTCAAAGCGCAGTTCGGCAAACGTCGCGCCCAGTTGAGTGATCCTTTCCCGCGCGCGCCCGAGCAAGGCAAATCTACAAGCGGTTGAAAGATGTTTGATTATTTATTCTTGAGATTACTCAGAATCTCCGCAATGCCTTTAAGTTCCGTCATCTGTTCATCCTGCAATTTGGCAAGATAAGTGAGCGTCTCGTGGTCAACCGCTGCTTTGGCCTCATTTTGGGCCTGTGTCTTGTTTTGACTGCGTTGCAGCGCCGGCAATGCCCACCACTGGATCCAGCTGCCGGAAATTACGCCAAGAGTGATTTTAACCGTGTCTGGCGCGTTCAATGTGAGCAGGGGCACGATCAAGGCTATGTCAAAAAGGATCACTGAGGCGAGGACGTGGTTGGTGATCCACTCTAAAACAATATCATTATAATATAGGAGCCTATTGTCGCGGCATGTACGATTTTTGGCTTCCTGAATTAATTCTTTAGGATGTCTAACGTGGGCATGCTTATCCATGCCGTACTGTAACGCGGAATACGCGGATGCCAGATCGCATGCACAATAACCTTAGAAAGAATTTGAATTTGCAAAGCCTGAGCCCCGGTGTCCTAAAGAGTTCAGTATATTCGCAGGAGTGTAAGTCTGGCGCGTCTTTTGCCGAACGCAGATAGCTTTTACATAATCCGAGCGGAGGTATGCCGATGGCAACTAAATATGATGCGATAGTTATTGGCACTGGCCAAGCAGGACCGTCTCTTGCGGTTCGGCTGGCAGACACAGGAATGAAGGTGGCGATTATCGAGCGCAAGCGGTTCGGCGGCACCTGTGTCAATAACGGCTGCATCCCAACGAAGACGCTCGTGGCCAGTGCGCGCACAGCTCATGTCGCACGCCGGGCCGGCGATTATGGCGTGACGATTCGCAGCTCGATTGCCGTTGACATGAACAAAGTCAAAATGCGTAAAGACGCCGTGGTCCGTCAAAGCAGTGAGGGCTTGGAGAAGTGGCTGAAGACCACTGAGAATCTGACCATTTATGAAGGCCACGCCCGCTTTGCCGACGCGCATCGCGTTCGTATCGGCGACGAGCTTCTCGAGGCAGACAAATTTTTTATCAACGTTGGCGGACGCGCGTCTGTTCCTCCGCTCCGGGGCATCGATGAGGTGAGCTATCTGAACAATTCAACGATGATGGACGTGGACTTCCTGCCCGAGCACCTGATCGTCATAGGCGGCAGCTACGTGGGGTTAGAGTTTGCTCAGATGTATCGCCGCTTCGGCAGTGAGGTGACCGTGGTGGAGAGGGGGCCGCGACTGATTAAGCGTGAAGACGAAG
>QHQO01000223.1 GCA_003221195.1 Verrucomicrobiota bacterium
ATCCGTCTGGGTGCTGAATGCATCGCCTTTGAAAAACGCGGCGACAAAGTGGCCGTGCAGGTTGATTGCAGCAGCGGCGATAAGACTGTCATCGGCTCGCATACGCTTCTCGCAGTCGGTCGCGTGCCGAACACCAACGACCTCGGTTTGGAACATGCCGGGATTGGGATAAATGAGCGCGGTTACATCCAGGTTGATGATCAACTTCGCACCAATGTGCCCGGCATTTATGCGCTGGGTGATTGCAACGGACGCGGAGCCTTCACTCATACCGCCTACAACGATTATGAAATTGTCGCCGCTAATCTTTTAGACGGCGACGAGCGCCGCGTGAGCGACCGGATCACGGCTTACGCCCTTTACATTGATCCGCC
>QHQO01000224.1 GCA_003221195.1 Verrucomicrobiota bacterium
TCGGCGTCATCATCCGCACTGTTGGAGAAGGACAGCGCACACGATACTTTGTTCGGGATTTGCGCTTCCTCCTCGATCAATGGGCGAAAGTAGAGCAAGTGATTCGTGACCGTCCGGCGCCGTGCCGAATTTTTGAGGAGCCCGATTTGGTTGAACGGACTGTGCGTGACTTTCTCACTGAAGAAATCGATGAAGTCATCTGCGATGATCGCGAGTCGATTAACCGGATGAACGAAATGGTCGGCCAGATTTCGCGGCGAGCGCGGAACCGAATTCATTTTTATGATGGTGCGACGCCGATTTTCGAAAGTTACGGCGTGCAAAAGCAGATCGACGACGCTTTTCATCGGCAAGTCTGGCTCAGGTGCGGCGGCTATATTGTGATTGACGAGACCGAAGCCCTGGTCGCGATTGATGTGAATACCGGCCGGAACAAAGGTGGGCGCGATGTCGAAAAAACAATTTTGCAGACAAATCTGGAGGCGGCAGATGAAATCGCGCGTCAGCTTCGGTTGCGCAATGTTGGCGGTTTGATCATTGGCGATTTCATCGACATGAAAAGCCGGAAGGACCAGCAGATGGTCTATAACCTGATGAAGGAACGGCTCAAGCGTGACAAGGCCAAAACTCACGTGCTTCCGATTTCCCCGCTCGGTCTAATGGAAATGACGCGACAGCGGGCGCAGGAAAGTCTGAGCGATACAATTTACGAAAATTGTCCTTACTGCGGTGGGCACGGAGTCGTGAAGACTTCGATGACTACAAGCGTGGAATTGCATCGCACACTCAATACCGTGATGCGCAAGTACCAGGACAGCATCCACGAAATCCGTGTGATTCTAAATCCGGATGTCTTGAAACGATTGAAAGAGGAAGACGAAGAATTGCTTGTGGAGCTGGAGCGCCGCTACGCTGGGCGGCTGATGTTTCGCGGTGATCCCACATTTCATCACGAAAAGTTCACTATTACCGATGCCAATACCGGGGCGGAACTCAAAGCTTGACCGGCGTAAAAAAGGCTAAAAAAAATGCTTGCAATCCTTGACGGTCCACTCAAACTCGCAGGCATCCAAAGGAGCAGCGAATTTCGTTATTGACTTGAACGCTCCGAGGTGTTTGGAGTTACATTGTTAGGAAGACTTAACCAAAAGGAGAAATAAGATGAAAAAATTAATGTTGAGCCTGTTGGGTATCGCGGCAATCAGCTCGATTGGCTTTGCCGGTACCGAAACCTATGGCGGAAAGGAGATGAAGCAGGTGGCGCTGCCGCCACCGTGCCCGGAATGGTACGCAGACAGGGAATTTAACGTCGGTTTGTGGGGCACTTACGTGTTTACCGGGAACGAGTGGCAAAATGACCGCTACATGTTAGCCGATCATGCTTGGGGCGGCGGTATCGACGTCAAATACTTCTTCATGCGTTATATCGGCGTTGGGATTGAAGGCTGGGGCGTCGACGCACGGCAGGCACGCGAAAATATCTTCGTCGACTTGAGCGACGGGATTTTTGATCGCAGCTTTCACAACACGAACAAGGGCATCGGAGCGGTGCTGGGTACATTGACCCTGCGTTACCCGTTCCACTGCTCACGCTTCTCACCTTACATCTTCGGTGCCGGCGGCGCGATCTTTGGCGGCGGCCAGAGGCCGATCAATCAGTGGTTCCGCGAAGGGCCAGGCGGAACGGCTGTAACAGGACCCGGTGGGCTTATTAGCAACGGGGGCGAGGGCTTCGACATTCTCAAAACAGTTGGTCATACGGAGTCTGAGACGGAGGGAATTGGCCAGGTCGGCGGCGGTCTGGAAGTCCGCGTCACACCGCACATCGGTTGGATCAGTGACTTCAGCTGGAACTTTGTTAGCGGTCCACAGAATAATTTTGGGATGGTGCGGACCGGGGTGAATTTCGCGTTCTAAGATCGACAATTGCACTTGCGGCGGCGGCGTCCGGATGTTCCAGACGCCGCCGTTGTTTTTCTAGGGCGGTAGTCTCATCGCCCCTCGAGGATAGCTCGAAAGGTTGTTTGAGAATACGTTTTCTCGACCCGAGCGATTCGCATTTGCGAACGCTTGCGCACGCACGAAATTATTCTGATGTCGTTCGTCGAAACTCTGGACGGTTTGGCCCTAAAAAAATCGGCGCTTGTCCATCGGTTCGAGCATCTGATCGCCTCGAAGTCCGACCAGGAGCTCGAAACTATGGCGCGAAAATCACGCGCGCTCACACTGCAGAATTTCGGCCGGACAATGCGTCTCTTCGCGCCGCTTTACCTTTCGAACGAGTGCATCAATAATTGTCGTTACTGCGGTTTCTCCCGGGATAACCCAATTCTTCGCGTCACGCTCGATGTTGAGGAAGTGATCGCCGAAGCGAGTCATCTCGGTCGGCAGGGTTTTCGTCAGATCCTTCTGGTCGCTGGCGAACACCCGAAATTCGTCAGTCGCGACTATCTCGCCGAATGCGTCCGCGCTCTTGAGCCGGATTTTTCCTCGATTTCGATCGAGGTCGGCCCGATGGAAACAAGCGATTATGTGCCGATCGTCGATGCTGGCGCGGAAGGATTGGTGGTTTATCAGGAAACCTACAATCGCGCGGTCTATGCGGAAATGCATACTGCCGGACCGAAGCGCGACTTTAATTTTCGACTGGATTGCGCGGAGCGCGGTTACCGCGCAGGATTTCGCCGGCTCGGAATCGGTGTGCTCTTTGGGTTATCTCCCTGGCAGCAAGAAGCGATCGCCCTCGCGGCGCATCTGGAATATTTGCTCAAACTTTGCTGGCAGGCGCAGATCAGTGTGAGCCTGCCCAGGTTACGGCCCGCTGCGGGGGGTTTTCGACCTCTCTTTTCATTAACGGACCGCGAACTTGCACAATTAGTTTGTGCGTTACGCATCACCTTCCCGCAAGTGGGAATTGTGCTCAGCACCCGCGAGCGCTCGTCCTTCCGCGACTCACTTGTTTATTTAGGCGTGACGATGATGAGTGCCGGCAGTCACACTGAACCTGGCGGGTATACTCGACAAGGCGGCAGACATCTGCATCGCACGATTCGCGGTCGGATCGTTGCCCCTGATTTCCAAGACGGAGAAGAC
>QHQO01000225.1 GCA_003221195.1 Verrucomicrobiota bacterium
GGCTGAAGCAGGCATACGGGCACAGCGAGGCGCTGTCGGTCTCCGGGGGCGGCGGTCAGGCCCAGTACTATCTCTCGAGCGCCTTCGACGACAAGGACGGCGTGCTGCCGCAGGACCATGCGCGACGCTACAGCATGCGCGGCAACCTGACGCTGCAACCCTTGACGAACCTCACGCTCCAGTGGAACAGCTTCGTGAGCAAGAACGACCTGGCGATGTCGCCGGACGGCAATAGTGGCGAGTCGATCTTCTTCAACGTCTACCGCTCACCGGTGACGTCGCTTGGCGCGGCGACGCCGGAGAACATCGCCAAGCTGCTCACGCGTAAGACGACGCAGACGGACGACCGGCTGATCGTGGGCGCGAGCGCCACCTGGGTTCCCCTCGGCTGGATGTCGCACAGGTTCACGTTCGGCTACGACCGCGCCGCCATGTCGGGCGAGGTGTTCCACCCCTACGGCTTCGTGTTCCAGCCGACCGGCGACATCTCGGAACTGGACTGGCGGAGCGAGACGGTCACGCTCGACTACGCCGCCAGCGCCCAAGCGCAGCCGACGAACGACTTCAAGGCGACGTTCTCGGTCGGCGGACAGCTCGTCCACACGGCGGACGCGCGGGTGGACGGCTACGGCCGCGGGTTGCCGGGACCCGGCAAGCAGACGCTCAGCCGGGCGGCCGAGCGCTTCGTCTTCTCGGGGGGCCAGGAGGTGAAGACGGGCGGCTTCTTCCTGCAGAGCCTGCTCGCATGGAAGGACCGCTACTTCCTCACCGGCGGCTTGCGGGTGGACGGGAGCAGCGCGTTCGGCAGCAGCTTCGGGCTGCAGGCGTACCCGAAGCTGTCGGCCTCCTACGTGATCTCCGACGAGCCGTTCTGGCCCGCGACGCTCGGTACCGCCAAGCTGCGCGCTGCGTACGGCTTCGCCGGGCGGGCGCCGGGCGTCTTCGACGCAGTCCGGACGTGGACCGCCGGCGCGTTCGCCGGGCAGACGGCGTTTCTGCCCGACAACCTCGGGAATCCGGCTCTCGGCCCGGAGAAAAGCGGCGAGATGGAGGTCGGCGTCGACGCTGCCGCGCTCGACGACCGGGTGTCGCTGACGTTCACCTACTATCACCGCCGCACCGTGAACGCGCTCTTCTTGGTGCCGCAGCCGCCTTCGAACGGGTTCGGCGCCCAGCTCGAGAACGTGGGCGAGCTCTCCGCGGCTGGCCTCGAGGCGTCGCTCGACGCCACCGTGCTCCGCGGGAGCTGGCTCACCTGGGACCTCGGCTCGACGATCTCGACCAACCACACGAAGGTGCTGAGCACCGGCGGCGCGATCTTCTACAACTTCGTGCCCGGCCAGCCGGCTCCGGTCTGGCGCGGGGCCAAGGTGACGAACCGGGACGCGTTCGCGGACCCAGAGTACGCGCTGGACGCCTTCTTCGGACCCTCGGTCCCGACCGTGATCATCAATCCGTTCACGACCCTCAGGCTGCCGCACGGCCTGCTGCTGACCGCGCGCGGCGAGTACCAGGGCGGCGCCTGGGGCCAGGATTTCCCGTCGCGACTGGTGGCGCAGCGTGGGCCGCGGGGTCCGGTCGGCTGCGACGACGTCTACAAGATCGTGCCGTGGGCGTCGTACACGGGACCCGGCGATCCCAACGCACCCGCGGCCATCTCGCAGGTGCGCGCGCTCGACCGCGCCCGCTGCTACAAGAACGCGCGCAGCGACGTCTGGTTCATGCCGCTCGACTTCTTCAAGCTGCGCGAGGTGACGGTGCAGACGCCGATCCCGACCCGATTCATCCCGCGGGCCACGAGCGCCTTCGCCAGCCTGTCATTCCACAATCTCTGGCGCTGGACGAACAGCGAGTTCGCCTCGTTCGACCCGGAGCTGATCGGCTCGCGCGACAACGTGAACCAGCTCTTCTCGTTGATCACGGATCAGCTGCCGCCGCCGGCGACGGTGACCTTCTCGCTCAAGCTCACCTTCTGAGGGAGGGAGGACGACCATGCGGATGCTGATCCTACGGCTCCTCTCCCGACGCGGCTTCGCGCTCCGAGCAACTGCGCTCGTGGTGCTCGGCGCGCTCGCCGCCTGCAATCTGTCGGTGGACAACCCCGACCGCGTACAGGACCCGCTGCTCAACGACCCCGGGGCGCATGCCGCGGTCGTCGCCGGCGCCAGCCTCGCCGTCTCCAAGGCGATCAACTGGGTCGCCTTCTTCGGCGGCGACGCGTCGAAGGAGTTCACGCAGGGCGGGCGTATCCACCCAGTGAAGCTGCCGCTCGATCCCGGTCAGCTCAGCGTGCAAGAGATTCCCGACGTCGCGTGGGACTCCGCGCAGCAGGCGCGCTGGGTGGCCGAGGACGCGGTGCGGCGCTTCCGGGACGTCATGGGCGCCCAATTCGACAGCTACGACCTCGGCGCGAAGGCGCTGCTCTACGCCGGTTACGCCAACCGGCTGCTCGGCGAGAACATGTGCGAGGCGGTCATCGACGGGGGCGCGCCTTCCGACTACAAGGATTACTTCCGCCGTGCCGAGAGCGCGCTCACGGAGGCGATCTCCGTCGCCGGCGCGGCGGGCGACGCGCGGGTGAGCACCGCCGCGACCGCGGCGCGCGCATCAGTGCGGCTGATGCTCGGCGACGACGCCGGCGCCGCGTCCGACGCCGCGGCCGTCCCCACGGATTTCGTGTTTCAGGCGGTGTACAGCATCGAGAATGAGGACTACTACAATTTCCTCTACTGGGTCAACGCCAACCAGCCGTACCGCGAGATCAGCGTTTCCGGCACGTCCAACGAGCAGTACTACAAGGATACCGGCGACCCCCGCGTGGCGTGGAGCACGAATCCCGCCGTCCCTACCGCGGAGTTCCGGTACGTGCCCTGGCTCTTTCCCACGAAATACACGGGACGGGAGTCGCCCATCAACCTCTCGACCGGCCGCGAGATGCGGCTGGTCGAGGCCGAGATCGCGCTGCGGGCCGGAGACTGGCAGATGGCCATGAGCAAGATCAACGGTGTCCGCACCGCCGTGATCAGCGACACGACCGGCGGCCAGCCGCTCGCGCCCTGGCCAGCGACGAACATTACCGAGGCGTGGACAGCGCTGAAGCGCGAGCGCGGCATCGAGCTCTGGCTCGAGGCACGCCGCCTCGGTGACGAACGGCGTTGGGTGGAGTCCAGCACCCCGGGTGACATGGAGGACATGAGCGACCGGGTCCGTCTCTGTTTCCCGATCGGCCTGGACGAACGCCGCGCCAACCCG
>QHQO01000226.1 GCA_003221195.1 Verrucomicrobiota bacterium
GTTTACTCGCAATCGCGCCCTTCAAGCCTTTCAGAATCAGCTCGGCCGCTTCTGTCCAGCCCATGTAACGGAACATCATTTCGCCTGAAAGAATCACCGAGCCGGGATTGACCTTGTCCTGGTTGGTATATTTTGGCGCTGTGCCGTGGGTCGCTTCGAACACCGCGTGACCGGTGATGTAATTGATATTTCCTCCGGGTGCGATTCCGATCCCGCCCACCTGCGCGGCGAGCGCGTCGCTCAGGTAATCGCCATTGAGATTGAGCGTGGCGATCACGTCATAATCTGCCGGGCGCAGCAGGAATTGCTGAAGCGCGTTGTCGGCGATGGCGTCGTTGATCACAATGCCCGCGCCCGGTTTGCCCATGGGAATCTCGCACCAGGGACCGCCATCAATCTCTTTCGCGCCGAAATATTGCTTTGCGACTTCATATCCCCAGTCGCGGAACGCCCCCTCCGTGAATTTCATGATGTTGCCCTTATGAACCAGCGTCACGCTCTTGCGGCGGTTGGCGATGGCATAAGAGATCGCGCTGTGCACCAGGCGGACGGTGCCGGATCGACTCACCGGTTTGATTCCGATTCCAACGCAAACGTCGTCCTTTTCCGGTGCGCCAACTTTTTTCCAAAAATTCGACGCTTTCTCTTTTGTTCCGAAGCGAATCTTCTCGAATTGCTGCGGAAACTCCTTTTTTAGAAAATCGAGAACCTTTTGCGCATCCGGCGTGCCGGCGGCGAATTCGATGCCTGCGTAGATGTCTTCCGTGTTTTCACGGAAGATGACCATGTTAACTTTTTCCGGATGCTTGAGGGGCGAGGGGACACCATTGAAGTACTGAATCGGCCTGAGGCACACGAACAGATCGAGGAGCTGCCGCAACGCAACGTTGAGCGAGCGAATGCCGCCGCCCACAGGCGTGGTCAGTGGGCCTTTGATTCCCACGTGATACTCGCGGAACGCTTCCACTGTATCCTCCGGCAGCCATTCACCGAATTTGTCCTTCGCTGCCTGGCCGGCGAACACCTCGAACCATGAAATCTTTTTTCTGCCGCCGTATGCTTTTTCGACTGCGGCGTCGAACACACGCACACTCGCGGCCCAGATATCCGGCCCGGTTCCGTCTCCCCGGATAAACGGAATGACCGGTTGATCCGGGACATTCAGTGTATCGGTTCTGGTAATCTTTTCACCTGCAGGCGGAGCGACATCTTTGTACGGCATAAGGGGCAAACTGTAGAGGCGGCCGTCCGCAGTCGCAACAGTCAGACTGTCGGCCTAAATTCCGGTGTCAGGAGTTAGAAACTTACTCTCGGACGAATCTTTCCAGAGAAATGGCAACTTCTGGAAATTCGCGCAGAATTTGCCGATCCACGGTCAGCAGGCGAACCCCCTGTTCACGGGCAAGCACGACAAACTCGCAATCGTATGCCGTGCAGCTGGAGCTTGCCACCAACTCCAAGATAGCGTTGGAGGAAACCGCAAACTCGCGGCGTTGAAAACCTGCCTCGGCTCTGCGAGCGATCTCTTTTGCGGCTTCGATGCCGAGCGCCTTGTGCCTGATCGCCAGCGCGAGCACGTTGCGAAATTCCGACCTCCACAACACGGGCGCGATCCACTGAGGATCTTTGGCCAGAGCGGTTTCAGCCACAGCGCTGTTCGGAGACGAAATCCAGCGGTAACAGATGACATTTGTGTCGACGACGATCACGGCCGCCCTGCGCGCTTCCAAGCATCGATCTCAGCGGCACTGATCTCGCGCGTGAATTTGGAGCGCGCCGCACGCGCTTCGCGGATCAAGGCATCCACATCAACAGCGTGGGTTTCGCCGGTGGCCGTCTTCAAGGTTGCGATTATCTCTTTGTTCATGCTGCGATGATGTTCTTCGGCGCGTTTTTTTAGTCTCCGGTGCAAGCCTGCTGGAATGTTCTTCAAGGTAATGGTTGGCATCTCCACAACCATAACGGTTCCATTATGGTTGTCAATCGGGTCTGAAAGTTTCCAGCGAAGGAAAATCAAGGCGATTTATGACGGGTCGTGTGCGCTTAACTGGATTATGATAGCGTATGTTGATATCACCGATGCGAACGAGCGTGAATCTATCCCAGGAACAACTGAGAAAACTGGCGTTGTTTTGTCGCCGAGAAAAGATTTCTCGTGCAGAGGCCGTCCGTCGGGCGGTTGACCGTTTCCTCCAGAGCTCGTCCGTCCCAGATCTGCGCTCATTTTTTGGCGCGTCCAGAACTCGCGGGAATATTTCGCGACAGGTCGCCAGGCTGCGCCGCGAATGGAGTCGGCGAAACCGGTGCGGATTCGATTATAAACGGGTCCGCCATCTAGTTGGGAGCATTGCGGGCGAGCCGAAGCACTGGAAGAAAGACTGCTGGCGAAAACAAATCCGCCAACACAACTGGCGTTGAGGAAGACCTCCTCCTCCTCTGTTGGTATTTTTACAGAAGATAACGAAGGCAACAAAGAGGCCAGACCTTCTACCTCGATATCCTGGTTTGCTTTGTGTTTGATGGCCGGAGATATTCGCTACGTGACGCAGAAAAAGATTGCTCTGGATACCATTAGCGAGTTGCCCGACGAAGTTTCTCTCGATGAAATCGCCGAGAGGATTGAATTTCTTGCGGCTATCCAAAAAGGGATGGATCAACTTGATCGTGGCGAGGGCATCCCGCATGAAGAAGTCAAGCGACAACTCGCCACATGGCTTGCAGGCTGATTTGGTCGCCTGCGGCGCGCGACGACCTGCACGAAATCGTTCGTTTCATCGCCCGCGATAATCCGCAACGCGCCGAATCCTTTGGATATGAGTTAATGAGGCGAGCAGACATTTTGCACGACCACCCCGAAGCAGGCCGAATTGTCCCAGAATATCGCAACCCGCGGATTCGGGAGATTATCTATTCACCGTATCGTATCGTTTATCGGTTCGATATTGGGCGACAATTGGTGGAGATCGCGCGCGTGTGGCATGCAGCACGAGGCACTCCGTTGGTTTGAGCGTGTCCTTGTCACCGTTCACGGTTCTGCTATAATGCACGTTCCTCCTCACTCC
>QHQO01000227.1 GCA_003221195.1 Verrucomicrobiota bacterium
TCGTTAGCGAGGCAAAAGAGGAGTCCTATGCAAAGTTTTAATCTCTCCGCTCTGGCGGTGCGGGAACGCGCCATCACACTATTCCTCATCTTTGCTACGGCATGTGCGGGCATCTATGCCTATTTTCATCTGGGACGAGCTGAAGACCCCTCCTTCACGATCAAAGTGCTCACGGTGACTACGGTCTGGCCCGGAGCAACGGCCCAGGAAATGCAGGATCTCGTGGCTGAGCCGCTGGAGAAAAGACTCCAGGAGTTGCGCTGGTATGATCGAGTGGAAACCATCACGCGACCGGGGCTGGCGTTGATGACGCTGCAACTCCTTGACAAAACTCCGCCTAAGGAAGTTCCCGATCAATTTTATCAAGCGCGAAAGAAGCTAGGGGATGAGGCGCCCAAATTGCCGCAAGGCGCGATGGGGCCTTTCGTTAACGACGAGTATTCGGACGTTTCCTTCGCACTTTACTCGGTAGAGGCTCCCGGTTTTCCTCTCCGCCAACTAACCCGCGTTGCCGAAGAACTCCGGCAGAGATTTCTGCACGTGCCGGGAGTCAAAAAGGTGGACATCGTGGGCGAACAGCAGGAGAGGATATTTGTCGAGTTTTCCTATCCGCGGCTGACGATGCTGGGCATCTCGCCAGCGGACATCTTTTCCGCCCTCTCGCGACAGAATGCGGTGACTCCGGCCGGGTCGGTTGATACGCATGGCGCACAGGTCTTTGTCCGCCTGGACGGAGCATACACCGACATTGATAAAATCCGCGATACCCCGATCGTGGCCGGCAAGCAAAGCTTCAAACTATCCGACATCGCGGATGTCACGAGAGGCTACGAAGATCCGGCGACCTTCGTCATCCGGCACAATGGAGAGCCCTCCCTTTTACTGAGTATCGTTATGAAGGAGGGTTGGAACGGGCTAAAGCTAGGCGATGCCCTTCGGGCGGAAAGTGACAAGATCTCCTCCAGCCTGCCATTGGGAGTCAGCCTGAAAAAGGTCACCGATCAGGCCGTCAATATCAGCTCGGCGGTAAATGAATTTATGGTCAAGTTCGCGATGGCGGTCGGCGTGGTGATGCTGGTCAGCCTACTGAGCTTGGGGTGGAGAGTTGGAATCGTCGTGGTGGCGGCAATCCCGCTGACCCTGGGCGCGGTATTTGTGATCATGATGATTACGGATCGGGTTTTTGATCGAATTACATTGGGAGCACTCATCATCTCGCTGGGGCTCTTGGTGGACGATGCCATCATCGCCATCGAGTCCATGGTGGTGAAGATGGAAGAAGGAATGGATCGGATCCAAGCCGCGGCTTATGCCTGGAGCCACACCGCAGCGCCAATGCTCGCCGGGACTCTGGTAACCGTAATCGGATTTTTGCCAGTGGGCTTTGCCCGTTCGACCGCGGGAGAATATGCCGGAAACATTTTTTGGATCGTCGGATTCTCTTTGATTGCCTCGTGGATCGTGGCCGTGGTTTTCACACCCTATCTTGGGGTAAAACTTCTACCCGAGATCAAAGCCGTAAAAGGAGGGCATGCGGGGATCTATTCCACCCCGCGATACCAGCGGCTTCGCCAACTTGTCAGCTGGTGCGTAAGGAAAAAATATACGGTAGCAGGCATTGTAGTGGGGGCGTTGCTAATGGCGGGCGGAGGGATGGCTGTCGTGAAGAAACAGTTTTTTCCAAACTCGGACCGGCCTGAATTGTTGGTTGAGGTCCAGCTTCCATCGGGGACCAGCATCGAGACGACCAGCGCAGCGGCAAAAAGAATCGAACACTGGCTGTCGCAACAACCCGAATCGAAAATCGTGACATCCTATATCGGAGCGGGAGCACCACGGTTTTTCTTTTCGTACAACCCGGAGTTGCCCGATCCCTCGTTTGCGAAGATTGTAGTTTTGACAGCGAATGCGGAGGCAAGGGATCATCTCAAATTGCGCCTGCGCCAAGCGACCGCCGACGGCTTGGCACCGGAAGCGAGGATTCGGGCGACGCAGTTGGTATTTGGACCTTACTCTCCCTTTCCCGTTGCTTTTCGGGTGATGGGGCCAGATTCGGCGAAACTTCGGGAAATCGCCCGCAGTGTCGAAGAAATCATGCGCAACGATCCGAATATGCGCACGGTGAATGTGGATTGGGGAGAACGCGTCCCCAAGTTGCACTTCGTTTTGGATCAAGAGCGATTGCAGCTCATCGGGCTTTCACCCGAAGAGGCAGCGCAGCAGTTGCAGTTTCTCCTGAACGGTCAAACCATCACCCAGGTTCGTGAGAACATTCGCGCGGTAAATATTGTGGCGAGAAGTGCGGGTCCCGAGC
>QHQO01000108.1 GCA_003221195.1 Verrucomicrobiota bacterium
CATCGAACTTGCCCGACCACTCGACGTGTATGGGTTTACCATTCGCGTCGATTCCATCCGACTTTATTTTCACCTGGCCGAGCATGCTCGAGTAAACAACTTGAGTATTTTTTAAAGTGCCGGGTGTGATCTTTGATTTAGCTTCGTTCAGTTTCCAAGTGCCCATCTGCGGATCAGCGGCCAAGCATGCTGATCCTGCCAAAAAGCAAAACGCCAGAGCTAATCCAATTGTCTTTATCTTCATGCACGCCATCGAGACAGGATTTCGATGGACGGGTCAATATCTTTCCAAGCTACCGCAACTGCTGAAATCCGAAAGTCAGCGGCAGGTGGTCAGTGCCTCTAGCGATTGTACTTTGGCAGCAGGTAGTGAGTAACAGTCCATTCGCCGATGCTGATACCAGCCCGCAAGCCATCTTCGTTTGACGATCGAAAGTGGATACCTCCGTACAGTCGGCTCACTGCTGCTTCCTCCGCTGCATCGAGGCAAGTGGAGAAGCTGTGGTACACGCCGGGCAGAAAATCTGAGCCGGTTGTGAAGGGCAGATCTTCAGTGCCGTAGAACAGTGGGAGAACGGTTGCCGCTGCGCCGCTGAACGTGCTATGGCCGGAAACGGCGCGGATAGCGTCCAGCGCAGCATTGTTCCAGTCGGTCACGACATCTGCATTCGCCGGAATACAGATGCTAGAAGCAAGACTTATTGTGCCGATATAAGCGATGAACAGTCTGCCCTTAAAAAACGTATTCATTGGTGCGCTCTTTTGAGAATGAGCGCCCCGGTTCTACGTTTTAGGAGGATTTCGTGTCAAGACTTATTCCCGAGCCAGTATTTCCAGGCAAGAAGACGCCAGTCACAGCATCGGCAATGATTTCCTGAATTTGGGCGATGGAAATTCCTGATCGAGATCGGCGAGATCCTCTCCGGTTAGTTTGATCTCGATTGATCGGGCATTGTCACCGACGTGCTTTTCCTTGCTTGCTTTGGGAATAGCAATGACTCGCGGTTGGAGCAGCACCCACGCGAGCGCGATTTGGGAGGGGGTCGCGTCATGGCGCTTGGCGATCTTTTTGAGCGTCGCGCTCTCGAGCAATCCACGGCCGTGACCAACCGGAGAGTAGGCCATTATTGGAATCTCATGCTTCTGGCTCCATTGCAGGAGACCGGATTCAATCTCCCGGTTTTCAAGATTGTAGAGAACTTGATTGGCGGAACATGCAAAACCGTTCTCGATGTCGAGCAGCTCCTTCATATCGTCGACATCAAAATTCGAGACACCCCAGCGTTTGATCTTTCCAGCAGCCCGGAGTTTCTCGAATGCCTCGACTGTCTCCGCGAGCCGCGTGCTTCTTTCTCGCCAATGCAAAAGGTAAAGGTCGATCGCGTCTGTTCGAAGACGTTTGAGACTGCGCTCGCACGCTTTTGGCAATTTGGTGCGTGACGCGTTATGCGGATACACCTTGGAGACAACGAACACGCGATCGCGCTGATCCTCGATTGCATCGGCCACGACTTCTTCCGCGCCGCCTTCGCCATACATCTCTGCGGTATCGATCAATGTCATGCCCAACTCGATTCCGAGCCTCAATGCGGCGATCTCATCCTTGTGGGCTCGTGTATTCTCGCCCATGCGCCAAGTACCCTGACCGAGTACTGGAACGCGCTCGCCATCCGGAAGCGTGACGGTTTTCATTTTCATGTCCATGCTCGCGTCCGTAATCATAATCGATTTGGTTGACGAATTCGGCGGTCACACGGTCGCTACAGATCTTGCGTTTTCGAGAGAGGAGAACGATTGGAGAACTCATGGCCAAGAAAATGCGGGCAGTGCAGATTCCAAAGGCAAAGGGACCGTTGGAAGTGGTGGAGCGGGAGATTCCGGAACCCAAATCAGGTTGGGTCCGGGTGAAAGTTGAAGCATGTGGCGTTTGTCACAGTGACTCGTTAGTCAAAGATGGACTCTGGCCCGGGATCCAATATCCGAGAATTCCCGGCCATGAGGTGATCGGCGGGATTGATGCCGTCGGGCCCGACGTTCCGGATTGGAAATCTGGGCAGCGGGTGGGCGTTGGGTGGCACGCTTCGCATTGCGGACATTGCGATTCGTGTCGGCGCGGCGATTTCTTTGCCTGCCAGGTGGAATTGCTTACGACGGGAATCTCGTTCGATGGCGGTTATGCCGAATACATGGTCGCACCGGCGAAAGCGCTCGCGTCTGTGCCGGACGATTTAAACTCAGTTGAGGGCGCGCCATTGATGTGCGCGGGAATCACAACGTTCAACGCATTGCGTAACAGCGGCGCGCGAGCCGGTGATCTTGTCGGCGTACTTGGGATCGGCGGACTTGGTCATCTCGGTGTTCAATTCGCGGCGAAGATGGGGTTTAACACGGTGGCGATCGCGCGCGGAAAGGACAAGGAGCCGTTGGCGAAAAAGCTCGGTGCGCGGCATTACATCGACAGTCAATCGTCGGATCCGGCGGCGGAACTGAGCAAGTTAGGTGGCGCCAAAGTTGTCATCGCGACGGTGACCAACGGCGACGCAATGGCGTCGGTGCTGGGCGGACTTGGACCTAACGGAACGCTCATCGTGATCGGCGCGGCCGGCCCGCTCCCGGTCGATCCGATTCTACTGATCACGGGACAGCGTTCCGTCAAAGGCTGGTACTCGGGGACCTCAATCGATTCACAGGATACGCTCAAATTCAGCGCGTTAAATGGGGTGCACTCGATGAACGAAGTTTTTCCGCTCGATCGAGCAGCGGACGCCTACGACCGAATGATGAGCGGCAAAGCGCGGTTTCGTGTGGTTCTTGATATTGGAAAAAAAGCTGAGCTCTGAAACTTGCGAACGCGAAGTCTCCTGGCGCGAGTTGCAAGAAAATTTCGAAACACTTTATTCGCTGCGTTTTCCGTCTGGGGCTTCACTTTGCTTGAGAATAATGGTCACTGGTGTTCCCTTGCGGATGAGCAGGGCGATGTCCGCAATATCCTCTTTCATCATGGCAATTCCCTGACCCGGACGATTTGCATCGCGGGAGTCCATTGTTTGCTCGTTGTCATCGGTCGTGACAGCAATTTCGGAAGTGCTCGCCTGTCGCTCTTCCCCGACCCCATAAAGCACATAGCCAGCGTGCTCGAGATCGATTCGCGGCGTGGCTTCTTTCTGCATTCCATGATCTGCCTGCAGCGCTTTGCCGTTTTGCCAAAAGGATTTCGTCGCTACTTTCGTCTCAATCTCTGACCTTCGCGTCGGCGGCAGCTGCGCAGAGACAATCGGATATTGAGTAAAAAAACCACGGTTATCGTGCACAACCAAGCGGTTGTTTGGAAGATCAATCGTAATGGCGAAATCGAGCCGCGGCACCAGCAGTTTTTCTCCCGGCCGGATCAATGTGGAATCGAGATTGTTTACACGCATGATCGCCTCAGCGCTCGAGTCGAGTTTTCGCGCGATCGACGAAAGCGCGTCGCCCTGGTTCACGATGTATTCCGTTTTGCGCGGCGAAGGTTCTTTCGAGAAAAAGATTTGCGTATCGACGTTGCCGAGAAGGTCGCGCAATTCACGGGTCACCGGCGATTTGGGCTCGAGGACGAGCGCCTTTACCAGAATTTCGCGGGCTTCGTTCAATTTTCCTTCACGTACCGAGTCCTGCGCCTGTTTCAGTCTTTTTACGTTAGGGTGAACGTACTTTACCCACGGAATCGACTGCAACCTCGCCAGTTCCACTGGGCGAAAAGCGACATGCGCGAAATAGCCAGCGCCGCCGAAGATCGCAATGGCCAACAGGACAACCACACATTTTTGCCAGAATGACATTCCCGTTCACCTCCCCCGGGTGCCCTATTATTAATATCGTATCGCATGCGCGGTTTATCCGTGTTCGCTACCGCTTAGTTTTGCGAAGATGTGCTCGGATTAAGGCTGTCAGCGCTCGGCCTTGGATCCCGCAGTTGAGCCTGAAGAACCTCGACCATCTCAGCCACCTCGATTCAAACCAGTGTCTGAAAAATGAATAAGCTGATGATGATAGTTTGGAGGAGAAAGAAGATCGCGTAGAACTCGTGATAGCGTTGGTTCCGCGTGATTGCAGCAGTCATCAGACCGGCGAAATAGAGCAGGCCACTAACGAAGTATACTGGTCCTAGTGCAAGAAAGTGAGGGACGCCTTTCAGCAGCGAATCAACAATATCGACCGGCGTAAACAGCCCGAAAAGGACAAAAAACGCGCGGTGATTCGCATAGTAGTGCGTCTTGTAATCGATGGCACGATCGACGTCGCTTTCCCGCGGAAACAATAAGAGTGACGCCAAATACAAGACGGTTGGCGAGATAAGGACAAAAACGAACAGAAAAAACGTCCATGGCTGCTGATTGCGCCATCGGTAGAAAATCCACCAGGCGATCACCAGGTAGAGGAAGAGATTAACGATCCAGATGGCATGTACCCAGTAAATCCGGCGATGGGAGCGGGCTTGCAGCATTTCGCCCACGCCGCCCAGCACTCGCGTCATACCCAGGGCGAGAATGATTGAGATAAGAACGGAGAGATACTCAAATGCGGCCATCAGCTAGAACCTTTGCCTTGCGAGTGTCAGTGCAAGCATGAATTCGCGAGTGCAAGGTCTAGTGACATCAAGCATGTTGACTTCGTCAATAACATAAACAAGGGCGCTCACTTTATGACCCTCCTGCGAGGCATCGTTCGATCAGGCAAAGGCAATTTTTCGTTCTGGCTTGCTAAACTGGAGTCTTACTACACGCAAAAGACAGGGATGAAGCTCTATCCAGGAACACTTACCTCACCGACGCAATCTTTCCAACGCCAAACGATAGCATTCGGCTTGAAAAGGAAGAATATGGCGGACGAGTCTCGGTGAGCCTGGCTCCGTGCAGGATATTTGGCAGAAAGGCTTTCATCCTTCGGCCGGACACAGACCACGGAAAGTTCGGTGACTCGCCAGAGAGAATTCTTGAAGTCGCAACGGATGTCGGGATCAGAGAGACGTATGGCGTCAAAGATCGAGATATTGTCGAAGTGGAAGTCTTCTGATGCAGACGTTGATGTGACACACACCCGGATACTTCCTATCGCTTGGTCTTGAATCAACGTTTCACGTGGCGGAAGTGGTCAGGCGCGCCAAATGCAGCGCTTTACTGACTAAGCAAAGCTGGAAGGTAGGACAGATAAGCGAATTTATTTTGGAGCCAAAGCATTCACAATTTTCTCAAATCGCGGGTCACCGCGGAGCGGGCTCCACAGTGGGTGTAACTTCAGCCGTCCGTAGTTGATGTAGCCCGGTATCGTCAGAAGTTTCTGGACTAACTCAATCGCGCGATCGCGGTCGCCGCTCCAAACGTAAACCTGGGCGAGACCTTCCAAGACCAACGCGCCATCGTAAATATCTTTCGAAATCGGCATGAGATCGATCGCGTGTTGCGCTTCGCGAATGGCCAAATCCTTTTGACCCAGTCCTGCATCGACTTGAGCGAGGACAGCAATCGTTCGCGCGTGTTCGGGTTTCACGACCAATCGCTGCGCGAGAATTTCTCGACATTCGCGAAATGCAGCTGTCGCACGCGCTGAATCGCCTTTCGCGCGCGCGACCATCGCTTGATACCAACTCTTCGGGAAATAAAAGCTGAAGTCGATGTCTTGAAAATCCTGCCGAGCCGAAGCAGTCAGGACGCGTTCCGCTTCGGCATAATTGCCGTCGAGTATGGCCATCCAGGAGCGAGCCGGCGTTTGGCCACCGGCAAACTCCATGTCTGGATATTTCGTCAGAATCTCGCGGAACGGTCCAGTGTCGCCGGTTCTCCACAAGATGCATGAGGCGCGCCGGAACCGGACGATTGGCGTCTGTTCACCGGCGGCAAGGACGTTGTCATAAACGTGGACCGCTTCAGGAAACCTGCGTTGCAGGACGTAGGTGTCGGCCAGAAGATTGTAAGCATTTGGATTTCGCGGATCGAGCGCGAAGGCGGTGGAGAAGTCACGTTCGGCTTCGTGAAAATGGTTGCGGCGGCGAGTGATGTAGCCGGAGAGAATAAAAAACGGGGTGCTGTTCGGCAGACCCAGCCGCGCGATCGCGAGTTCTTCCAGTGCGCGATCATAATCGCGCAAACACCGGAAGAGATAATCGGCCCGGGCGAAATGCGCCTCAGCTGAATCGGTGCGCAGACGGAGCGCTGCCTTGACCGCGGCGTCGGCGCGGGAAATGCGGTCCGGTGTTGGATCGAGATCGAAAAAGAACAGCAGATCGTTCGCGCGCGCTGCGTAACAGTATGCAGAGACGAAGTTCGGGTCGCGCTGGATCGATTCATCGAGTGATTTTAGCGCCTGAAGCAATGCTGCCCGCACGTCGGTCGCGTTAACATAACTGTCGATGATTGCCTTTGCCTGGAGGTAGAGCTCGAACGCATCCAGGTCTTGAGTTGGGCGCTCTTCAATTTCCGCCTTCTGCTGCGGCGAAAGTTTGGCCTTGAGCTGAGTGACAATCGATTGGGCCAGCTCACTCTGGATTGCGAACAAATCGGCCGCGGTTCGATCGTAAGTTTCGGCCCAGATGTGAGTGTCGGTGCGTGCATCGATCAGTTGCGCGTTGATGCGAAGGCGATCACGAGCGCGCTGGACCGAGCCTTCCATGATATAAGCGACGCCGAGCTGTCGGCCGATTTCGCGCATGTTGCGTTCGGCACCCGTCTTGTATTGGCGCACGCTGGTGTGGCTGATCACTTTCAAATCGGAGACCTTAGCCAGGTTGTTCAGGATCTGGTCCTGAACGCCATCGGCGAAGTAAGCGTCATTTTTGTCGTCGCTCAAACTCGCAAACGGCAGGACGGCGATCGATTTCTTTTCGTCCGAGGACGTGATTCTGTTTCCGGCCGTGTAGCGACCGAGGAAGAACAACCCGACTGAGATCATTGCCCCGGCAACGACGATGTAAATCCAAGCACGATTCATCGGCCGCGCCGATCGCGGCATTGCGTCGGCTTCTGCCGTGCGTTTGACTCCTTCGGGCGTGATCTCAAATGCCCAAGCGAAAATCAGCGCGAAGGGAAAGCCGACGACAATTAAAACAACAATCAGTCGGACGATCCAATCCGGAACGTCGAAGACCGGGAAGACCTGTGCGATTCCCTGGGCGAGCGCCCAGCCAGCCACGATGTAAGCGACGGCGACCTTGTAAACGTTGCGCCGTTTTAACTCGGCGAAAATGTTGCCGCGATTCATTCGTCGTCTGCAATTTACGTCTCGATTCGAGACACTGAAAAGTGGAAAGCGGAAAAGGAACACACCGAGAACAATCGCTGCGCTTAGCCATCCCTTACAAAAACTAGATAGGATTGCCGGATTTTGGCAGACCTAGTGCCAATCAGGTGCCGAAGAAATTGCGTTAAACCTTTCGTCAACTTTTGATCTTTGCTTTCGGTTGACGTTTCACGTGGCGGAAATGACGGCGGTACTGCCCCGGAGCAATCTTTAGCGCTCGTTGAAAAACGTTGCGCATTGAATTCACGTTTCCGAAGCCGCACTCGCTTGCGATCGACTCCATGCTGTTTTGACTTTCTTCCAGTCGGCGACGCGCACTCTCGACGCGAAGACGCTCGACGAACTTCGCAGGCGTGGTTTTCAATTCTTTGGTGAAGACGCGCGCGAAATTTCTCGGACTCATCGCCACGCGTTGCGCCAGCACCGGCACAGTCAGCGGTTTGTTTAAGTTATCGAGCACCCATGACTCGAGTTCGCGTAATGGTTTTCGGTCGGTCAGTTGCAGTGATAACGCGGCGCTGAATTGCGATTGTCCGCCCGGTCGGCGCAAATAGAGCACCAGATTGCGCGCGACCTGCAATGCAAGTCGTGAGCCATGGTCTTCTTCCACCAACGCCAGGGCCAGGTCCATCCCGGCTGTGACGCCCGCTGACGTATAGATATTTTTGTCACGAACAAATATTGGATCAGGATCGACCTGTGCGCGCGGCGCACGCCTGATCAAAACCTCGCACCAACTCCAATGCGTTGTGGCCCGGCGGCCGTCAAGCAAACCGGCTCGCGCCAGCAACATCGCGCCGGTACACACCGATCCGATTCGCCGAATCCGTCCGGCGAGGGTCTTCAACCAGCGGATTACCTGAGCGTTTACTTCATCATTCTCAATCGCGCTGCCGCCGGCTACGAGCAAAGTGTCGATGTTTCCGCGCAGCTGGCGAAACGTCTTGTGGGCCACGATCCGCAAACCGCAATTCGCGACAACTGAGCGGTGAGGGGAAGTAGTCACGACTTCAACGGAATAGATTGGTGATGCGCCCGGATTTTGCCTGACGAAGATGTCCGACGCCCGCGCAAAGACTTGCAGCGGTCCGACCAAGTCGAGGATCTCGGTGCCGGGCGCAGCCACGAAAACGATTCGGCGTGTCGCGCGAGGCGGACTTTGATTCATCGATTCCTCACTTGTCTCAAGAAGCGTCACAAGCTTTTCCTGTCGGTGTTCACAAATTTATCCGGCGCGGCATCGAATGTTTTCTTGTCGTTATCGGAACAAAAATAGTAGGTCGCGCCTTTAAACACTGATTTTGGCGCTTTGGCGGGATCGACATCCATTCCACAGACTGGGCAGAGCGGGTGTTCAGCCGTGGAAACCGGCATCGCGGAGTAAGCCTGATTTGAATCGGGATTCATCCAGCCGAGTCCCTGATATTCCATGTTATAAGCGGTCTTCTGCGCGATCTCGTGGCCGAAGTAGCGCTCGACCACTCGGAGGGCCAGATCGATGCCGGAGGAAAGTCCGCCCGCGGTGGCAAGGTTTCCATCTTCGACGAACCTCGCTCCGCGCTTAAGGTCAATATCCGGAAACTCATTGGCGAAGGAAACAAACGCGCCGTGAAATGTGGTCGCGGCTTTGCCCGACAAAAGACCGGTCTTCGCCAGCACAAATGCGCCAGTGCAAACCGACATGGTCACGTCGGAGGTCTTTGTCGATTTACGAATCCATTCCAGTGTCGCCTCGCTCGGTTCACTCTGTGCGGGGATAACGATTACTTTCGGAGCCGGAGCATTTTCAAAGGTGTAATCGGGGACAATTTTCATCCCGCCGCTCGCATTGATGGGCGAAGTCGATTCCGATACGGTATAAAGGTGGAAAGGATGATCCGTTCTTCCGGGAACCATCACATCTTGAAAAACCTCCCAAGGCCCGGTGAAATCGATTACTTGTGCGCCGTTCGAGATCACAAAAGCAACAGGTATGCTGCCCTGTGCGGGCGGCTTGAGCGGGTTTATTTTGACCGCAGCATGATTGCCTTCCGACGCGCTCGGGGCTTTAGCTAGATTTGAACCCGAAAGTTGACCCAGAACCACCAGCGTAATTGCAGCCAGCAAGCCGAGTTCCGCTGTTGGATTTAGTAATCTTCGATTCGTGATGTTTGTTCGTGCATTCATGACACTCAAATTCTTCGCGCAAAGAGGTGGCAGCAATGACATTTATCATCATATTTCTGCCAACGATACTTAAATACAATCTTTTGCGCGATGGCGCTCGCGTGCCATAGACACAAAGTCTTCTGCCAGGAAATGTTTGATGTTTGCTTTGCGATGTTTGATGTAAGCATGCGGCCATGAAATCGCAGTACGATGTGGTAATTCTCGGCGCAGGCCACAACGGGCTTGTAGCAGCGAGCTACCTTGGGCGCGCGGGTCTCAGTGTTCTACTTCTGGAAAAGAACAATTACATCGGTGGCGCGGCCACTTCGCAGAAAGTGTTTCCAGATTACGACGCGCAACTGTCGCGATATTCATATCTCGTCAGTTTGTTGCCGGAGAAAATCATTCGTGACCTCGGATTGAAACTTGAATTGCGCCGGCGCGCGACGGCGTCGTTTACGCCTTATCTCAACCACGGGCAACACGATGGTTTGCTCCTAAGCAACGTGGACGAGGAAGTCGGCCGCCAGTCGATGTTCGACCTA
This sequence comes from Verrucomicrobiota bacterium, assembly GCA_003221195.1. GTDB lineage: Bacteria > Verrucomicrobiota > Verrucomicrobiia > Chthoniobacterales > UBA10450 > Udaeobacter. The sequence goes on from QHQO01000108.1 coordinate 9,966, forward strand.
ACCGGTAGCAACACGGAATTCACGCAGATGAAAGAGTTTTACAATCTGTCGCGCGTTTTTGCGGAGCACGTTTGGGACACAATGTTGGAACCGCTGAGTGCAAAGGCAGATCTCCGGCGTCGTTTTGATATCGATGATGCTTCCCGGGAAGCCTGGCGTAGTCTGGTGGAGGAACCGCTCGGAACCGCAATCGAACGGTATTTTCAGAACGATCTCGTGCGCGGCCTTGTTTTCACCGATGCAAAGATCGGTGTCCTGACGCATCCACACGATTCGTCACTCCTGCAGAACCGTTGTTTCATTTATCATCTTATCGGTAACAAGACAGGTGAATGGAAGGTGCCCGTCGGCGGCATGGGTGCGGTAGTACGCGAACTGGAGCAAGCGGCGCGTAATGCCGGCGCGGAAATATTGACAAATGTCGATCTTCGCGCGCTCGGCCTGGCCGGGGCGCAGCGAACAGTTGAATTTTATAAAGATGGAGAACGACAAACCGTCGAAGCGCGATATCTCCTGGTAAATTTTGGTCGCAACGTATTGGCAAAGTATATCGGCCAGTTGTACCAGCCGGATGCCACGGACGAAGGTTCTGTGTTCAAGATCAACATGCTCCTGCAACGGTTGCCGAAGTTGAAGGCGACGAGATATGCATCGGACCAGGCTTGGTGCGGGACCTTTCACAGCGACGAAGGCTACGAGCAAATGAATGCCAGCTACGATCGAGCGTGTAGCGGGCGGCTGCCGAACAAGGCACCATGCGAAGTTTATTGCCACACATTGACCGACGACAGCATTCTTGCGCCAGAGCTGCGAGAGAAAGGTTTCCATACGATGACGTTGTTCGGGCTGGATGCGCCATGGAACTTGTTTGTGCGCGATAACAGGACCATGCGAAAGCATGCCGAGAAAAGATTCATCGAGAGCGTCAATCAGTGGTTGGACGAGCCGCTGGAGGATTGCCTGGCCGTGGCGCGTGATGGCAGCCTCTGTATCGAAAGCAAAAGTCCGGTCGATATCGAGGACGCGCTGGGGATGTTTCAGGGTAACATTTTTCAAAGCGCGCCGACGTTTCCTTTTGCTGAGCGCAAAGAGCATGTCGGAACTTGGGGTGTCGAAACTGATTACGAAAACGTATTTCTCTGCGGATCAAGCGCCCATCGCGGCGGCGCGGTCAGCGGGATCC
>QHQO01000109.1 GCA_003221195.1 Verrucomicrobiota bacterium
AAGTTCCGGCGCAACCTCGTCGCCCTTCGCGCGCGCGAAGGTTGCACTGCACTGACGAGCGAACGCCGGCAACAGACCGGCGCGCGCGCGAACCCGCTGTTGTCGTTCTGTGAGCGGCAGATCATCGCGCACCAGCAGAAACACGGCCGCGTTGGCAATGACCTCCGACCAGTACAGCGGATCGCGCTGCGGCCGCCGCAGAACTATCTGTTCGTGCACTTCGCGTTCGACCTGGGCGAGCAACGCTTCAGCGTCCAGGCGATCGTCGAACGGCAAATCAGGAGCGCTAGTGAGCTTCGTTAGCCGGTCGCGTTCCGCCTGATTCACCTCAACCCAGCGTGCCAGCTTTTCCGTCGAAAAATCTTCCAGCTTGCTGTCAAACGCGTGATTCCCCGCCTGTGTCGCTCGGGTTGGGAACATTTCGAGATACGCACTTAGATACGCGTCAGCGACTCCGCCCAACGCGTCCTGCGCGCACAACAACGCAATGGAACCAGAAAAGATAGCGAACCAACAATGACGCATATGAACACGAGACATCCGAACTCTCCTCCCCCCACTTAGAACTTAAATGCTGAAACTTGCCAAGCCTCAGCCTCTCAAACGCTTCACCGCGTCGCACAGCTTTACGCCGTCACGTCGAATTTAGTCTCTGATTTTATAGGGAGGAAACGGAGACACTCGGAATTCACAGATTCTGCCGCCAAAACGCAGATCAGTCCGGCGAAAGAATGTTGCCGCGACCTTTACCCAACCAATTTTCGGCGGAACAACCTCTGACTTTCCGGCTCGCTCTCAACTCTCAACTAACGACTCTCAACTGCTCAGCTGCTGGTGAATGTTAAATGTTTAGATCTGCCCTACTGCCTTTCCGCCCCTAGTTATGATCCAGGCGTCAGCTGCTTGAGAACTTTTTCCGCGCCGCGACGAATCTCTCCGCGGTATTGCTCCGTATCTGTCCACGACGACGCCGGCAACCTATGAGAATCAAGGAGAGCCAGTGCCTTTTCCGCGTGCTGTCGCGCCAACTCCTTCTGCGCGTCTGCCAAATACGCTTCGGCGAGGGTCTCGTTCGCGTCGGCCGATTCAGGATAAGCAAGTAGCACCAACTTCAAGACATCGACCGCTAACTTCGGCTCCCCGGCGCGCATGTGATCTTGTCCGATCGTGCTGACGGTGACTTCCGGGAACAACTGCGCGTCCGGGTCTTTATGCCGCGCTTCAATCAGTTGCTGCGTAACTTGGGCGACTCCGCCGGGCATCTGAATTTGATTAATGACCGACGCAGATGCCACGGTGTCCGCGGGCGCGTGACCCGGTGTTTTGATCAGCGTGGTCACAAACCAATCTACGATGATGCCGGGCAATTCGGGATGGACTTTGAACATGTCGGTCCCGTGGCCGCCTTTCGCCTGCACCTTACCGATGTCGAATGGCTCGTACCAAAGCCAGGGCGCTTCGTGCGACGCAGAGTAGTGCACGAATTTCCTGCTTGGGCTTGAGGCAGTGACGTAGAGCAGCTCCATCGCTTCTACGATGGGAGGGTACTCGTCATCGTCGGCCACGACGAATAGCTCTGGCAGTTGCGACGCCTGCCGCAGGAAGTCGAGACTTTCGGTCTCGCCGGAAAGCAAGACCAGCGATTTCACCGCGGCGGGGTGGAGGCGCGCGGTTTCGACGGAATCTTCAACGCCGATTACCCCCGCTCCTCCGATGCCAACGACATCCCGGTTCACACCAGGCTGCGAAACCAAAAACTCAAGTGTAGCGTCAAGCTCGCCGGGCCATCGTCGCTTTCTCGTTTTATTCGGATCGGTATCGACCGTTAATACATTAATTCCGGCGGCAGCAAGCTGATGCGCGACATCGTCCCACGATTTCCGTGTGCGGTTGCTTTGATGGAACAACAACACACCGGGGCCCGGCTTCGCCGCAGCGAAGTAAGTTCCCTTCAGGATTGTGCCGCCCGGTGTCTTAAGATCGACAACGCGCGCGACGTTTTTTGTCGGCGCTGCGAAAGTGATCATCCCAAATAGAACTGCTGACAAAAGAAAGATGTGTGTTGGTTTCATTTCGAATGCTCCTGCTGAAAGTCATTTCTGATGACTCGCCCGTCTTTCATCACGAATCGAATTCGTTCGAGCTCGCTGATGTCGGCGATTGGATCACCCGCAACGGCAATAAGATCGGCAAATTTTCCCGGCTCAATCGATCCGATCCGATCTTGCCAGCCCAACATTTCCGCTGCGTTGGTCGTGATGGCGCGAATGACCTCTGGTGCCGGCATCCCAGCAGCGCGTAAGTTAACAAAGATCTCGGTGCTTGCTTCCCCGCGCGTCTTTCCGGGATAAAACCAGCACATATCCGATCCCGCGGCGAATTTCACGCCCGATTTCAACACTCGCGCAACCAACTGATCATATTGCCGTGTGCGGCCTGACTCGGCACTGGCGAACGCGGCGCGGGAGGCAGCTGAGAACAGTACGAGCTGCTCGGAAGCTTTCCGCAAAAAGCCATCATAGGAGGTTGGCGTCAGATCGAAGAAAATGCCTTTGTCGCGCATCTGCTTAAGTTGCGCTTCGGTTGCCTCATTGCCATGCTCGATGGAATCTGCGCCGGCATCAATCGCGGTTTGTATGCTGGTCTTGTCGACCGCGTGGACGGCGACCTTGAGGTGCTTTCGGTGCGCTTCTTCAATAACCGCCGCAAGCTCAGGAACGGTGAGATTTTCATCGGCCGCAACCTTGATCAGGTCGACGTTCTGAAACGCATTCCGCCGAACTGCCTCCCGGGCACGGTCTGTTCCGTCAATTAACAAAAACTCCTGATCAAGGATCGCGTCGGCAAGGGCGGGATTGAGGTTCCAAAGATAATCACCGCGCGTGATGAGTTTGCGTCCAGAAGCCAGGATCCTTGGACCGGCGACGCGGCCAGCTTTGATCGCGTCACGCAGTTCAGTATCACCATCAATGCCAGAGTGACCGAGGTTGCGAAGAGTCGTAATGCCGCTCTCAAGATCTTCGCGAGCCATCTGTGCGCCCAGCAAAGCGCGCTTCGTGGGAGATTCCACGATGGCGAGTAGAAGTCCGGGCGCAAAATTCCCGTTCTCATGGCGTTGCGCCTCCGCGTCTGGCGGCCTAACGATGTCGAGAAATAGGTGAGTGTGACCGTCAATCAAACCCGGCAGCAAGGTTGCGTTGCCGAGATCGATCGTCTTAACGTCGCCAGACGCGTGAGCCTTCACCTGTGTGGCGGGACCAACTTCTTTGATTTTCCCGTTTTCAACCAATACGTCCGCGGGCGAGAGCACATTGCCGGAGCGCGGGTCGAGCAGGCGGGCAGCTTTTATCAGAGTTGTAGGCGAAGGCGATTGGGCCGCCAGTTGTGTAGCAGCAAATATTCCGACTGCGTACGAAAAGATTCGGCTTACGTTCATGTGTTCGTTTCGGATGAGATGCATCAGAATCATTATTGTTCCCGCGCCCGAAAAAATTTGAGGAACCTCCCCGGCTGTTATGTGGCAAATCTTTGCTCGTTAGCGGGAACAAACTTCCGTTTGAGGACTCCCATTTTGGGATAACGGCGTCATGTCCGCCGACCTGGAGTTTGAAAATCTTGTGAACCTTTACTACCGCGATCTGTATCGGTTTGGTTTGAGTTTGACCGGAAGCGAAGCCGATGCGGCTGATCTGACGCAGGAGACTTTCTACATTTGGGCGAACAAAGGTCACCAGCTCCAGAAGGCGGCGAGCGTTAAAGGTTGGCTCTTCACGACGTTGCACCGCGAATTTCTCAAAAGCTGTCGCCGCCGAAACCGTTTTTCGAACGAATCAATCGACGAAGGCGCGGAGGGTCTGCCGAACGTGCCGGCGGACTGCGCGGAGCGAGTCGATTCGCGAACGTTGCTTCGCGTTCTGGGCGAGATCGCCGAAGATTTTCGTGCGCCGCTCGTGCTCTATTATATGGAAGATTTGTCCTATAAAGAAATCGCGGATGTCTTGGCGCTTCCGCTCGGCACGGTACAGTCGCGTATAGCGCGCGCGAAAATTCAGCTTTTGCGCCGGTTAAGTGAAACCAATTTACCGCTTGAGCAGACGAAATGAATACACGGGACGCCAAAGAGATCCTGCTTCTCTATCGCGGAACGACCGACGATTCCGATCCGCAATTTTGCGCGGCGTTGGATTACGCTAAAAGCGATCCAGAGCTTGGCCAATGGTTGCGCGAGCAAACCAAGTGTTACGATACGATCCGGACGAAGCTTCGCGGAATCGAACCGCCGCTTGGGCTATCGGAGAAAATTGTGCGCAGTCGGCCGATCCCGTTTCCGCGAATTTGGTCGCGCGTTCTGCAGCTCGCTGCAGCCATCGTCATATCGGCCAGTGTCACCGTGCTGCTGATGAAATGGTCGGAGCGCCGCAACCATTCTGTCGCTGGCGCGCAGGAAATTCTGGTGACTGGCGAAGTGCTCGATATGACTTGCTACATCGCCTACAACTTGAGTGGTCCCGATCACGCCGAGTGCGCGAGAGTGTGCATTAGAAACGGGTTGCCTGTTGGAATCAAAGCTCAAGATGGAAAGGTTTATTTGCTGTCCGGGGAACCCGGCCATTCGGTCAACGCCGAGCTGGCGGACTACGCTGCCAAGACTGTAACAATCAAAGGAAGACAAAGTGTGCGAGACGGCTTCGCGCAACTTCAAGTCGAAGAAATTCGAAAGTTGTGATCGTCTCCACGGAATTTTTTGAAATTGGGTCAAATCTCAAGATTGGAGCAGCTATGGAGGCCCGCAACGATCTGGTATTCGACGCGCTTACAAGAGAACTCTCAGCGGTTGTTGACGCGGATTATTGGGGAGTAACTCCAACTTGATCAAGCGTCCGCACGCGTAGACGCTGACTTGATATCGACAACCGGCGTGCCGTCGAATGCCTCGATCGGCCCGATCTTCACGCGTGTGCCATCAATTTCGCGCACCGTCACCGGATGCAGCCCGAGCGGGTTGGGTCGCGCAGGTGAGCGCGTGTAAAAGACGCCGGTGAGCGGACGAGTCGAATCGTTGCGCGGATGTCCTTTCAGCACATCGCGTTTTGCCTCGTGCAACCACGTGATCACGATCAATTCGTTACCGAGTTCCATGCCTAACAATCCCTCCGCGAATCGGGGTTCGATCTCGAGCCACGCGTCGGGCGCACCTTCCGGTCCTTGCCGCGGCGCGTCTTCACGACCCTTCACTGACGATCGGATGAAGCCAACAGGCTCGAGGGTGTAAGAGTTCATTCATCCAATTTTGGTCGTGCTCTCTATGACGCAATATTAAATGTTTAGATACGACCCCGATTTCTGACTAATGAATCAACGGTGTCTTCGATATGATCTGCGCGGCGGACGGTTGTTCGATGAAGCATTTCGGAAACGCCACCCGATCTGGCCGTGCGGCGCGTCGCCGCTTGCACGCGAAGAATTTCCTGGTAGTCGCGGCTCGACCTTTCGGTGGACTCGCGCTCCCCTGCCCCGCTCCTCGCGTGGCGGCGCAGCCTGATTGTAATCGAAACCCTCCGCCTTTTTACGTACGATCCCGCGGCCGATGAAACGCTCGAGCGAACGCAACGCTGCCTGATCCTCCGGTGTAACGAAACTGATGGCGTCACCGATGGCATGCGCACGGCCGGTGCGTCCGATACGATGAACATAATCCTCCGAGTGCATCGGGAAATCGTAATTCACCACGTGAGAAATGCCGTCGACATCGATGCCTCGCGCCGCAATGTCCGTAGCCACCAGCACTCGTACCGCGCCAGACTTGAAATCTTTTAAAGCGCGCAACCGCTGGTTCTGGGAACGATTGGAATGGATGGTACCGGTTTTGATTCCGCTGCTCTCCAGTCGCCGCGCGATTCGGTCCGCCCCATGCTTGGTCCGCGAAAAAACCAACACCGTGTCGAAGTTTGGATCGCTCAGTAGATGAAGAAGTAATGCCGGTTTCAAATCCGGACGGACTTCGTAAACGAACTGCGTCACAGCCTCTGCCGGATTCGCTCGTCGTCCAATCTCAACCATTTTGGGCGAGTGCTGAAACTGATGGGTCAATGCCTCAATTTCACGCGAGAGCGAAGCGGAAAACATGAGGGTCTGCCGTTTGTGCGGCAACGCTTTCATGATTCGCCGAATCGGAGGAAGAAATCCCATGTCGAGCATGCGATCGGCCTCGTCCAGCACCACGAATTCGACCCCGGAAAGATTGGCAGCGCGCTGCTCCATTAAATCGATCAGACGACCCGGCGTAGCCACAACCATGTCGACCCCGGAACGCAGCGCTTCAATTTGCGGACGTTCACTCACTCCGCCGAAAACGGTCGCCACGCGCAAGGGAACATGTTTCGCGTATGCGCGCACGTTCTCCTCAATCTGGACGACGAGCTCACGGGTCGGCGCCAACACCAGCGCGCGCAGCCGATGTGCGTTATGTCGGTTCGCAGTTAACTCGCCGTGGCGAGCAACGGTCTGTCTCGATTCCGCGAGCTTCATCAAAATCGGCAGAACGAAAGCGGCGGTCTTCCCTGTCCCGGTCTGGGCGATGCCGATGACATCGTGTCCCGCGAGAATGAGTGGAATGGCCGCGATCTGGATCGGTGTCGGCTCGGTGTAACCCGAATCTCGAACCGCCTGCAGAATTTGCGGCGAAAGATGAAGTGCGCGAAACGGCATAAGGCAACAACTGTCGCCCGTTAAGTGCCACTGCGCACCTACTCTTCCTGAAGCGTTTCAGATTGATGAGTCACTGGTTTAACAGCATGATTCGCTTCGGCAGAGCGGCACAAATTCAGGAAGGAAACAAAAAATGTGGTTTGAGCTCATTCTTGCCGCCGGGTTGGTGATCTTGTACGTGGCCTTCTGGGTATGGTATTCTCAAGGAGCGGGGAAGCTCACTCAAGCGGAGATCGATCACTACTTGGCGATCATCGAAAAGCTACCGCTGCCGGAGAAAGGGGTTCAGGTGTTCATTGCCCGTCTCCGGCCATGGGCTGAGGCGGACGATGGCAAGCCGGTTTACATGTTCAACCTCATCCATTTCTTCCCCCGGCTGCAGATGTTTCCCGGCGCGCCGGAGTTCAAAGGCACACCCGAACAGGCCAACGCACATTATGAAAAGAGCCTCCTATGGCTGTGGTTGAGTCACGCGTCCTATCCAACATTCATCGGGACTCCCCAAGCCACGAATCTGATCAACATGCAGCCAGAGAGAACCTGGGGCAATATGACTGTCGTACGCTATCCCAGCCGGCGCACGTTCTTGAAACTTATTTCGCACCCCACCTATGCACGAGTTGCCGGTTACAAGTTCATAGCAGTGGAGCTTGACTTAGTGCCGGTTTCGAGAGGCACGATCGTACCCGACCTTCGCTGGTTGGTGGGCGGCGGGTTTGCAATCGTCTTCTTGTTAGTAGTGTGGCTACGCGCCGCCCTGCTGGGGTGACCAGTGGCGCTTTCTGACACGTCTGTTGCGGACACTTCTGCCTTCTTACTTTCTGCGATCCGGTGTGACCTTCGTCAAAGAGCTGCCCAAACTGCGACCGACATTTACCTCTTCCTTATTCGCGAACCTGAATCAGGGTTGAACCTATCCCGGCGCCCTGCGACCATTCGCGATGTGCGCGCTGAATATCGCGCAGCGGAATCACCGCTTTGATCGGCACCGAAAGTCTGCCGGTTCGCAGTAAATCGAAAAGCGCTTCTAAGTCAGAAAGGAAATGTTTCGAGTCGCGACTGATGAAGTAGAACTTCGTCCTTTTGCCTGTCCAGAACACCAGGTTCCTTGCAAGCAGTTTGATAACAGCAGGCAGCGCGGGCCGCGGAGCAGTCCCAGACAAAGCTGGCAAGTTAAGACCGTAGCCCACCAACACACCGCCTTCTCTCAGAATGGAGTAAGACTCATCCCAGCTCTCGAATCCGAGCGGGTCAAAGACGGCATCCATTCCGCCGGTCGCCTGCATGGCGCTGATCCATTCCTTACCCGAGTAAGCGTAAGGCGTAGCTCCTGCCCGAACTAAGTCAGCATGCTTACGACCTGAAGCTGTCCCGTAAACTGTAGCACCTTGCATTTTCGCAAGCGTGAATACTGCATAGCCAACGGCGCCACTAAGCCCATGAACAAAAACCTTGTCGCCAGCCTCGACGCGTGCGGCACGCATGACCATGCCGTAGGCAGTACTCCAATCCAGGATCACGGCGGTCGCTTGTTGTGAGTCAACACCTTCAGGAACTGACAGGAGGTACTTCTCAGGAACGTTAATTAGCTCTGCTTCCGCTCCGTAGATCGATAGACAAGCTACTCTGGTGCCGATGCGAAACTTGGTGCTTCCAGAACCATTTGCAGTTACCCGGCCTACAAAACAGTAGCCCGGCGTAAACGGCGGTTTCTTCTGCATCGGATAAGTGCCGCGGCGCATATTGATATCCGCGCCCGAAAAGCCGGAAAAATCCACCTCCACTTGCACCTCGTTAGCCGATGGCGCTCGGATCTCCTCTTGAACTACTGTGATCTTCGACTCGTCCCCGAACCCGGTGATCAGAGCCTTCTGAATCATAGCCAATAGTTTAGTTGATACTATCCAGGTTCGTTAAGCTCCTTTTATCTGTCACTTCATGAACGTCGTTGGTTCGCGCTTACTCTCAACTCCGTAAAGGAGCGTGGCTCCGACGGCGCTTTACGCTCTCAACCATCAACTTCCGTAGCCAACCACCTGTCACGCCGTCTCGTCGAGCCGTAGCTCCAGCGAAGGATGAAGCCTCGCGCATAGGCGGATCATCTGTCACTTGCTTGCCAAGCCGTAGTCGGAACGAAGGCCGGTCACTTCCGACACATTTTGAGAGCGCACGGCCTGCGATCGCTCTGCAGTCAGTCAATGTTTTCACCAGTCTTCGATGTAACGAACTACTTGACGCGTCCGTAGCCCCTCGACACGCTGTAGCTTTACGCGAAGGCTGGTCGGCGTAGGCGGAACGATTCAAGGATCACCTCCGTGACAGCGCAAATATCAACTGTATTAGATGTGACACCGTTGCATTTTCCCCGCTGCCTCGGTGATCACCATCACTCGTCACTGTCAATTACAAGCGTCGGTTTGAGAAGTTCAGTCATTGTTAACGTCCTTGCTTTAGCGGAGCGAAATCGATTTCCCAGAGCGGGCCAATCGCCGCGCTTGGAAAAGAGCGGTGAGATGCAGCATAGTAAAGAATGGGACCATAAACGCCGGGATGAGCACCAAGGGTAATCGTGTCATTGGGCTCGTCGTGACGTTTCCAATAAGCCCATTGATTCCGGGGAAAGCGCCCGAAGATAGGGTCGCCGTTGACACGGCCACCACGAAGTCAGCGATCCCAAGAATGTTCCAGATCACAAATCGTCGGCTGGCAGCAAATAACGGGTTGCGAACCAGGCTAATCACGATCCAGGGCGCGGTGATCCCGATCGCCATGTCCCCGAGCCCAGCCGGAAGAGCGAACAGTCCGGGCAAAATACCATTTGCATACAGCGAGAGGAAACCAAGGCCGCCCCACCGCCAGGCCTCTATCGCAGCCACGAATCGGAGGTCCGCGCCGAGAATGAAGTCCCGGAACGAACTCGATCCGAAATACGCCGCGAGAAACACCGCTAAAGGAATTGCGACGCCGAAAAAGATCGGCAGCGGTGGCGAATTCGCGCTCCCAACGAATGCCGCTTGAGAGGCAAGGAAAGAAACGAGACCGAGCCAGAGTGCTAGCGCTACAAAAACGACTAATCTCGCGCTGGAACGTCCGTTATTGAGTTCCGAAGCCACATTTCCTGTGATGCTTCCCATAGTTTCAGTTTTGATGTTCATATGCTTGTCCTTTCATTTTTAGTTGACCGTCATTTCAAGAGCATTGTTCAATAATACTTGCAAAATGCAAGTAAATTACTTGTAGATTGCAAGTGAAGAGTGTGGCACCGTTCCGTTGTGCCAGTTACCCGTCGAAATCAAATCGCGACAAAAGGTCTTGCCCCGAGGCGCTCGCCTTGTCCGGTGGCGTGTTCGCTGGACATTTTTGGCGACCGCTGGACCCTGCTCGTCATCCGCGATCTTTTTTTTGGTCGCACCCGTTTCAAAGATTTCGCGGCCTCGCCCGAAGGAATTCCCACGAACATCCTGAGCGAACGACTCGAACGCCTGCTGGCGCGCAGCATCATTAAACAAATCCCCGCCGACGATGGCACGAAGCGCCTGGCTTATCGCCTAACTAAAAAAGGGAAAGCACTTGGCCCGATATTGAAAGCCATGCGCGACTGGGGACTGGCCTGGGATAAATCAACGCGCCTCAAAATACCGCGCGGTTCTTAATTGAAACTCGCTGCCTCCCGGCTTGCTCGTTGCTACCCTCGCAACTTTACCTTCTATGTTGCTCCTCCCGTTCGCTCCATTCTTAATTCTTACTTCTTAATTCGTTCATGGGATTCCGCAGTCGGATAGTTTCAGTCAACGATCCACTCCAACGGTCGCGGCTGGAAATTCAGTTCGCGTTTTGCCTTGGCGTTCGACACGCCTCGCATCTGAGTCCCGTAGTAAACCGCATCCGCACCACCATCCCCTTTCAGAGCATCCTCAACTGATACCTGCGGCGGTGGTGGAGCATTCAGCCATCGAGCAAACGCAGGAAGCCAATGGCGCAGCGCTAAAGGTTGATCATTCGCAATCAGATAAATCCCAGGATTGCCGCGCTCTGCTGCTGCAATAGTGGCAATCGCCGCGTCCTCAATGTGTAACCACGACCAAACGCCTTCGCCATTCCCGATGATTGGAAACTGCTGCTGTCGCACCTGTTGGGCAACATCGCCATCGGGGTTGAACCAGGTGCCGGGTCCATAGAAGAAACCATAACGCAGGGCAATCCCTTCTATGTTGGTATTTCCTAGTAAGCGATGCTCAAGCTCAGTTAACTCGCGGGCACTTGCTGCAACTGCAGGCGAGGCATCAAATGCCAGGGCCGTATCTTCATCTGCCAATCCAGAACCAGGAATCGCATAGAATGCGACTGACTGCCTCAGGTAACGCCGCACACCCGCTGCTTGCGCGGCTGCCAGCACATTCGCGCCCCCTTCCAAACGGATGCGATTGTTGAGGGCGGCGGCGGCGTTCATTGACTCACGGGTGTAGGTTCTGGGTAGGGCGGTGAGTTGTTCAATCACGACTTCAGGCTGAGCACGACTGACAACCGCTTTGACCGCATCGGTATCAAATACATCGGCGATGGCAGGTTCTATGCCTTGTTGCACCAAAGCCTGAGCTTTTTCT
>QHQO01000228.1 GCA_003221195.1 Verrucomicrobiota bacterium
GCGGGACCAAAATTGGTTGCTGCATCGTCTTCTGTTGCGTTTTATCAACCGTGAGCGTTTCCATACAGGTAATTTCCTTTCGATTGTTGGTTGTTGAACTTTTTAGTTGTTTGATCGCAGCATGAGTGCTGACAACCCTAAAAAATCGAACGCTTCAGAACGCGCGTTGCAAAGTATCTTAAGTTGTATTTTTGCTTTGCTCAGTTTTTCGCCCAAGAGCGCGCATTCAGCGTTTGGTTTGCGATAAATAATCGCAGCTTAAGAATGCAACGAAGCAATGAAGCGGCGATCCAAAGCGACTACCAGACTACAATCGGTTCTCGATCCCACACTGGAAAAACCGCTCTTACATCTGCACGCGGCGATCGATGTCGATTCGTTTTGGAAAGGCGTTCAAGATGTAATCGAAGCGGCGCTTCCCAACTGTTTCATCGGCCTCACCTTGCAACACAGTCCTATTTTGCCGCGAATCGCCAAATCGACGCAGAAACTTCCAGGTAGCTTCTTCCCGATCATGCCGATCAAGAAATATTTCAGCGCTCATCCGCACCGGAACGTTCTAGTCATTAACGATTTTTTTTCAGACGAGCGCCATTTTAGGAGGTCTTCGTTTTATCGGGACTGTATCGTGCCAATAAACGGCCGATGCGCCATTGGCTTATTCTTCTGGGAAAGCAGGCGCCTCCTCGCCGCAATCATTGTCGTGCGCAGCGAGCAGCAGGGCGAGCTGTCACCGGGCGAAATGAGAGTGATTCGCTATCTCCACGCTCAATTTCAAACGGCACTTCGCCGGCTGCATTCGCGCTCGCGCGAACGGGCTGTACGAGTAGCCCTTGAACAATTCATGCGCCGAGTCCCATTACCAACAGTTCTGTTGCGATGGAATTTGAGGCTGGCCTATCGAAATCAAGCCGCAGCCGAGTCTTGTGCTGTGTGGCAACGGGGGCCGTCGGAAGCGCGCTTTATCAAATTGAAAGCTCCACTTCCTCCTGAGGTTCTCAATCAATGTCGCGTTCTCAAAAAGCGATGGGAACACCTGACTCCTCTTGGTCTCGCGCCAGCCAATTTTTGGGACGAGACAGTTCGGCATCCGACGCGACGTGATCTTCGCGCGACGATCAGTTTGAAACAGATTGGTTCGGCCGCCTTCGCGCGACCGCATTTTCTCGTCGAGTTCGAGAGTTTTCAGGCGAGGGCAGCGACAGGATATCAAATCAGCAGCGCTTCGTTGTCGCATCTGGTCCGCCTGACGAGTCGAGAACAGAATTTGGCGCGTTTGGTATGCGACGGGCGCAGTAATCAGGAGATTGCCGATGAAGCTGGTTTGAGTCTTGAAACGGTGAAAAGACATCTTCATTCCATCTTCTGCAAACTGGAAGTGTCCAGTCGCAGCCGATTGATGGCGCTGATGCGTTGAACACGTCAGTCCATCGCTAGTAAACGGCGTAGCACTCGTCATCGGACCATCGTAGCGGTGTCGCTGCGTAATCAGATGTGTTATTGTGATCGATAGCGTATTCGGTAATGCGGCGTTGTCCGCAAGGTGGCGAGCATGGTTAAGAGTCAGTTGCTTGACGGAAGCGCTTCTGGAATTGGCAATCGAAAAGCTCAATCGCAAATGCAGTTACACGACACGCACCTGTTCCAGACCGCCCGATCAAATCGCTCGTCGACGCGGCTCTGATAGTTGAAAATCGCGTTTTTCTCCCGTAAATCGGCGATCGGTGGAAACGGAGAGGAACGCTTTGAAATTGACGATTTCGGAATCCTAAGTCTGGCGTGTCTAACCCTTTAATGCCAAAACCAGTATGGGCAACTAGGCGGCAACGATTCGCCATCTCTATCTATGAGCGACGGATTGACAGTGCGTCGACTAAGCGAGCTTCGATCTGGCGAAGACTCTTTACTTTTCGGCGCTTGGCGTGGGTTCTTTTTTGCCTCTGCTGCGCTGCATAGTCTTTCTTCACTCATAACAATTGGGCCAATCTGTAAAGAGTCGCGGATAGAGATCCCCAAAGATGCAACGGGCAAAGACTCCGGAAGTTTAGTGTTGCGCTGACCCGGGGTGTGATGCGGTCTCACCGAAATCTTCGCGGCTTATGTGCAAGAATGAGCCACTTTTTGCTCGCCGTCTGACAAACAGAAGAAATTTGCAAATTCGAAGGATTTACCCAGGTAAACT
>QHQO01000229.1 GCA_003221195.1 Verrucomicrobiota bacterium
GGAACAATTGGCGAGCGCGCTATCTATGTAGAACAAGCCGGCGAAATCTTGCGTGGAAGTCGCGGCCCAGAGGAATTGGTCCGTAATTATTTCGCGCTTGACCATCCGCTCGCCGAAATTTGCGCCTCGTTTCCGGATGATCCGGTGATAAAGGCGGCGCTCGGCTCCTGTCGCGGACTGCGAATCATTCGCCAGCCGAGATGGGAATGTCTAGCGACGTTCATTTGTTCGTCGATGAAACAAATCGCGCACATCCGGCAAATCTCGCAAGCCCTACGCAAGCGTTTTGGCGTCGTGCGCACGATCGAGAATGGAGCTGGCGGGAACCGAGCGGCATGGACGGGCAGGCCCGCGAGGGTTGATGAGCCGGGAGGCGACTCAATCAAGCGCGTGGTCTATGCATTTCCTCGGCCGCAGGAGCTTGCCCAAAGTTCCGAGGAAGAATTGCGCGAATGCGCGCTCGGGTACCGCGCCAGGAACCTGCTGGCGACAGCCCGGCTCGTCGGTTCAGGCGCGGCTGATCTGGAAGCGTGGTCGGCGCTTCCCGATCCCGATCTTCGAGAAAAGCTCTGTGCATTGCCAGGCGTGGGCGCGAAGGTCGCGAATTGTGTCATGCTTTTTGCCTACGAACGTCGGCGCGCTTTTCCAATCGATGTCTGGATCGAGCGCGTTTTGCGACAACAATATTTCCCGCGAAACAAAACGATTTCGCCGGAGCAACTTCGCACGTTTTCTGAGACCTATTTTGGCGAACATGGCGGCTACGCACAGCAGTATTTGTTTCATCATGCCCGAATGATCAAAAACGCGAAAGCGCGGGCGCCCCGCGCCGCAGCGGCCAAGAAGTGATACCCGAGTCGCCGCGGCGACTGCGTTCCCCCAAGGCTCGGCAATTTGTCAGCGGCCACCGGGTGAGATAGTGTTCCGTTCGCTCAGCGAGGAAGCCTGAGCCGCCAACCTTTTTTCATCATTCAAAGACCGCTTTCATGACGACGGCCGAGATCATGTTCGCCCAGCCGGGCGACAGAACGATCGATCGCAAGCAAGAAGCTCGAAAAGTTTTGTGGGCCCTGCTGGCGGCGCTTTTCATTCACCTGGTGGTTGCTTACACCCTGGCTGCGTTGGGAGGGGCTTTCTCGCCAGCATTTCCGGTTGAGGAAAAGCCGGCTCAATTGACGCTTGTTGATCTCCCCCCGGCGCCCCTTGTACCGAAGAATTCCGCCTTTATGGAGACGGACGAGTCGAAGCAATCGGTAGAGCCGCCGAAGGAGAAAACATTTGAATCAAATGCCAATTCGATTGCAGCAAGCGAACTTCCCGCCACGGGGGAAGCGCCATTGCCGTCGCAACAAGGTAAAGAGCGACCCTCTGTTGATTTAGAAACACATGCATATACACCGGAAATTAAAGGGGCAATCCCGCAGCCCAGTATGGCGCCACAAGAAAAGGCAAAACCTTTGGAAACGCCGCAACAAACACCGCAGCCACCTCCTATGACTGCAAGCGAGCAATTTGCGATGTTAACTGCACGACCCACTCCGGCGGTCCAATCGTCCGTTATGCCTACACCGGCGAAGGTGCGATCCGCGTATCGTCCTCTAAAGGATCGAACACGCATCTCCGGGAACATCAACAATCGAGGGATTTCTTCGGTCAATGCGTTAGGGACTCCGCTCGGGCGTTACGAAAAAATACTGAAAGATTCAATTGGATCGCGCTGGTATACTTTCGTGGATCAGAAGCGCGACTTAATCAGCATCGGCACTCTGCAGCTTCGATTTGATGTTGACCGGAGCGGGCGCGTGAAAAATCTCAAGATTACTGAGAACACATCGAACGAGTCCTTTGCCAATATTTGTTTGCAATCGGTGCTAGAAGCGCAACTTCCGCCGATTCCTGACGATGTGGCCGATACTTTGCCGTCCGAAGGGCTGCAAGTCGACGGATTTAGCTTTACTATCTATCCCAATTGATGATTGCCACCTGGATAATCGCCGAAACCCCGGGAACGGTGCAGACAATCATGAGCTTTTTCGTCAAGGGCGGGCTCTTTATGTGGCCTCTGCTCGCATGTTCGATCGTTTCGGTGACGACGATCATTTTGCGCGGCATCGCTTTGCGAGAAAAAAATGTGATGCCGCTTGCGATTGAAAGCGAAATCGAACGGCTCGTGCCCGGGGCGAGCCCGGAACGATTGATGCGAATCGTCAGCTACGACCAGTCCTCACTCGCTCGAATCGCGCGCGTTGCCCTCCAGCATTTGCGCGGGCCGCGTTCGGAGAACGTGGAAGTGGTGGAAACACGCGCGCGTCACGAAATGGTGCGGCTGGAGAAGGGCCTCATCGTCCTCGAAGTGATCACCGGGATCGCCCCACTTCTCGGTTTGATCGGCGCGGTTTCCGGCTTGGTGCACGTTTTTTCGAATCTTGGCTTGAGCTCGGGCGCATCGGATACGCGTCAGATCGCGCTCGGCATTTCCGAAGCGCTGAATGCAACCGTGTTCGGACTTTCAATCGCGGTGCCGACTTTGATCGCCTTCAGTTATTTCTCGAAAAAGGTGGAAGTGATGTCGGTGGAAATGGAAACGCTTGTCGTCGAGTTGATCAGCAAATGCTACTATGGGCGCTCCTCCCGCGAAGTGATGCCGACTAAATCTCCACCGCTGGAATCGGCGCCGACGCCGACGCCAGTCGTGTGAAACGTGCGGTGCAGCCTACGCTATGAACTTCATTGTCCGCAAGCGCAGAGCGCCCACCATCATTATCGTTTCGTTGGTCGATATTCTGATCATCCTTCTAATTTTCTTTGTCGTTTCGACGACGTTTAAAAAAGACCAACCGGAGGTTCAGATTAATCTGCCAGAATCCAAAACGGCGAAGAAGCTTCCGGCTGAACTCGAGCACGCAATCGTAAGCGTCGATCAAAGCGACGAGATCAAATTGGACGGACGAGCCATCGGCGTGGATGAATTGGAGGCGGCGGTGCACGGTTTACCGGAGGCGCGTAGATCCACACTCGCGCTCCAAGCGGATAAAAAGGCTTCCTTTGGCGCGATCATTAAAGTGATGGATGCGTTAAAGCTGGCGGGCGTCAGAAATTTGCCTGCCTTCACGCGGGAAGAGAAATGAAATTGCCGATCTTGCAATACGGCGACCCGATCCTGCGAATGAGAGGCAAACGCCTCGAAAAAATCGATGAACGAA
>QHQO01000147.1 GCA_003221195.1 Verrucomicrobiota bacterium
TTCAGCGATCCGGTTGCCGATGGCGAGGTGATTCAGCGCGCCTCCGAGCGTGCGCTGCAAAGAGGTGTGACAGTTCTGGACGCGCTAAGATGCGTGTCGAACGTAAAGAAGCGCATCGACGTCCCGATTGTGCTCTTCAGTTATCTCAATCCCCTATTGAAGTTCGGCAGAGATCGGTTGGCAGACGAGGTTCAGCGGGCTGGAATTGATGCAGTGCTCATAACTGATCTGACTCCGGAAGAAGGAGGGGCTTGGATCACAGCATTTCGTGATCACGCTGTAGATCTGATCTTTCTCGTTGCTCCTACTACTTCAGACGAACGGCTAAGGCGCATCGCTGAGCAGACGAGCGGGTTCATCTACGCTGTGTCGCGCGCAGGGGTTACGGGCGCCCGAAACGAAATGCCTCGTGACGCCGAATCTCTCGTAAAACGTGTGCGAGCAGTGAGCGACTTGCCCGTCGCCGTTGGATTCGGGATCTCAACTCCGGAACAGGTTAGCCAGGTCTGGCGTTTTGCAGACGCCGCGGTCATCGGCAGCGCTCTCGTGAGCCAAGTCGAAAAACTTGCGGATTCGCCGGACTTGGTAGCCGGGGTTGGCGAATTTGCGCGATCACTTCTCGTTCAAAACACGCACGTCGTGACCTGAATGGTCGGTTCGCTCAATCAAAGAATTTTCAACGATTCGCTCCAACCGGGAACATAACTTTATCTGGCTCGGCATTGAGAGCGGCGAGCAATTTGGGGATTAAGCGCGTTTTGACCGAGCCGGCTTCACGCGGCGACACAAGGTAACGTACGATCGCGTTGATCCAGGTTACTTCATCGACACGAAAAATGACTCGCGGGCGCGAACGAACTTCAAGTTCATCAACCGGTGTGCGAGCCAGCAAGTCACGGAAAACTTCAATTCGCTTCATCATCTCTTCGCCGAGCTCTTTTTCAACAATCTGCTGCATGGTCTCGGCTACAAATTTCAAATCGCTCTGATAGGCGATCTGAAATTTGATTTCATTCCAGATATAGGGAAAGAGCGGCCACGAATAGTTATAAACGAGTTCGTCGAGTACTTTTTCGTTCGGAAACTTGATCAGTCTGCCACTCGGATGATCACCGGAAATGTATTGGCCTCCGAATTCCCACAACGTCGTGTCCAGGTAGCCGACATCGATGACATCGCCGGTAGCGTCACCTATCTTGATTCGATCGCCAACACGATAAGGCTGGCGAACAAGAATATATATCCAAGCGATGAAACTCTTCATCGGCGTTTGCACAGCCAGTGCAATAATGATTGATCCAACGCCGAGCGCGGCAAGGGCGGCATACCAATTGACGAAAATTATCGATATCGCAATGAGCGCGATTAACAGTGCAACGACAAGATGCATGATGCGCTGAAGCGTGAAACGAGTCGAGGCATCCTCAACACGAGCGAGGCCATATACGGAAGCAGCTTGTGCGATTGCGAGTACGAGAGTGATCAGCGCCGTGCCGCGTAGAATTCGCGCCGCAATATCGACAATTGGCTGCGGCAGCAGAATCAGCCTCGAACCAAGTAGCAAATACAGCAAGGCACAACCAAGAAGAACAAGCGCGTATGTAACAAGCCAGAATTTGTCTCTTCCCTGGGCTTTGACCTTTTGGCGGCGTTTTTCGCCGGTGGCCCGCTGGAGCTCTTTGCGAACTTCGGGTTGCTGGGAGATTTCCTCTGCGGTCTCCGGCATCACTATTGAAATCGCACTGAAAGAAAGGAACGCGTGTCAACGGTCGATAATGTCACGACCAGTTTAGACACCCCTGAAGGCGGAGGCCGGAATCGATTCTCAGATGTGTTATCGAACACGGACATTGCGGAGTTGCTCGCCAAGCAGGCGGAGGCGGAGACAGGAATTCTATCGCGCGCTTTTCGACGGGCTGCTCGTAGTGCGTTCTTATGGCCAGAAAACGCGACCGATCTCGCGGCCCAAAATCGTTCGCTAACTGAACTGCGTGGAATCGGCCCATTCATAGAAAAACAAATTCGCCGATGGCTTGATAAGCCGCCGCCATTAAGCAGGAAAATTCCCGCGATTCGCCAGGATTTCATTTCACTCGCTGAAGCGAAACAGCTACTGGCGAGAAAACCCGCATGGGCAAAGAACCTGCGCGGTGATTTACAGATGCACACTCTCTGGAGTGACGGATCAGGCGCGATCGCGGAAATGGCCGATGCAGCGAAAGAGCGGTCGTATGAATACATAGCGATCACCGACCACTCTAAAGGTTTGAAAATTGCAGGTGGAATCAACGAAAGCGCACTGAAGAAACAGGGATCGGAGGTAGCGAAGATCAACAGCTCGCTAATAAAAGCTGGCGCGAAACTAAGGGTCCTTCACTCAATCGAAATGAACCTCAATCCGCAAGGGGAGGGAGATATGTCGCCGAAGTCACTATTACCTTTGGATCTGGTTCTAGGTTCATTCCATTCCTCTCTGCGGAGAATTGAAGATCAAACGCAGCGTTATCTTACAGCGCTGCGCAATCCAAACATCCAAATCCTGGGCCATCCACGTGGCCGCATTTACAATT
>QHQO01000148.1 GCA_003221195.1 Verrucomicrobiota bacterium
AGAGAGCGTAAGTTAGAGTCCATCGCGGCGATGAGTCAACCCACAATCTGCATCATCGGCACATAAATTTGCCATTTTTCTGTGATCGCTACGCGGAAATTTATCCGGCACTCGACAAGAATAAGAGACTGTGCGAAACAGAACGCTTTCCAATCCGGCAGAAAAAATTTCAGATGGTGCATGGTGCGTGGAGAGATTCCATGACCGCCCTTTTCAAGATTTTGTGGCGCATGAAACACACCGTCTGATCCCCAATTGAACAACCATGGAGCGGACTAATTAATGATTTCGCTGATGTGCGCTCGCGACGTCAATCCCCTTCAAGGGAGTCAATCTTATTGTGGGAATTGCGTCTTTCGCGAAAAAAACTCTGAAGAATCCCCGCGCATTCATCTTGCAAAACACCTGCTGCGATATCGCATCGGTGATTCAAAGTGGGCATTTGCAGGAGGTTGATCACACTTCCTGCGGCCCCGGCGGCTGGATCTGCGCAGCCAAAAATCACGCGCCTTACTCGGGTGTGAACGAGCGCGCCTGCGCACATCGCGCACGGCTCCTTGGTCACGTAAAGATCGCAATCGATCAGTCGCCAGTCGCCCACCGCTGCTTCAGCTTGCGTCAATGCCAGCATTTCCGCATGCGCAGTGGCATCCTTCAGCAATTCCACCTGATTATGAGCACGCGCGATGACTTTGCCCGCGCGAACAATAACAGCACCGACCGGCACTTCGTCGGCCTTGCCTGCCTTTAGCGCCTGTCGCAACGCTTCGCGCATGAAATACTCATCACCCGGCGGTTCGATCATCGTTGGAGTTACAAGAGTTACCAAGTTAGAAGGGTTACAAAGGCCTCTCCCGCTGTAACGTTTTAACTTTTCAACTTTTTAACTTACACCATCCTTGCCCCGAGAATTTCTTGGGCATATTAGGGACTGCCCATGCACGACAACATCGAGTCGCACCTGGTTGAGAAGCGTATTTTTAAATCACCAGGGGATTTTGCAAAAAACGCCCGAATCAAAAGTCTCGCCCAATATCAGCGGATGTACCGAGAATCAATCCGACAGCCGGCGAAATTCTGGGCGCGCGAAGCGAGTGAACTGCTGTGGCGCTCAAAATGGAAAACGGTGCTCGAATGGAAAGCGCCCTTCGCGAAGTGGTTCGTCGGAGGCAAACTCAACATCTCGGAAAACTGCCTAGATCGGCATTTGACTGGGCCGCGCCGGAACAAGGCGGCAATTATCTGGGAAGGCGAACCCGGCGACAAGCGTACCCTTACTTATCAACAACTGCATCGCGAAGTTTGCCGCTTCGCGAATGTCCTGAAGCGAAACAAAATAAAAAAAGCCGATCGTGTCATCATTTATCTCCCAAATATTCCTGAAGCCACGATCGCCATGCTCGCCTGCGCGCGGATCGGTGCCGTGCATTCAGTAGTCTTCGGCGGATTTAGCGCCGACAGCATTCGAGATCGAATTGCCGATAGCGGCGCGATCGCGGTCATTACCGCCGACGGCGCATATCGGCGGGGTGCAATTGTACCGTTGAAGAAAAATGTCGATCAGGCCCTCCGTGATGGCACTTCAGTTCGACGCGTCATCGTTTTCCGTCGTGCAGGAAACGAGATTCACATGGAAGAAGGCCGTGACATCTGGTGGCATCGCGAGCTGGAGTATGTCGATGCGAACTGTCCGCCCACGCCGCTCGACAGCGAGCATCCGCTTTATCTTCTCTATACAAGTGGTTCCACTGGCAAACCAAAAGGCATCCTTCATACTACGGGCGGTTATTTGGTCAGCGTTTACTCGACCACGAAATACGTCTTCGACATTCGCGACGAAGATATCTTTTGGTGCACGGCTGATGTCGGCTGGGTCACAGGCCACAGCTACATTGTCTATGGTCCGCTCGCCAACGGTGCAACAACGGTCATGTACGAAGGCGCGCCGAATTGGCCGGAACCGGATCGGTTCTGGAAAATTATCGAAGAATATCGGGTCAACATTCTTTATACCGCGCCAACAGCGATCCGCGCATTTATTCGCTGGGGTGATCATTGGGTCACGAAACGCGATCTATCGTCGCTCCGCCTGCTCGGCACAGTCGGCGAACCAATTAATCCAGAGGCGTGGATGTGGTATTACAAAAATATCGGAGGCGGGCGTTGTCCCGTGGTCGATACCTGGTGGCAAACTGAAACAGGAGCGATCCTGATCACCCCTCTGCCTGGCGCGATCCCGACAAAACCGGGGAGCGCAACACTCCCCTTCTTTGGAGTGGACCCAGCTGTTGTCGATGAAAAAGGGAGGGAAGTCGGACCAAATATAGGCGGCAAGCTAATCATTCGCCGGCCGTGGCCTTCGATGTTGCGCACCATCTACGGCGACAAGGCCCGTTATCGACAGCAATACTGGAGCGAATTCAAAGGCAATTATCTCACTGGCGATGGCGCGCGACGCGATGAAGACGGCTATTTCTGGATCGTTGGCCGTATCGATGATGTCCTCAATGTGGCAGGCCACAGGCTAGGTACATCAGAAATTGAAAGCGCCCTGGTCAGTCACCCGAAGGTCGCCGAGGCTGCAGTAGTTGGCAGGCCGGATGAACTAAAAGGACAAGGCCTCGTCGCGTTTGTGACGCTGAAGGCGAGCGTAAATGCCAGTGACGGCCTGAAAGCAGAACTGCGCGAGCATGTTGGCGTGCACATTGGGGCAATTGCAAAACCAGACGAAGTCCGCTTCGCCGAAGCGCTACCAAAGACGCGCAGCGGCAAAATCATGCGCCGGTTGCTGAAGGAAATCGCCAGTGGCGCGCGAGTCACCGGCGACACGACTACGCTTGAAGACTTCACTGTGTTGGCAAAATTGGCCGAGTCGGAAGAGTAAACCCCTCGGGCCTGTCCGTTATTTGAGTCGTAGGGGCAGAATGAGACAATGCGCGCCGCTGAAATTTCTTTTTCGTAGCGTGCATTCGGGTAGCGTTCACCCGTGAGTTTCATTCGCACAGG
>QHQO01000149.1 GCA_003221195.1 Verrucomicrobiota bacterium
GAGCGGAAATTACGAGACATGACCAACTGGATCGCCCGTCGCCCTGTTTATTCTGTGCTTTCCAGCGCGAAATACACGAAGTTGACGGGGATATCACCTCGCACTTGGCGCGAAGCCGTCTCTGATTATATTACGCGCTTCTATTCTAAAAAATGAAAACCCACATTCTTACTCTAACATTGTCGTTCATTTTTTGCCTGGCCGCACGCGCCGAATTGAAATGGGAGCAAACTGCAGTTGAGCTGCACCCGGCGCGTGGTGACAAACAGGCGATCGGTTATTTCAAATATCAGAACACCGGCAAGACCCCCGTTCATTTTAAGTCGGTCCATGCCTCATGCGGTTGCACGGCTGCGCAATCGCAAAAGGATCAGGTTGGGCCCGGGGAAAAAGGCGAGATCACGGCCACGTTTAATATTGGCGACCGGACAGGCACTCAGGTCAAAACCGTGACAGTAGAAACTGACGAGGCCGCGAATCAGAAAACGGTCCTGACACTCAAGGCTATTATCCCGCAGGAATTAGAGATCAGTCCGACTTTTGTGTTTTGGAAGCAAGGTGAAAAGCCGGATCCGAAAACGATCGCGGTCCACGCCGGGAAGGATTTTAACGTGAAAAATATCAAGGTCACCTCATCGAGTCCGGATTTTCAGACCAAAGTCGAGGAAGCCGGCGAAGGACAGTTCAAAGTTGACGTCCAACCCAAGGAAACCAGCCGTCTTATTGCTTCAACCTTGACGATCCAATCCGAGAATTCGCCAAAGACATTTTACGCCACCGCCCGTATCACGACTGCTCCGGGTGCGCCGGTTGCTCCGGCTGGCCAGAAAGCCCCGGCTGCTCCGGTTGCTCCGACCGCCCCGGCTCGTCCGAGTGCGCCGACTGGTCAAACACATTGAAATTTTCACTGGCACGCCAGGGGCTTATTCTTGCAGCGTTCTCGCTTCTTCCTGGTATAGGGCAAGCGATTTATTTTCGCGACAAGATCTCGTGGCAATCAGCAATCCCGCCTTCGGAAATGGTGAGCGTCGATCAGGCGCGCGCGTGGGGTGACAGCACCGTCTGGATCGATGCTCGCCCGGATGACGAGTTTGCTCGTGATCACGTGCCTGGAGCGATTTCGTTGAACGAAGATCGCTGGAACGAATTGTTACCACCGTTTTTGGCAGCGTGGTCGCCTGGGAAAAAGGTGGTTGTTTATTGCAGTGCGCAAAGCTGCGATCTGGCCCGCGAAGTAGCCGAGCGATTGCGGAAGGAAGCGCAGCTTCCTGACGTATTCGTGCTCGACGGCGGCTGGGAAGCCTGGGTGAAGAAGAATCGTTAAATCGTTAAATGGTTAAATCGTTCGTCTGGCGGATTGTCGACCTTATCATTGCCGCCGTTTTCATTTACGCCGGCGCTCTTAAAGTGCTCGATCCGGTCCAGTTCGCCCACGATATTGATCATTACAAAATTCTACCGTGGACCATCGGAGTGGGGCTGGCGTTTTATCTGCCGTGGTTGGAAATTTTTTGCGGCCTCGCCCTGATTCTCCGCCTGTTCTATCGTGGCGCACTATCGATTTTGACTGCGCTCGTTGTGGTCTTCCTCGTCGCCACGATCGCTGCAAAAATTCGCGGTCTCGACATCACTTGCGGCTGTTTCGGTCACACGAGCCAGAACTGGAGTTTTCCAGCGCACCTCGCGCTGGACTTGGGGGTCCTCACCGCTTTGGCCGCCCTTTGCTACTGCAGCGTAGTCCGAGCGCGTGCAAATGCCTCACCAACGCCCATGTCATGAATGTTGATATCAAGACAGCATGATCAGGAAGCTCAAGTCCGGTAAATATCGGCTGTATTCGCGGAAGAAAGATCCGAAGACGGGAAAGCGCCGGAATTTGGGCACCTTCAAGACAAAGGCGGCAGCTCAAAAACACGAGCGCGCGGTTCAGTATTTCAAGCGGCATTAGTCTCGTACGCTTCTCGAATTGCTACGGTACGAAGATGGTCGCGTTGTTTTCATCGCGATCAGTTATTGTCGGCTTGATTTGGACGACGCTCTGTGTTCCACACTATGGGCATATCGCCCGATGAGACTGTTCCGGCTTACACTCGAATGCTCGCTTTGTCTGGCTGTCTTTGCGACGGCAGGGTGCGGGCGAAAATCGAACGGTCAAGTGATCGGTGAATCCTTGGCGCAGTCGCCTTCACCGTCTGGAGTCTCTACCGCGGTCCAATCTCAAGGTTCATCCCAGTTGCCAGGTCAGGCGCCGCAGTCACAGACTAAGCAGCGACCAACGCTCGATTTGTCGCGGCTGGAGAACAGTGTCCGCCCCGCGGTCTTTTGGGTCACAATATTTGATTCATCTGGCAAATTGCTGCGGACTCAGACCGCTTTTTTTATTTCGGCAGACGGCAGATTCACTACGACCGCGCATGCGATCGAGGATGGGGTCAATGCTGTGGCGAAAATGGCTGATGGGGAAATTCATAATGTCGATGGCGTTCTCGCCTCTTCGGCAACGCTCGATCTTGCTATTCTTCAAGCCGATGTGAAACGGGTGCCATTTTTGGCGTTAAACAAGACTGCGAACCTCGAACCTGGCACGCATGTCGGAGTTGTGGGAAGCGCACTGGCGGGCACCGCCGAAGCCGCTCGCGAAACAACTATCTCAACGCAGCAAGCCGACGACGTGGAAATTGTAGCAACCCTATCGCCCGATTCGATCGGGTCTCCAATTGTGGACGCGAACGGCGAAGTTGTTGGCATCGTCATATCCGGTGGTGACAAAGCGACCGCTCGACCTGCGAAGAGTGTGGGCTCGTTGCTGGATCGAATTACAGCAGATGCGAAACCTCGATGGCCGGAAACTGCTCAAACTGTTTCTACACGTACACCCGTGCCCCGGCCGACGCCGAAGCCGCGCTTAGTTTATGCGCCCGCACCAGCCTTTCCGCGGGACGCTCATGTCCGGCCAGGCGTAGCATGGTCGGGCCGCTTCAGCCTAAGTTTTGATTCAAGAGGAAATGTGACCAAAGTACAAATCGTTCGATCGACCGGAAACGAAGCGTTGGATAGGGCGGCGATCAGCACCCTTCGCCAATGGAAATCTGCTCCCGGCGGGGATTGGGCGGCAACGGTTCCAGTTACCTTTCAAACAAGGTGAGATTCGAAAACGCGGGTCTCGATTTTCAAGTCAATCCCGCTGGGCAGCTGTTGTCTCCCTTACTGGCAGAGTTCGTTCACCTGAGCTCCGCGGCCGGGAGATGATTACCCGGATACCCGCACCTTCGATGAGTTGCCAATACGTGCCCGCGCGGAAAAGCGCGGTCGCGAAAGGACGCTAAGGCATCGAGTTTATGGTCGAGATACGCGAAGCAACTGCCGCTGATCAGGACGCGATCTGGGATATTTTTCGCGAGGTGGTAGCTGCCGGGGACACGTATGCTTTCGATCCGGGAATGTCGCGCCACGATGCCTTGGGATATTGGTTCCAGGCGGATACACGGACTTACGTTGCAAAAAGCAGGGGACGCATTCTCGGCACTTATATTCTGCGGCCTAACCAGTCGGGAGGCGGATCGCACGTCGCGAATGCGGCTTTCATGGTCGCTCCGGATGCGCGTGGCCAGGGAATTGGTCGCGAGATCGCCGAGCATTGTCTGAGCGAAGCACGCCTCCTCGGTTTTCGCGCGATGCAGTTTAATTTCGTTGTTTCAACCAACGACTCCGCAATGCGCCTTTGGCAAAAGCTCGGTTTCAAAATCGTTGGCACCTTGCCGAGCGCATTTCATCATCCCGAAAAAGGATATGTCGATGTGTACGTTATGTACCGATCGCTTCTTGAAGACCAGGTTTAGACCCTTTTGTTCCAAACAAACATTGCAAAAGAGATGAATTCCTGGTGAACCTACCTGGATGCAGACAGTGATCCAAGTCATCGCGAGCGGGCGTGGATCGTTGCGGGAAAAGATCATGACCGATCCTCAGCTGCGGCGGTTTGATCTGACTCCCACTGAACATCAACGGCCCGGGCGGCCCCACGGCTGGGCCAAAATCCATAGTGAGACCGCGCATGGCGCGATCAATCTGGAATGGCATGCGCGCAGCAGCACGCTGATCTGCCGGGTTGTGACAAAACTTGGCAACAAACCCAATTCAATCATCGGCGATTTCATCGATTACCTCCTTGCGCGTCACCAGAGTCGCATTCTCGCCATCCATATCATGCGACGTTGAATCTTAAAATGCGCTCAGTGCGCGAGCGGAACCCGATTATCTGTCGAAACATGCAGGATCGAAATCAGGAAGGGCAGCCGCTTGGCCGCAGAGTTTTTCTCAGAAGCGGTGTCATTTTTACCGGAGCCGTGTTAGCGAGCTCTGCGCTATTGCGTGGCGCTGAAACGAAAAACAAAGGCAAAGAAAAAGAAGCCGAAGTCGGGCCGCCTGAAGATTTGATGCGGGAACACGGCGTTTTGAAGCGCGTGCTTTTAGTTTACGGCGAAGTGTTGCGTCGTATCGATTCAAAGCAAGATTTTCCGCCCGAAGCGCTGGCCGACGCCGCGCGAATCATTCGCAACTTTGTTGAGGATTATCATGAGAAACTCGAGGAAGATTTTCTCTTCCCGCGTTTCGAAAAAGCCAATCTGCTCGTCGACCTGGTAAAAGTGCTGCGCGCGCAGCATCAG
>QHQO01000150.1 GCA_003221195.1 Verrucomicrobiota bacterium
CGCTGAATAGCTGGTCGGGTCCATGAAATACCGGTCGATATGGTCCACCAGTGCCCCGTGCGCCTCCGATTCGGCCTTCACCTTCCGCCACTCGGGATCGGCGTGGAACGCGGCCCAATTCTTCTCCGCTTCTTGACGACTGGGATGCTCCAGAATGTAGATAAACAGGTTTTGAGAACTCGGCGCATCTTCAGGCACCCAATAACCGATGCTCTTCATGTTGTACCGCCCGAAAATCGCGTCGGTGTGATCGCCAAAGCGGGCTTTAAGCGCATCCATTTTACCCTCGTGAACGTGATATAGACGCAATTCGTAAACGTGGTGTGAAGGATTCGATCCGCTCAGCGCGCTGAAGCCGGGCATCACCGCCGCGCCGCAAAGAAAAGATAAAACATAATACGTTTTCATATCGTTGAGGACATCAAAGGGTCATCGGGGAGGAACATGAAGGACCTCCTCCATGTAGCGGTCGGCGGCGGTGACTGCCTCCTCTGGACTGCTGCCGCTTTGACGCGCACTCAGATATGGCGCGTACCAGTCCCACCAGTGATGTTCGGCGTGCGTCTTTTCGTAGTGGTCGTGGTGCTCTGACGTTTCGCGGAGGAGCTCTGCCAGGGTCGCGACGTCAGTGGATCGTGCTCGCTTCTGCTCCCATTCGCGATCGGGGAGCCGCTCCGTAATCTCCTGGAGCAGCCAGCGGTTCCCGTCTGGATCCTGAAACGAGGCAAACGAGAAATAGGAACGACCTTCCGGGTCGCGCCCAGCCACGCGCGGGTTCTCCACGGCATTGTTGAAAGGGCCGCCGGCGTAGTGGAAGACTTCGCTCACGTTAACGCTGCGGCCGATCAAGTTATCGCGGGCATCGGCGACGTTATCCACGGCGAGGACTAGCTCGGCCGAGCCAGCCCTGACGGACGTGACTCCCTTGCCCAAGATGATCGATGCCTCTGAACGAGGAGGAGTAAATTGTATACCCCGAAAGTTTTCATTCACGATGTCGATATCTAATCGGAACCCCAGTTTCTCGTAGAATGCTTTGGCGCGATCAACATCGGAAACAGGGATGATTACCACTTCTAGTTTCATGTTCATGATTGCTGTTCCTTTTTTGTTCTCGCTTCTGAATTTCAGCACTTGTGCTGATTCCTTCACTTTAGAGAGAAGAGATCGAGTCGACGATCTCATTTGTAGTGAAATGGCGCTGATTGCGGATTGAGATCAAATCTCAACATTAACGGCTGGTAGGAACCCTGAAAATTGTAGACGACCGTAACCCGAGCGGAGGTGTGCCGATGGCAACTAAATATGATGTGATCGTTATTGGCACTGGCCAGGCAGGACCGTCTCTTGCGGTTCGGCTGGCAGGCACAGGAATGAAGGTCGCGATTATCGAGCGCAAGCGGTTCGGCGGCACGTGTGTCAATAACGGCTGCATCCCAACGAAGACGCTAGTGGCGAGTGCGCGCACAGCTCATGTCGCGCGTCGGGCCGGCGATTATGGCGTGACAATTCGCAGCCCGATCGCCGTTGACATGAAAAAAGTCAAAATGCGCAAAGACGCAGTGGTCCGTCAAAGCAGTGAGGGCCTGGAGAAGTGGCTAAAGAACACTCAGAACCTGACCGTTTATGAAGGCCACGCGCGCTTTGCCGACGCACATCGGGTTCGTGTGGACGACGAACTTCTCGCGGCAGACAAATTTTTTATCAACGTTGGCGGACGCGCGTCTGTTCCTCCGCTCCGGGGCATCGATGAGGTGAGCTATTTGAACAATTCAACGATGATGGACGTGGACTTCCTGCCCCAGCATCTGATCGTCATAGGCGGCAGCTACGTAGGGTTAGAGTTTGCTCAGATGTATCGCCGCTTCGGCAGTGAGGTCACCGTTGTGGAGAGAGGGCCGCGACTGATTCACCGTGAAGACGAAGACATTTCTGAAGCCATCAAAACGATTCTCGAAGGCGAAGGTATCAGGATCCGTCTGGGCGCTGAATGCATCGCCTTTGAAAAACGCGGCGACAAACTGGCCGTGCAGGTTGATTGCAGCAGCGGCGATAAGACTGTCATCGGCTCGCATACGCTGCTCGCAGTCGGTCGTGTGCCGAACACCAACGACCTCGGTCTGGAACAGGCCGGGATTGAAGTCGATAAGCGCGGTTACATCCAGGTTGATGATCAACTTCGCACCAATGTGCCCGGCATTTATGCGCTGGGTGATTGCAACGGACGAGGAGCCTTCACTCATACCGCATACAACGATTATGAAATTGTCGCCGCTAATCTTTTAGACGGCGATGAGCGCCGCGTGAGCGACCGGATCACGGCTTACGCCCTTTACATTGATCCGCCGTTGGGCAGAGCAGGAATGACTGAGGCGGAAGTGCGAAAGTCAGGACGGAAAGCTTTGATTGGAAAGCGTTCGATGACGCAAGTCGGCCGTGCGCGGGAAAAAGGCGAGACGGACGGATTCATGAAAGTTTTGGTGGATGCCGAAACGAAAAAGATCCTTGGAGCGTCGCTCCTGGGGATCGAGTGCGATGAGGTAATTCATTCGATCCTCGACGTGATGTACGCCAACGCGCCATACACGGTGATTCAGCGGGCCATGCACATTCATCCGACTGTCACAGAATTGATCCCGACCATGCTCGGTGAGTTGAAGCCGTTGGAGTAAA
>QHQO01000151.1 GCA_003221195.1 Verrucomicrobiota bacterium
TTCGCTGCGCCGTAACCGCGCGTTTCAATTTGCGCAGGATTAATCCGCATTGCCTCCACTAAATAGCGTTTCACGCTGTCAGCTCGGCGCTGACTCAGATCGAGGTTGTATTCGAATGAGCCGAATGAATCCGTGTAACCTTCCACGGAAAACGTAGCTTTCGGATTACGCTGGATGAGAGTGCCCAGCTTTTGCAATTGACTGATGGCGCTTGCTTGAAGCACGTCGCTGTCATATTCGAAGAGTTGATCGTCCGGCAGTCGTAATTTTGTGCCTGACCCGAGCGGACCTTTTTGCGCGAGCAGTTGATCCAAGTCGCTGAAGCCGGCGGTGTGCCCTTTAATTGGTCCGGCGCTGTCACCGGGCATCTTGCTGGTAAAGGTGTTGGGGCGCTTGATCGTCGTACTCGTGGCCAGCTCCGTTCCGCTAAGCGCGGGCTGTGGACGGCCCGATTGTGAACTATTGTTGAGCAGCGATTGTTCGTGCGTCGCGTTTGAATCGTTGACGAGACTCTGCGCAGTCGATCGCTCGATTTCAGTAAGAACGGAATTTACCTCGGGCTGTTCCACCTTAGGTTGATCAGGCAAAACGTCCCGCATGTCGTCTGGAATCGCCGCGCTTGCTTGAACGTCCTGCAATAGCTTGTCGAACGATTTCTTTTCGTCTGGCAACTGCACATTGGTATTGTCCGGGTTCGGTTTTGCCGCCGGATTTGTCTGATCGACACTGCTTTTGCCAAGGTCTGACGTGTTGATGCTTCTGACCTTGAATGTTGGCGTCTGCTCATTTGGTGGTGTCAAAGCTTCTACGGTTTGGAAACGCGTCCGGTAAAAATAAGCGCAGAGCGCGAGGTGTATTCCCAGCGAAACGATTAATCCAAACCAGAGCCAACTGCGCTCTTTGCTGCCCGTGAGCAGTCCTTCGGTCTCGAACCGGTCGAAATCGTCGAAATCGGAAACTCTCATGTGGTTTTCAACATATCACATTCGGACAGGCGAGCTATGGCCCGACGAAAGTTCACCATGGCACTATTTTCCTAGCCCCCGGCACGCGTTTGCTCGATGAAGGCGCTTGCGGCGCGACGGATTTCGTCTGCTACGCGCGCCTCGGGTGACACAAATTTCGGTGTGAACCAAGGGAAGAGTCCGATCAAATCGTGCGTGACCAGGATTTGTCCATCGCAATGCTTGCCGGATCCGATACCGATGGTGGGGATGCCGATTGCGCTTGTGATCTGTTTTGCGATGTCTGCGACCACAATCTCCAGCACAACAGAAAATGCGCCGGCTTCTTCCACCGCTCGGGCGTCCGCGAGCAGCGCTTCGGCTTCGGACTGGGTACGCCCCTTGATCCTGTAGCCACCTTCCTCCCGCACACTTTGGGGCAGCATGCCGATGTGCGCCATGAACGGGATGCCTGCCTTTGTGATTGCTTGAATTTGCGCCACATGACTCACACCGCCTTCAAGCTTCACCGCCTGCGCGCCAACATCGACAAATTTCCTGGCCGTCTCCACAGCCTGTTCGGGTGTGTCGTACGTGTGGATCGGCAGATCCGCCACGAGTAACGCCTGTTTAACACCGCGAGCGACTGCGCGGGTGTGATGCAGCATTTGTTCCAGCGTTACACCAGTCGTATCCTGGCAACCAAGTACCACCATGCCTAACGAGTCGCCTACCAGGACGATGTCGATGCCGCTTTCGTCCAGTAGACGCGCCGTGGGATAATCGTAAGCCGTCAACGCGGTGATCTTTTCGCCGCGTTGTTTCATTTGGCGAAAATCTTTCATCGGATCTGCCGCAAGATCAGCTGCTAACTTGAGAACGCAAGCTGTAGCGAAAGAGCCACGGGAAAAATTTGCGGCGCCGAATTCCTGTAGAGGCAGGCGTGTGGCCTGCAAATCCAGGACAAAAAGAAGCCGGCACGGCTGCCACTACAGTTCCATCGCGCTACCAATCGTTCATCAATCGAACCACCTCTCCAGATTCGTCGGATTTTGGGAGCAATTCCCGGACAGTTTTTCTTTGATTAGGTAAGATCAAGTCTCCCCAGATATCGGCGAGCGGTTGAAGCACGAATTTTCTCAAGTGCATCCGCGGATGCGGCAATTGCAGTCGTTCGTTCTCGATCTGCTGATCGCCGCAGTAGAGCAGGTCGATGTCGATCCTACGCGAGATATTTTTCGGATGATTGCGCTTGCGGCCTAACGACTCCTCGATTCGAGCAAGTTGTTCAAGCAACTGCACTGGGTCGCCTTCAAAATCAAATTCAATGACCGTGTTCAAAAAATTTGACGCTCCCGGCTCGCAATCGACCGGTTCGGTTTCGTAGATGCCCGCAGAGAAAACAGGCGGTCTTACGTCAGCAAGCTCGATTATTTGTCGTCGCGCTGCGCGCAAATTCTCGAGCCGATCGCCGAGATTGGATCCGAGCGCGACTGCCGTTCTCATATCCTGTAGCGGCGGTCTATGACCGCCGACAAAAAATTGTAGGGCGTCTGTGCCAGACGCCGTGGCGTTTCACAGAAACGCCCTACAAATCTACAGCCCCAGAACATTCTGCATCGAGTAAAGTCCCGGCGGCTGGCTGACGATCCATTCCGCTGCGCGCAAGGCGCCTCGCGCAAAGATTTCCCGGCTCGCCGCGCGATGCGTGAGCTCGAGGCACTCGCCGGGGCCGCTGAAAACGACTGTATGCTCGCCAACTACGTCGCCTTCGCGGATTGATTGGATTGGAATTTCACGCTTCGTTTTCTTAGTCGCGTTCAAGACCTCGGCTAACGTTTTGGCCGTCCCGCTGGGCGCATCTTTTTTCATCTTGTGATGCGTTTCGACAATCGCGACGTCAAAATTACCGCCGAGCTGCTCGACAGCTTTGCGCGTCAGCCAGAAAAGCACATTGACTCCGATGCTGAAATTGGATGCGAATACGATCGGCAATGATTGCGCGATCTCTTCGATCGTGCTGCGCTGCTCTGTAGAGTGACCCGTCGTCCCAATGACCAACGGCTTGCGATGCTGCAACGCAGCGCGACAGATTTCAGTGGTGGCGCCGGCGTGACTGAAATCGATCGCCACATCGCACTTTCTCATGGCCGGCTCAATCGGATCGCCCAGATCACACCGCGCGATGACGTCGATTTTTGGGTCCTCCTTTGCAAGATCACT
>QHQO01000082.1 GCA_003221195.1 Verrucomicrobiota bacterium
CAGTCACACTGGAACTGAGACACGGTCCAGACACCTACGGGTGGCAGCAGTCGAGAATTTTTCTCAATGGGGGAAACCCTGAAGGAGCGACGCCGCGTGGAGGATGAAGGTCTTCGGGTTGTAAACTCCTGTCATTTGGGAACAATGCTTACGTATTAACTGTACGTGAGTTGATAGTACCAGAAGAGGAAGAGACGGCTAACTCTGTGCCAGCAGCCGCGGTAATACAGAGGTCTCAAGCGTTGTTCGGATTCATTGGGCGTAAAGGGTGTGTAGGTGGCGCCGTAAGTCGGGTGTGAAATTTCGGAGCTTAACTCCGAAACTGCATTCGATACTGCGGTGCTTGAGGACTGGAGAGGAGACTGGAATTCATGGTGTAGCAGTGAAATGCGTAGAGATCATGAGGAAGACCAGTGGCGAAGGCGGGTCTCTGGACAGTTCCTGACACTGAGACACGAAGGCCAGGGGAGCAAACGGGATTAGATACCCCGGTAGTCCTGGCAGTAAACGGTGCACGTTTGGTGTGGGAGGATTCGACCCCTTCTGTGCCGGAGCTAACGCGTTAAACGTGCCGCCTGGGGAGTACGGTCGCAAGATTAAAACTCAAAGAAATTGACGGGGGCCCGCACAAGCGGTGGAGTATGTGGCTTAATTCGATGCAACGCGAAGAACCTTACCTGGCCTTGACATGCATCTCTAAACTGGTGAAAGCCAGTGACTCCCGAAAGGGAGAATTTGCACAGGTGCTGCATGGCTGTCGTCAGCTCGTGTCGTGAGATGTTGGGTTAAGTCCCGCAACGAGCGCAACCCCTGTGAACTGTTGCCACCGAGGCGTGAGCCTCGAGCACTCTGTTCAGACTGCCCTGTGAAACGGGGAGGAAGGTGGGGACGACGTCAAGTCAGTATGGCCCTTACGGCCAGGGCTGCACACGTACTACAATGCCCAGTACAGAACGATCCGAGACCGCAAGGTGGAGGAAATCTAGTAAAACTGGGCTCAGTTCGGATTGGAGTCTGCAACTCGACTCCATGAAGCCGGAATCGCTAGTAATGGCGCATCAGCTACGGCGCCGTGAATACGTTCCCGGGCCTTGTACACACCGCCCGTCACATCATGGAAGTTGCTTGTAGCCGAAGCCGGCGCATTAACCCGCAAGGGAGATAGCCGTCTACGCTATGAGCAGTAACTGGGATGAAGTCGTAACAAGGTAGCCGTAGGGGAACCTGCGGCTGGATCACCTCCTTTCTAAGGAGAAGCGCTTCGCGCCGTGATTCGTTAAATCGTTAAAACGAGATTCGGAGAAATCCGATTCTCGAGTTTCGAGTTTCGATTCTCGGCGCGGTAGCACAGGTCGACGGCTAAACCCAGCTATTTCAGTTTCTAGTAATTGTCATGCTGAGCCTGTCGAAGCATCTCTAGCTATTTGTAGTCAGAGATTCCTCGGCTTCGCTCGGAATGACAAAGGAATTGAAGTAGCTGGGCATGCCGTAAAGACTTTGGAGCGCGAAAGCGCTGCAAAGCTCAAAGAAAACGACGGTAACGCACAATTCAGTCTTTGCTAGACATCGACTAAATGCCGGACAACAACCCCACGTTGATGTCCGGCATTTTCTTTTTGTGGAATCGAACCGCGGATTACGCGAATAAGAATCGATGCGATGAACAGAAGGGAACCAAGGCTGTAGAAGTCGGCGAAGCCTCTTTGTTTTCTTGGTTATCTTCTGGTGCGCCAGCACCGCCAACTAAACTAATGAACTGAAAAGTGTTCATCATGTGAACTGAACGTCCAGCATGTAGTGAAACGGACAGTGCAGTAAGCAATTGCTGCGCTGAAGCTCCGTGGAGCGAACCTGTGAGCCGTAGCGCAAGCGAACCCGAATCGGCCTCGTTAAACCAAAAAAATGAGAGCGGCCAGACTTCCAGAAGGGTTGAAGCCAGACATCCGGTGTGAAGAGATGTTTGCGAGCAATGCCGGAGTTCTCCGGGGTGAAAGGGGACAGCGCGCAGGGACAGTTGGGTTGGGCAGGCTGGGAGAGCCTTGCCGCCGGTTGCGGCGACGCAACAAGACAAGCAGCGAAACTATAAGCTGCCTAGTTGGGGGCAAGGCAGTCGGAGAGGCTCGTAGTAGCGATGAAGCGGGGTAACGCCTGTGGAGCGAAGGGGCCTTGGCAGGAGCGAAGCAGGCTCAAAGAGTCTTGGGAGCTGATTGGGGGATGAGCAACCCACCTACGACAGGAAAGCTGGAAGCGGAGCTACAGGTAAGAGAAGCGATGCTGCCGGCGAAACTCCGGGACTGGCGAGCGAAGCTGAGTACGAAAGCCAAACAGGAGAAGCGATTTCGCTTCTACAGCCTTTACGGGCTGGTGGGTGATCCCGAGACGTTGCGAGCGGCTTGGATGCAAGTACGAGCCAATGGCGGTGCGCCGGGAGTAGATGGAGTGAGTATTGAGCAAATCGAGAAGGAGGGCGTGGAAGCCTTCCTTTTAGAGTTAGGGAGCGAGCTTGCCCAGAAGCGCTATGGCACGGGAGCGGTGCGCAGGGTGTATATCCCCAAAGGGAATGGCAAGCTAAGGCCACTGGGCATCCCGAACCTGCGTGATCGGGTGGTGCAAACAGCGGTAGTGCTGATCTTGGAACCGATCTTTGAATCGGACTTTCTGGATTGCTCTTATGGGTTTCGACCCGGGCGGAGTGCGCACGACGCGCTGGAAGTCATTCGGCAAAATCTGGTGAACGGGCGCTGCACGGTTTATGACGCGGATATGGAAGGCTGCTTCGACAGCATTCCACACGACAAACTGATTGCGTGTGTGCGGATGCGCGTAGTGGACGGAAGTGTCCTGCGCTTGATCAAGCAGTGGCTACGGGCGCCGGTAGAGGAGAAGGATGAAAATGGGAGGCCACGTCGGCGGCGCAACGACAAGGGAACGCCACAAGGCGGAGTAGTGTCGCCGTTACTGGCGAACATCTATCTGCACTGGTTTGACCGAGTCTTTTACGCCAAAGCGGGACCGGCACGCTGGGCCAAGGCTGTGCTGGTGCGCTATGCCGATGACTTCGTGATCTTAACTCGTGAGGTAGAGGGCAAGCTGAGAAAGTTCGTCGAGGAAAAGATCGAGGTCTGGCTGGGGTTAAGGATTAACCGGGAAAAGACTCGTCTGATCAACTTGCGCGAGCCGGGGCAAAGACTTGACTTCCTTGGTTACAGCTTCCGGCTGGATCGCGACCGCTGCGGGCGAAAGCTGCGTTACTGGAACATGTGTCCATCAACCCAAGCAATCGCGCGCGAGCGTGAGAGGTTGCGGCGAATGATCAACAAGAGCCGCTGCTTCCAACCATTACCCAACCTCATTCAAGAGCTCAATAGACATCTCAAGGCATGGTCGAACTACTTTCGGCCAGGCTACAGCCGAGATGCCTTTCGGCAGATCAACAGCTACGTCCGGCTGCGGCTGGCGCTGCACTTGCGGCAGCACAGTCAGCGTCCGTGGCGCCCTGCCCAAGGCACTTCGAAGTGTGTGCACCTTGATCAACTCGGACTCATCTATCTGTGAAAGCTTCGTGCAAGAACGCCCTGCGAAAGCCGGATGCTGGAAATCTGCACGTCCGGTTTGAGGAGGGGGAGGGAACGCGGCGGTCATTGGCTTTGCCTCATCTCGTGCCTCCCTCTCTACTCTACTTCATCACATTCGTGCCATCGGTGTCATCTGCGGTTAGAATCTTCGGTTGCGGCGGAGCCGCGCTGGGCTATTGGCCGTTTCTACCTGAGCGTCGCAGTTTCGGAAGCAATTCGCGAAATTGCGTGGGAGAGCGACCGACAATTCGCCGGAACGCGCGATTGAAGTTCGTCATGGAGTGAAAGCCGCTGGCGAAAGCAGCTTCGCTAATGCGCGAGTTAGGATTGAGCAAAAGCGTTTGCGATTTCTCTACTCGGGCTCTCGAGAGGTAGTCGATGAAACTTATCCCCGTGGCTTTCTTGAACATCTTGCAAAAGTAATAGCGGTTTTGCTCATTACACCTTGCGACGCGGTACGTTTAACCACCTTTGCGGGTCGCACCACCACGCGATTCTAAGTTTGCGAACTCTCTCAGCGACCGTTGTCCAGGTGAAATCGCCGCACGAAGGAGGCGTCGACGAGAGTTTGCCGTCGAAGGTCAGGGGACTGCTTCCCGCCCGCAGCCGCAGATGCCGGAAAAACGCACCTCTTTCGATGTCACTGGAAACGCACTACCCGACAGCACGCCGGTTGGCAGCATCAATCGCGCTCGCCGGCAAGGGGAACTTGCCAGCAGAAAGGCACGCATAGGGGCGAAAAGCGCTGGCGATACCATAACGACTTTGCCCGCATCTAAATCTACATGCCTAGCTACGTAGTTAACTCACGGGAAAAAGCCGGAACTACCCAACAATCCACCCACCAACGCTGATTCATCGCGCGCTTCTTCATACGACTTAGGTCCCATAGGCGACTTGTGTTTCGGCCCGGTAAGGTCGAGCTATGAAAAAACTCTTCACGCTCCTGCCGTCCGCCCTCTGCGTCCTTGCCTTTCTAATCCTCGCGCCAGCCACGCCAGGCCAGTCTCCCGAAGCGGAGAAGAAAGTGATCGCTTTGGCGCAACAGCTCAAGCTGACGCCGCAACAAGAGGTTGAGGTGCTGCCCATCCTAAAGGCCGAGGCTCCAAAATTCGAGGCGATCAAGAATGATCCTTCGCTTTCCGGAATGCAGAAGATGAAGCAACTCCACGCCATCCACAGCGAAAGCGCGCCGGAGTTGCAGAAAATTCTTAGCCCCGCGCAGTACCAACAGTTGCAGGCCATCCGGGAGCAGGACATCAAGAAAGCGATTGCGGCAAAGCGCGCCGGGCGCTAAACCCGGACCCCGCGCGCTGTTCAGTCTCAAAG
>QHQO01000110.1 GCA_003221195.1 Verrucomicrobiota bacterium
CGCAGGCCAAAGCCGCGCTCCGCTCTTAGCCGATGCCAGCCAATCGGCACGGCGAGCATGTACGCGACGGTTATTGTTATCAAGTCTTGAACACCGCGCCACCAGTCAACCTCAATACCAAATAGTCCAATCATTTGACGCTCGATCTCCCTTATGTGCAGCTGCGAATTAGAAGGACAACCCAAAATGCAACCACAATTACGAAGATCTTTTCGAAGTCGCCGTCTCAGCCAGCTATGGGACGCTATCGCATGCCATCAAGGGAAACGTGGACATCATGATCGCGCTGGTAATGCAGACCGGAGCAGCTGTTGGAGCGCAGATCGGCGTCAAGCTGACGGACTTCTTTCGTGGTGCAAAGATTCGATTGGCCTTCTCCCCCTTGCCGTTGATCGGGGCGGCTCTCATTGTTTATGGCTTGATGACCGGACAGAAAATGAAGTGATCCGCACGCCGTTATATGCGTGGCGCGCGAACGAATAACTGGCTGCGCAAAGGCGGCCAAACTTCGACCTGAAATACGAAGCATGGGAGGTATGCTGGCAGAGAACCACTGGAACCGTGGTGAAGAGTAGCAGCTTTCTTGCTCGGCACCGCAAGCGCGGACATGTGCGCGTCCCGAACCCTTCTTTGTTGGCGATTGTAATATGATGTCGTCGCTGCTTGATAAGATTCTGGGGCGGCCGCTCAAATCGTCGGAACGCAAGAAAGAAGAGCTGACGGTGGCAACCGGAGTGCCGGTGCTCGGCCTGGATGCGTTGGCCTCAACGGCGTACGGCGCGGAGGCAGCGCTGACGATTCTAATGCCGCTGGGCGTGGCCGGATTGCGCTACATGCCGATGATCATGCTCGCAATCCTGGCATTGCTCGCGACGCTTTACTTCTCGTATCGACAGACGGCGGCTGCGTATCCGAGTGGTGGCGGCGCCTACATTGTCGCAAAGGACAATCTCGGCACGCGCGCTGGCGTCGTGGCGGGCACGGCACTGCTGCTCGATTACATGCTCAATGTTGCTGTTGGAATCTCCGCCGGGGTTGGCGCTGTCGTGTCAGCGATTCCAATGCTACAGAAACAAAGATTGGCGTTTTGTCTACTGGTGCTCGTCGTGCTGACCGTGATCAATTTGCGCGGCGTTCGTGAAACAGGAATAACGTTCGTGTTCCCAGTGCTCGCGTTTGTTCTGTGCGTCGGGAGCGCAATGATCGTCGGCGTGGTTCAGGCCGTGCTGAGCGGAGGGCATCCCCGGCCGGCCGCATCGCCTCTGCCAGTTTCGGCTGCGACCCAAGCGGTGAGTGCCTGGATGCTGTTGCGTGCCTTCGCCAGCGGTTGCACCGCGATGACAGGTATTGAGGCAGTCAGTAACGCCATCCCGCTCTTTCGCAAACCCACCGTGCCGAACGCGCAATGGACGCTAACCATCATCGTCGCGATCCTCGGCGCGTTTCTGCTCGCGATAGGTTATCTCTGCCCAGCTTATCATATCCGCGCGATGAACGAACAACAGCCAGGCTATCAAACAATCTTCTCGCAACTGATCGGCGCCATCGCAGGATACGGCGTATTCTACTCCATCGCCATCGCCAGCATTTTTAGCGTGCTAGTTTTTTCCGCGCAGACCAGCTTTGCCGGTTTTCCGCGCGTGTGCCGGCAGTTAGCCGAGGATGGATTTCTGCCGTCGTTCTTTGGAGAACGCGGACGACGGTTGGTTTTTTCCAGCGGCATCATTATTCTGGCGATTCTGTCCGGCATCCTGTTGATCGCCTTCCGGGGCGTCACCGACAAGCTGATTCCGCTGTTCGCCATCGGCGCGTTCAGCGCCTTCGCATTTTCACAAATTGGAATGGTCGGTCATTGGCAGCGCAAAAAGGGCAGAGCTGCGCGCACAAAACTTGTGATCAACGCAATCGGGGCGACCGCGACCAGCGTTGCCTTGGTCATCATCGTGGCCGCAAAATTTGTGGAGGGCGCCTGGATCATTCTGGTTGTTGGCCCGGGATCGGTATGGCTGTTTTGGAAAATCAAACGTCACTACGAATTCATCGCGCGCGAAGTCGAACACCCGGCGAAATTGCAAACGGGCAAACTGCGACCACCGGTGGTGATCATTCCCATTGATAGCTGGAATCGCGTGACCGAGCGCGCCCTGCGCTTTGGTTTGGAAATGTCGGACGACATCACCGCGTTGCATGTCGCCTGCGGCAAGGAGAGCGACAGCGAGAGCTTGCAGGAAACCTGGGCCGAAAAGGTGGAGAAACCGGCCCGTGCAGCCAACGCGACCGTTCCGCGCTTGGAGATTATCCATTCACCATACCGGCAAATTTACGAACCGATTCTAAAATTCGTGCAAAAAAAAGAACAGGAGAACAAAG
Organism: Verrucomicrobiota bacterium; assembly: GCA_003221195.1. Taxonomy (GTDB): domain Bacteria; phylum Verrucomicrobiota; class Verrucomicrobiia; order Chthoniobacterales; family UBA10450; genus Udaeobacter. Next base: position 2,371 of record QHQO01000110.1, read on the forward strand.
ACCGCCTCGTCGCGGTTGTAATTCCCGAGCTGGTCGAGCCGCACTGGTACGAACGGCTCCTCCACAACATCCGCGGCGCAGGATTGCGGGCGCTGCTGTTTCTGCAAGGCGACCGGCGCACTGTGGTGATTACGACGCCGTGGTATCTGCGGGATTAGCCAACTGCGAAGTTCGTCGCCGGCGAATCTTATATTGTGGAAAGCACAGATCTTTCACCGCGGATCAAATATGTTTCCTGGGGTCGACTGGAAGTCGAGGGAAAAGCAGACCCTTACAAAGACGCAAAGCTTTTCCCCGGGGGCTCACGTGATTGGAATTGGCGCGAGACTGGGACTGGTCACAATCCTGGAATCCAAGTCACCGACGTGGGGGAATTGCTGGATCATGGCGCTACAGTGGTCGTGCTTTCGCGCGGAATGGCCGAATGCCTTCATGTCCCGCGCGAGACGTTGGATTTTTTGAAGGAACGGCAAATCGCCACTCACGTCCTGCCAACCAAAGAAGCAGTGGCGCTTTACAACAAACTCGCGGAAACCGAGCCAGTAGGCGGACTTTTCCATACGACCTGCTGACTTCGCTGGCTTGTGTGGAAAACAGCTGCAATTTTTTGCGCCGCATTTCTTAGCATGGCTTTTCAGCAGCCAAGTTCGGAGGTCAGACGCGCGGCGGTCGGGGATCTGGCGGGATTGTCACCTGTCCTTGGGCGCGCCTACTCGGCCGATGCGCCCGAATTTGAGCCGATACCAAACCCCGGTCCGCATGACTGGCTTGCGGTGCATCCCGAATCCGGGCAGACCTTCAACGAATTCAAAGCGTCTGGTCCTAACCGGCCGACTAAGTCGAGGCGCGTCATCTACCTTCAACCGCTGGGTGACTTCACCGCTGGCCGCAGCCCGTCGATCGGCAAGCTACGCGAGTTTGCGGCGGCGTTTTTCTCCGTGGAAGTCAAAGCGCTGCCGGCAGTATCGCTCAACGCGTCCAAGTTTACGACCCGAGACAATCCGAATACCGGCAATTTACAAATTCTCACAAGCGACATTCTCGATTTCCTCAAAGCACGGATGCCTGCGGATGCGTTCTGCACGCTGGCGATCACGATGGAAGATCTTTACCCTGAGGCGTCGTGGAATTTCGTATTCGGCCAGGCCTCGCTGCGCGAGCGCGTCGGTGTTTACAGCTTTGCGCGTTATGATCCTGCGTTTTATGGAGAAGCTCGCGGAAAGAATTATCAAACTCTCCTCCTACGCCGCAGCTGCAAGGTGCTCGCGCATGAGACTGGGCACATGTTCGGACTCGCTCACTGCACGTTTTTCAACTGTCTGATGAACGGCTCGAATCACCTTGCCGAAAGCGATCGTCGCCCGCTCCATTTGTGTCCGGTCTGTTTGCGCAAGCTGCAATGGAGCATCGAGTTCGATGTGCTTGAACGCTATCGCTCACTCGAACGCGTCGCTCGCACCGACGGTTTTATCGAAGAAGCAGATTGGCTCAATCAACGAATTAAGATTCTGCGCGGCGATTAAGGGGATCAGTTTCCGTCAGCGCACTTCAGTGTGACGGCTGTAGTCATCACTGGAAAATCCGCATTACGAAAAATTAAAGCTTCGCGCCTGCATAGCGTTCGCAAGTGTCCACCAGTGAAGCCGGGGTCATCCGGAATCTGCGAAGACGGCGAGGGACGTCCCACAGGATTAAGGGATCACGCTCTGGTCCCAGATGTGTTCAACTGCGTGTGCGTGGGCTCCCTCGGCGCGCTTCGCCGACCTCGGGATGACCCCGCCAGTGCTTAATAGAGGGCTATGCCTGTTGCCGGATCCGTTTGATTTCATCCAGCGATGCTGGGTTTTCCAAAGCGGATGTGTCGCCGAGTTTTTCACCCAGATACGCAGCGCGCACGATGCGGCGCATCACTTTTGCGTTCCGGGTTTTTGGTATGTCTGCCACAAAAACCACGTTGCGCGGAGCGAGTGCCTTACCGAGATCGCGTGCCACATTCTCTTTCAATTCGGTCGCAAGAGTGACATTGCCGTCCGCTCCCTTCTTCAAAACGCAAAAACAAATCAGCGCTTCGCCTTTGATGGAATCGGGGACGCCCACCGCGGCGGCTTCGCTCACTTGTGGATGCGCAACCAGGATCGATTCCACTTCCGCTGGCCCGACGCGTTTGCCGCCAACTTTAATTGTGTCGTCAGAACGCCCCAGAATGTACCACAGTCCATCATTATCGACCGCCGCCCAATCGCCGTGGACCCAAACATCTGGAAAACGCGACCAATAGATCTCGATGTACCGCTCGCGGTCTCTCCAAAAGCCGCGCGTCATCCCGATCCAAGGTTCGCGAATTACCAGTTCGCCAACTTGTCGACGCACGGACCTTCCATGTTCATCGACAACATCTGCGGCCATTCCCGGGAGCGGCCCGGAGAATGCGCACGGCTTCATCGGTGTTAGGACATTGCCCATCACGATTCCACCGGAGATTTCAGTGCCACCGGAGTAGTTAATTATCGGAAGTTTTCCGCGCCCTACATTTTGGAAGAGCCACATCCATGGATCGGGATTCCATGGCTCACCAGTGGAAGCGAATTTGCGGAGCGATGAGAGATCGTGTCGATGCACAATCTCATCGCCATGAGGCCGCAACGCGCGAATCAGCGTCGGCGAAACGCCCAGGGCAGTCACTTGATGCCGATCCACCAGTGACCAGACGCGATCTGGTTCTGGAAAATCGGGTGCGCCATCGTAAAGCATCATTGTCGCGCCGAGCAGTAACGTGCCGAAAACTTCCCATGGCCCCATCATCCAGCCCATGTCGGTCATCCAGAAAAGCGTTTCGTCCGGGTGCAGATCGAGCCCATGCCACATGTCCTGTGCGGATTTAATTGGAAACCCGCAATGCGTGTGCACCGCGCCTTTAGGCCGACCGGTTGTGCCCGAGGTATAGATGATCATCATCGGATCTTCCGCCGATGTGCGTTCCGTTGGTTGTTGAGAGCTGAGACTTGAGAGACTCGTCACCTCGCGCCACGAATGTGCTTCGTAATGCGGCCGCGCCGCTTTAGAATTCGACGGCTTTAAGCCGTCGAGTTTCGGCGCGGGAGTTTCTGACGGCAAAACAATCAGGTGTCTAAGGCTGGGGACTTGCGACGCTGCTTCATACGCGATCGGTCTCATCGCACAAAATTTTCCGCGCCGATAAGTTCCATCCGCCGTGAAAAGCGCTTTTGCCTCGGCGTCATTGAGCCGAGAAATAATCGCGGCTGCGCCGAAGCCAGAAAAAAGCGGGAGAAAAATTGCGCCGATTTTAATGATCGCGAGCATTGCAACCACGATCTCAGGAACCATTGGCATAAACACGCCCATGGCGTCCCCTTTTCCGAGACCGAGGCCGCGTAACACGGCGGCCATCTCGTTGGTTTGCACGCGTAACGTTTTGTAGGTGAGGGTTTGAATAGTGCCGTCTTCGGTCTCGGACTTGATGGCAACGCGATTGTCGATCTCAGTGCCGGCGTACTTGTCGAGCATGTTGTGGACGATGTTCATTTCGCCGCCGACGCACCAACGCGCCCACGGTTTGCCATCGCTTAGATCGACCACGCGTGAATACGGTTTGTAAAACTGGATATCGAGATCGCCTAGCACCGCGTCCCAGAACCACTCAATGTCGGTTGTCGATCGTTGCATCAGCTCATCGTACGAACCGAGCTCATGTTTCTGAATAAAGCGCTGAAGATTTGATTGTGCGACAAGCTCCGGCGCCGGATGCCAGACAAAATCTCCGCCAAACTGAAATTCGCTCACGGAAGAAGTGTGCGTGTTTTCCATTGTAGGGCAACCGCATCGGGCGCCAGATTGGCAGCCGGAGCGCCTGCCCTTCAACATCGCATGTTGCCCCTTGCGAATTCGTCGGCAGATTGAAATTGCAGATTTTCCATGAAAACAACGCTTGCTCATCAACTCGCCAGTTATGCCTCTTCGTTCCGATTTGAAGATCTTTCCAAAGAAGTCGTACACGAAGTAAAACGACGCATCCTTGACTCGCTGGGTTGCGCACTTGGTGCGTGGAACGAAGAGCCGTGCATCATTGCGCGAAACGTCGCTTCCGATTTCTCGGCGAAACACGGATCGACAATCATCGGCACGAATCACAAGGCGCCGCCGGACTGGACCGCTTTCGCGAACGGCTGTTGCATTCGCTATTTCGATTACAACGATACGTATTTGTCGAAAGAGCCTGCCCATCCGAGCGACAATATTTCTGCGGCGCTGTCTGCGGCGGAAAGCGTGGACGCAAATGGCCGCGAATTGATCGCCGCGATCGCGCTTGCGTACGAAGTGCAATGTCGATTATGCGATGCCGCGAGTATTCGGGCGCGTGGCTGGGACCATGTGACGTACGGCGCGTTCTCCACGGCGCTTGCGTGCGCGCGCTTAATGAAACTTGATCCCAAAAAAACGCGACACGCAGTGAATATTGCTGGAGTCGCGTGTGCGGCGATGCGTCAGTCCCGTGCAGGCGAACTCTCGCATTGGAAAGGCGTTGCATTCGCTGACGCGGCACGGCGCGGCGTTTATTCGGCGTTGCTTGCCCGAGTTGGAATGACCGGGCCCGCCCCCATTTTCGAGGGACAAATGGCGTTCGAGAAACAACTCGGTGTTTCGCTCGGCAACGTCGGAGAAAAATTCAAGGGCGCGCCGGAAATGATTTTGAATACGAGCATCAAGTTTTGGCCGGCGGAATATCACAGCCAAAGCGCGATCGAAGCAGCGCTCTCATTGCGAAAGGAAATTGGCGATCCGGCAAAGGTAAAATCGATGACGATCGAAAGCCACGACGCCTCGGTCGATATCATCGGCAGTGAGCCGGAGAAATGGAAGCCGGCAACGCGCGAAACGGCAGACCACAGCTTGCCTTACATTACGGCGATCGCGCTGATCGACGGCGAAGTAACCGACAAACAATTCGACCGCGAGCGCTTTAGTCATCCAAGCGTGTGGAAATTTTTGGAGAACGTGAAGGTGGAACGTAATTCGGAGTTGAGCTCGATGTATCCCGGCGCGGTCGCGAACATCGTACATGTAGATCTTGCGGATGGTCGACGATTGACGAGAAGAGTCGATTATCCGCTCGGGCACGCGAAAAACCGGCTCAAAGATTCGGAGGTGGAAGAGAAGTTTAGAGTCTTGGTTGAACCGATGCTTGGCAATGAACGCGCAGGAAAGATTATCGATGTTGCGTGGAAGCTGGACGAAGCGGCAAATGTTGACGAGCTGATGAAGGCGCTGGTGATTCCGCAGAAGTAAACAAGAGATATCTCAACCCATTCGACTCCGCTCAAGGCAAGACTTTCGCTCGACATGACAAAGAAAGGGAAAGCTGCACGATTACGCGAGTTAATCGCGGAAGGTTGCGTGATGCTGCCCGGCGTGCCCAACGCTGCGACAGCGCGCTTGGTGGAACGCGCGGGCTTTGACGCCGTCTACATCAGCGGTGCGGGAATGGCGAACTCGACTGCTGGCGTGCCGGACATTGGATTGCTGTCGATGACGGAGGTCGTGAGGCTTGCCGGGTATGTTGGGAATTCGGTAGCAATTCCGGCAATTGTCGATGCAGACACCGGTTTTGGTGGCGCGGAGAATGTCGCACGCACCATCTGTGAATTGGAGAAGGCAGGCCTGGCCGGATGTCACATCGAAGATCAGGAATTTCCCAAACGCTGTGGACATCTCGCAGGGAAATCAGTGCTCGAAGTTGATGAGATGGCTGGAAGAATCAAAGCAGCGGTTAGTGCGCGCCGCGACGAAGACTTCATGATCATCGCCCGAACAGATGCTCGTGCGGTTGAAGGTTTCGATCGTGCTGTGGAACGCTCCCGTCATTATCTCAAGACGGGCGCGGATGCGATTTTCCCTGAAGCGTTGCAAAGCGCGGATGAATTCAAGGCGTTCGGCCGCGAGGTGAAAGCACCACTTCTCGCGAACATGACGGAGTTCGGCAAAAGTCCGCTGCTCAGTTTCGAAGAGCTTGCTGGTTTTGGATACAAAATGGTGATTTTTCCACAGAGCGCGTTTCGGGTGTCAATGAAAGCGAGCGAGGAATTTCTGCGCGATCTGAAAAGGGAAGGGACGCAATCTGGTTGGATAGAGAAAATGCAAACACGAGACCAGCTTTACCAGTTGCTCGGTTACGATCCGGCAGCGGAAAGCTGGGAGGGTGGGTGTTGAATCTTAACTGGTTAAGTCCGATGAGTTGAACGATTGCGATTCGCAAGTAAAGAGAAACCAATGCCTACTGAAAAGAAACCAGAATACAGCCCGGGATTAGCGGGCGTGATCGCGGGCGAGACGGCCATTTGCTGGGTCGACCCCGCTGCGGGGCTGATGTACCGCGGCTACGACATTCATGATATGGCGCAGAAGGCGAGTTTCGAAGAAGTCGCTTACCTCCTGCTCAACGGCGAGTTGCCCAACGGGAAACAATTGGTAGAGTTTACGCAACAAATTGCCGCGGAACGCGCACTGCCGGGTGCCGTGATCGAAATGCTGCGGCTTCTGCCGAGCAAGACCCACCCAATGGACATGTTGCGCACCGGCGTGTCGATGCTGAGCGCCTTTGATAAAGACCTGAGCGACAACTCGCACGACGCCAATATTCGTAAGTCGATCCGCCTGATCGCGCGCGTTTCCACCTTAATTACCGACGGCTGGCGGATTTCCCACGGAGAACAAGCGTTGCCGGAGAAGACTGATCTCACTCAAGCCGGCAATTTCTTTTATAAGTTAGAGGGCAAAGTTCCGCAGGATTGGCAAATCCGAATGCTGGACACGATTTTCAATCTTTACGCCGATCACGAGTTTAACGCGTCCACTTTTGCCGCGCGCGTGACCGCTTCAACACTCGCGGGAATGTACGCCGCAGTGACCTCGGCAGTCGCGACCCTCAAAGGTCCGCTGCACGGCGGCGCGAATGAGGAATCGATGAAGATGCTTGAGGAAATCGGGACTCCGGATGGTGCGGAAAGCTGGCTGATGAAAAAACTGGGGACGAAAGAGAAGATCATGGGATTCGGCCATCGCGTTTACAAAGAGGGCGACTCACGCGTGCCGGTGATGCGAGAGATCGCGCGGGACTTGGGCAAGCGTACAGGAAAAGAAAACTGGGTTCCAATTTGCGAGAAACTCGAAGAAGTCATGGATCGCGAAAAACATCTTTGCGCCAATGTGGATCTTTATGCGGCTCCGGTGTTTTGGATGCTCGGGTTCCCACCGGAGTTAAACACGCCTCTATTCGCTGCGTCGCGCGTGGCCGGCTGGTGCGCGCATGTGACTGAGCAACATGATCATAATCGTCTGATCAGGCCGCGCTCACTCTACGTTGGGCATGAATTGCGCCCCTATCCGGGCCCAAGTGCCCGCGGCGCGTAGGATTTCATGGTAGGGCGCGACCGCCAGGCGTTCCGCATTGGCACCATGACTGATAAATCACTCCAGGAAAAATACGCACCAAACAACGCTTGCTGGGGCTGTGGCCCAGCGAATCGCGAAGGTTTGCATATCCGCAGTTTCGCAAAAAATGGCGAAGTCGTTGCAGAATGGAAGCCGGAGAGAAAATACGAAGCATTTGAGGGCGTTCTGAATGGCGGCGTCATCGGCACGCTGCTCGATTGTCATTGCAATTGGACGGCGGCCTATCATCTGATGAAGCGTGCGAATGAGGATCAACCCCCGTGCACAGTCACCGCGGAATATGCAATCAAATTACTCTGGCCAACACCGACGGATGATTCACTGTTTCTTTCCGCTAAAGTTGTCGATCTGACTGACGACCGCGCGACCATTGAAGGAACCCTCACCGCAGGCGGAAAAGTTTGCGCAATGTGTCGGGGAGTTTTTGTCGCAGTGAAAGAAGGCCATCCTGCTTATCATCGATGGTAAGAAGTTTTCTCTTGTTAACCTTCGTCGCGGCAAATGCAGTAGCCGTGGAAAATGACGCGGCAACCCGGATTGCAGCGATAGAGGCGCGAATCGGCGGCCGGATCGGTGTGGCCGCGCTGGACACCGGCAACAGCAAACATGTTGAACATCGCGCGGACGAGCGATTCCCGATGTGCAGCACGTTCAAATTTCTCGCGGCTGCGGCCGTGCTGAAGCGCGTCGATGAGAAAAAGGAGAAACTGGAGCGGTTCGTGCCTTATGGGGCAAAGGAGATTCTGGAATATGCGCCGGTGACAAAAGAACATCTCAAAGACGGTGGTATGACATTGGGCGCGCTGTGCGCGGCCGCGATCGAACAGAGTGACAATACGGCCGGCAATCTGCTCTTGAATGCCATTGGCGGCCCTGCCGGCCTGACGAATTTTGTGCGCACCCTCGGCGATCGAGTGACACGTCTCGATCGGATTGAGCCGGAATTGAACAGCGCTATTCCCGGTGACGAGCGCGATACAACAACGCCTGCGGCGATTTGTTCGGACATGCAAAGGCTGTTGCTCGGTGACGCTTTATCAGAAGCATCGCGCCGCCAGCTTGAGGACTGGTTACAGCGCAATGAAACCGGAGGGCCAATGATTCGCGCCGGCATTCCGAAAAACTGGGTTCTTGGCGACAAGACCGGGCGCGGGTCAAACGGAGCGACGAA
>QHQO01000083.1 GCA_003221195.1 Verrucomicrobiota bacterium
TTCGCGAGCACCTCAGGATGACGGCCGGATCGATGCCTCGCTTGGTTGCGCCGTCACCCTGAGGCGCTGGCCCTCTCACGTGTCAAGCGGACCAGTCGTGTCCTCCGGAGGGCCAGCCTCGAAGGGCGACGGCGCTCGACTTGCCCCGAATCGGGATAGGGGTCAGCCTCGCGGCCGCCCCCTCCCACACCACCGTGCATACGGGTCCGTACACGGCGGTTCGATGGATGAAGGCTCCGGGCGCACCGCGACAGAGGCGAGCCTGAGCGAGACGAAGAAGGCATTCGGAAGAGCGATGGCGAGCGCGGGGCTGTTGCTGAGCCGCCAAGGGCCATGCGGGCTACCGGCGCTCTGCGCCGCCAGATCCCGGCCGACGCCGCGGCGTCGCAGCTCGGCAAAGCGAGTAGACCCGCGTTTCCATTGCTTCCAGGCGATGGCGCGCAGCCGTCGCCGGGTCCACTGGTCGAGTTCACGCAACACCGACGGGGTCTCGCAGAAGCCGAAGTAGCCGCGCCATCCGGTGAGATAGACGGACAGCCCCTTGACGATCTGCGCGAGGCTGTTGCCTCGGGTACGACGCGTCAGCTCCCGCACTCGGCTTCGGAACTGGGCCAGCGACTGCGGCGCAATGCGCCGCCGGGGCTGTTTCCCAGTCATGAAGCTGAAGCCCAGGAACTTGCGCTTGCTCGGCCGGGCGACCGCACTCTTCGCCTTGTTGACCTTCAGCTTGAGGCGCCTGGTCAGGAACCCTTCGACGCCGGCCATCACCCGCGCGCCGGCCCGCTGACTGCGCACGTAGATGTTGCAGTCGTCGGCATACCGCACGAAGTTGAGGCCGCGCGTCTCCAATTCCTTGTCCAGCACGTCGAGCATCAGGTTCGACAGCAGCGGAGAGAGCGGCCCGCCTTGCGGCGTACCCTCCTCCGTCGGACCGACCAGCCCATCCGCCAGCCCACCCGTGGTCAGAAAGCCGCGGATCAACTTTAGGACGCGCTTGTCGGTCACCCGCTTCGCCACTAGTCCCATCAGGATGTCGTGATTGACCCGATCGAAGAACTTCTCCAGGTCGATATCCACCACAACGTCGTGGCCGGACGCGATCAACTCCTGCGCCCGAGCCACTGCCTGATGCGCAGAACGCTGCGGCCGGAAGCCGTAGCTGTGCGCGGAGAACGTCCGGTCCCAGTCCGCTTGCAGCACCTGCATGACCGCCTGCTGGATGAAGCGGTCGAGCACCGTCGGGATGCCGAGCGGCCGCTTGCCGCCCGACGCCTTGGGTATCTCCACACGCCGCACCGGCTGCGGTTTGTAGCTGCCGTCAAGCAATTGAGCCCGGATCCTGGGCCAGTGCTCCTTCAGGTAGGGAACCAGCTCGTCGATGGTCATCCCATCGAGGCCGGACGCCCCCTTGTTGCGCTTCACTCGTGCCAGTGCCTTCTTCAGATTGACACGCTCGACAATCGCTTCCATCGACGGCCCCACGGCCGCCCGGCTTTCGAGTTCGGTCTTCGCCGCTCGGGCTTCGGTCCCTTCCGCGTCGGCGCTCGGGGCTTCACCCGTCGTTCCGGCGTGCAAGGTGATCTCCAGCTCAGTTTTCTGCCGCATGGCCCGCGCGAGATCGCCGCTCTACTTGCCATTCCACCGTTCGGGCCTTCGGCGGGTCGGCCCCGCCTACTATGCCCTCTGCTGACTTCTGCGCTGCGGTCAGGCCGCCTTGCGGCGACCTCAGTCTCGAATCCGAGACACAGCGCAGATCTCCCGAGGTAAGATCGACCGCCTTCCCCGCACGCCCGCCGGATTTACCACCCCGGTCCTTGATGACCGTGGACTTCGCGATCACTTGCTCGCTCGTCCGACCGGGTAGGCCTCGTTATCCGGTTCTTGTCCATCGGGCCGCGGCTTTGCTCCGCGCTTCTTTCAGACTCCGCCTCGCGACGACGCCCTTGCGCTTCGCTAATCCTTCGCCGCCATCAGGCTGGATAGAGGACTTCCACCTCCAAGCTGTCGTTCATGCTCGGCACACAACGAACGGCCCCGCTTCGGCGGGGCTTTTCTGTGCCACAATCAAAAGAGCCCACTACCGCCGCGGCAGGGCTCCGAATCCGGGTTAACGCGTTGGATGGCCGAGGACGGTGGCGAGGAAGTGGGGATCCCAGCCGGCGCATTTTCGTCTGAGCTTGATGCTTCGCTTGTCCTTAGCGGCGCGGACGAGATTGATGGCGAAGTGTCTGACGACGGCCATGTTTTTTGCTCCGTGCCCGGTTCGTAGGCGGGACTGGTCGTCGCCGAAGGTTACGTCTAGGACCCAGTGCAGGCTGTTCTCGATGGCCCAGTGGCCTCGAACAGCCTCGGCCGCGCAAGTGGCCGAGAGTGCTGCGGATGAGACGTAGTAGCGGGTCTGGAAACGGCAGCGGTCTTTCAGTTCGCCGCGGGAGGTGACTTTGATGATGGTGGCGAGGCCCGGGAGGCGGACTTCGCCGGGGAAACGGCGCTTGCCGTCGAGCCAGTCGACATCGCCGGCGACCGTGACGGTTCGTTGTTCGATCCGGCCGTGACCCTTGTCGAGATCGGTGGTGCTGTCGAGAGCAGTGGGATCGGCATCGGCGAAAAACGTCTCGATCTCGGTGCGCAAGCTCGGCTGGTTGGCCTTCACGGCCAGCAGATAGTCGGCTCCCGCGTCGCGGATCGCCGTGGCAACGGTCGGGTTCGTCGCGATGGCGTCGATCGAGACCAGGGCGCCTTTGAGGCCGTCATTGACGGCAAGCCGTTCGAGCAGGATGGGAATGGCCGTGATCTCGTTGGTCTTGTCGGCGACCGCCTCCTGCCCGAGAACGAGGCGGCTCGTGGTGGCGAAGGCGGAGACGAGGTGGAGTGGCGCCTTGCCGACATTGCGGTCATGGCTTCGACGCGAGGTCTTGCCGTCGATGGCGACCAGCTCTGGACGGCCGGGCCAAGTCTCCCGCACCCAGGCCGTGAAGGCGGCCGAGAACAGCGCCGGATTGATGCGGTTCATCAGGATGGTGAGCCAGCGCGCGCCGGGAACACCGTAATGATACGGAAGGAAGCGGCGGAGGAACACAAGATGGGCTTCGCCCCACGCCGCGATTCCCTCGTA
>QHQO01000111.1 GCA_003221195.1 Verrucomicrobiota bacterium
CCGGAAGTTATCATCTGCGTCCCGAAATCATTGAGTCTACTTATTATCTTTACCGTTACACGGGTCACCCGGAATATCGGCGCATGGGCGAGAAAATGTTCGATGATTTCGTTAAATATTGCCGCGTCGAGACTGGTTACGCTGCGCTCGGCGACGTGATCAGCAAGGGACAGGTCGATGAAATGCAGAGCTTTGTCCTGGCCGAGACTTTCAAATATTTTTATTTGCTCTTCGCGCCGCCTGAAGCCTTGCAATTCGATAAAGTCATCTTTAATACCGAAGCGCATCCACTAAAACGAATGCGATGAAACGGTCTGCTCACATTTTCATATGATCCTTGAGTTCCTGAAGCAGCAGAGGCGGCGTCGCCTGCGAGCGCGACAGTTTCCGCAAGAATGGCTGAAGTTGATTCAACGTCACGTTGTGTTTTTTCACAAGCTGACCGTGAGCGACCGCGCGGAACTGCTTGGTCGTATTCAAGTGTTTCTTGCCGAAAAACGTTTTGAAGGATGTGGCGGTTTCGAGATCACGGATGAGGTCCGCGTGACCATCGCGGCGCAGGCTTGTCTTCTGTTGTTGCATCGCGAGACGGATTATTTTCCACATCTGCTCACGATCCTTGTTTATCCATTGACATACATGGTGCAGGAAGACCACCGGATTGGTGAGCATGTCTGGGAAGAAGGAACGGTGGGTCGGCTTGGCGAGACAGGCCGAAGGATGGGATCGCTGGTCCTATCCTGGGGAGCCGTCAAACATGGCGCGGCTGATCCCTCCGATGGTAAGAATGTTGTTCTTCATGAATTTGCCCATCAACTTGATTACGAAAATCACGCCGCCGATGGGGTGCCGGGATTGGCGACGCGCGAGCAGCAATCGGCCTGGAGCGAAGTGATGAGAACCGAGTTTGCATCGCTGCGCGCTGCCGATGAAAGCGGGATACCGACGCTGCTCGATACTTATGGAGCCACTGATCCCGTTGAGTTTTTCGCCGTATCGGTCGAAGCATTCTTTGAGCAGCCACGTGCGTTACGCGCTCGTCATCCGCGGCTATACGCAGAATTGCAAAACTATTTTCAACAAGATCCTGTCGCCTATTCTGCTGAGCCCATTCCGGGAGAGGTGTGATCGGTGACCCGTGATCAGTGATCGGTAAAGATTTGCCACAGCGCCGAATCCTGTTCACCGATCACGGTTCACTGATCACTTTGGGAACGAATAAGATCACAAAGGCACGAAAAGCATCAGTGCTGAGAGTGCGACTTCATATGGCAGATTTTCTGCCGGTAACAATCAACGCCTCCGCCGGGAAACTCATCGTTCCGCTCGCAAAGTATTTCCGCGCAGCATCGGCAACAGTCTGCTTCACAGTTGGTAATTGAGCGGGCGTGAGTCTACCCATTTTTTCTCGCAAGCTGTCGGACATCTCAGTCCGCAACTTCCAGAACTGCTCAAATGAGATCGCCGCTTCAATTCGAAAATCCAGCTGGCGTTCGATCACATTTTTGGCGTCAGCCTGTTCCAGGATTTCAGCCAGCTTATCAGGAACGGCAAAACGGAATGTATCTGGCGCATCGGAATCCTGCGGGTAGCCTTCAAGAAATCGGTCGATTACGTTTGTGACAGTTGAAAAGAAAGGATTGGCTTCGCTCGAACCCCAGACGGCAAACGCGACAGATCCATCTTCGAGAAGGACTCTCAATGCCTCCCGTACGGCGGCGATAGGATCGGCGAAGAACATTGCTGATAACCTGCCTACGGCTACATCAAAGGTACAAGTTTCAAAGGGTAGGTCGTTGGCGGAACATTGTCTGAAATGGATGTTCGTAACGCCGCGTCGGGCTGCTTCCGCCTGAGCGCTCTCGAGCATACCGGCCACGGGATCGGTGTACGTTACCGACCCTGTAGGTCCCACAATTCTTGAGATTGTAAGCGATGGTTCACCGCTGCCACCGCCGATATCGAGCACATTCTGACCAATTCCAATCTGCGCCTGTTCGACTAAACCGGATGTTAACGGCGCGAACATTTTTGTGATCAGGTCGCGATGCTTGTCCCAATACCGCGCAGAGGTTTGCCACGCGTGGAGCGCTTTGTTCTGGTTCTCAGGAATCACTTTGTTTCGAGGGAACCGGCCCGCTGCTTTGCTTCAAGAATACGATGATACTCTGTCCCAACAAAAGCGAGCGTTTCCCATAAAGGTAGGGACGCCGTGCCGCGGCATACGGATGGCGCAGCGCGCCGTCCCTACCAATTCGACGATACAGCTATTGCGGTTGCGGCACGATCCGGAGATATGGCTTGGGCGCTTTCCAGCCTTGCGGATAACGCTTCTTCGCTTCTTCGTCGGACACCGAACCGGCAATGATCACATCGTCGCCTTGTTTCCAATTGACGGGCGTTGCTACCTGATGCTTTGCGGTCAATTGCAGAGAGTCGATCACCCGCAGCACCTCGTCGAAGTTGCGACCTGTCGTCATCGGGTAGACGAGGATCAATTTAATTTTCTTATCCGGGCCGACGACGTAGACATTGCGCACGGTCGCGTTGTCCGCGGGTGTGCGCTTCTTGGGGTCGCCTTCAACGTCCGCGGGAAGCATCCCGTACAATTTCGAGATCTTAAAGTCGGAATCACCGACGATTGGGTAGTTCGGTGCGTGACCCTGGGTTTCTTCGATGTCCTTCGCCCATCCTGAATGATCGCCAGTCGAATCGACCGACAATCCCATCACCTTCACATTCCTGCAGTCAAACTCTGGTTTGATTTTAGCCATATAACCAAGTTCGGTCGTACAAACAGGCGTGAAGTCCTTCGGGTGTGAGAACAAAATGGCCCAGGAGTTGCCGACCCAATCATGGAAACGAATCCGGCCCTCGGTAGTTTCCGCTTCAAAATCCGGTGCTGTATCACCAATTTTCATTTGTTTTGCCTCCTTTACTTACTACGGAGAAGGTTTTCTCAAGTTCTGAAGCGAAAGTCAATATTGCCGTGCGGGCTCGACTTTCTTATTGAGCAGTCAGTTCGCAAAACTTGTTAAGATCGATGTTCCCACCTGAGACGATTGCGACGATCGGGCCTTTGCCAGCCTCGCCACGCAAAGCTGCAGCGAGCGGCAGCGCGCCTGCGCCCTCGGAGATTACCCGTGTCTTTTCCGCCATGAGCCGCATGGCTTGCCTGGTTTCCTCCAAGCTGACGACAAAGTAATCGTTGACGACCGGTTTCATTCGTTCCCACATGCGGGGAAATGCGCTTTGACCGCCTGCGCCATCAACGAAAGAGGCCTTCCACTCCTTGAATACTTGCGGCGAACCCATCTTGAACGAAAGCGCCGCGGGTGCCGCAGTCTCCGGTTCAACTCCGAAAATCTTTATCTCCGATTTGAGGGCCTTGATTGCGCTGCCAACGCCGGTGATCAGTCCGCCGCCACCAATACTGGCAATGACTGCCGCCGTATCCGGGGCGTCCTCCAAAATCTCCAGTCCCATCGTTCCGTGGCCCGCGATGAAGTTATCATCGTCGAATGGATGAATGAATGTTCCTTCGGCCCCAGAAAATGAGCGCTCCTCCAGCGTTTTCCATGCGACCTCGTATGGTACTGGAAGGAGTTTTGCGCCAAGCGCGCGCATCCGGTCCAGCTTTGATTTCGGCGCGGTCTCAATCACTACGACGGCGCATGGCACGCGTGCTTGTCGCGCCGCGTAGGCAACGCCTTGTCCTGCATTTCCCGCACTGATTGTCCAAACGCCGCGCTCGCGCTCGGAATCCGAAAGCAGGGCAACCGCGTTCGCGGCACCGCGCAATTTGTAAGCATTAATCGGCTGCAGATTCTCCAGCTTGAGCCGAATGTCGGGAAAATCCGGCCCGAGCTCCAAGCGGATGAGCGGCGTGCGAACGATCGTCTGTGCGATTCGTTTGCGCGCTTCCCGTATTTCCGACAGTTGAATCGGACGAACCGGTTCGAGAATCATCGGCTCACTGTAGAGGCAGCCGTGCCGGCTGCAATTCCAGTTCGGGAGCGTGTCTTGTTATGTTGAGCCCTTCGGCTCTGCTCAGGACAGGCTCCGCGAAACATCTGGGGTTTACTTCGTGTCAGCGAAAACCATGATCCGAGATTCTTCTCCCGCGCCTGCGGGATCAGAATGACAAAACTGGATAAGCGTCAAGCAAATTGAACAGTCCTTGCATCATGCATGTCTGAGCATTCACCATGATTAAAATTACCACTACAGCTCTAGTTGCGGCCGCGATGCTCATAGCATCCAGCGCGTTTGCAGGAGACAAGGCATGTTGTGCCAACGGCGCGGCGAAGTCGAATTCAATGGCTTGCGTCAATCTGGCAACGCTCAGTCTGACGCCAGATCAAAAGACAAAGATAGAAGCGTGGCAGGCTGAATGCATGAAGGCAGGCTGCACAAAGGAAAGCCGGCAGATGTTCCTAAAACAGGCGAAAGGAATTCTTTCTGCACAGCAGTTCGCTCAATTGAAAGCGCAATGTCAGAAGTCCGCTAAAGAGACAAAGAAAACAGAAGCCTGATTTGCATCGATAGTTTTCAAACGAAATCGCGCCGTGGAAAATCCCGGCGCGATTTTTTTTGACCCCGCTTCTGAGTTCGCATGTTTGCCACTCGCATTCTAGAAGTCACCTCAAAAATGGCGCTGTCGCGTTGAGCCCTTCGGCTTTGCTCAGGACAGGCTTCGCGAAACAGCTCTGGCTCCTGTTCGTTAGTGGATCGGTCCAGATCTGATCTGAGATTCTTCGCTCCGCTCAGAATGACATTCTGAGATGGCTTCTAGAACGTTTTGTCAGAATCGAGGAGGATTGTGACTGGGCCTTCATTGACCAATTCTACTGACATCATCGCTTGGAAAACTCCTGTTGCTACGGTGACTCCCAACCTGCGCAAAGCTTCGCTGAACTCTTGGTAGAGTTTATTTGCCTGTTCCGGCGGCGCCGCGGCAATAAAGCTGGGCCGGCGCTGCCCGCGCGCGTCGCCGTAAAGCGTAAACTGCGAGACAACCAGCGCGCTCCCTCCTGCATCCAGCAGGGAACGATTCATTTTTCCCTGGCTGTCTTCAAAAATCCTTAGATTCGCGATCTTCTCGGCCAGACTGACAGCGACGGCCGATGTGTCATTGCGGCCGATGCCAAGCAAAATCATAAGACCCCCAGCGATTTCTCCCGCGACACTGCCCTCGACAGTTACACGGGCGCGGCTTACACGCTGGACAACAGCTCGCATGGGTCAGCTACAAGATTTTCTCCAGCAAATCGGCAAGACGCCAACCGGCTTTGTGCAGTTCATCCCGCACTACGTTAGTTGCCCAAACGTGATAAACACCATGATTCGCGGCTGGTTTTTCGACCGCTTCACCGGCCGCAAGGATCCGGTCTTCCTCTTGTTGCGGGTGGACATCTATGAATTGGAGCCGCGCATACGCCTCACGCGCGATTGGCAAGATTTCATCTGCCCATATCTCGGCATAACTATCGACAGGAACGTTTGGTGGCATTCGCCAGTTGTTGGGTTCCTGCGTCGCCAGCTCGCGAATCAGTTCCTTCTTATGCGGCTCGATGAGTGTCTGCATATCACCTTTCCGTAGCGTGCCGGGCTCCTGAAGAAAAAGCGCGTTCACTGCATCGTAATCCCAAAAGCCGTGCAATTTCTTCTTATGAATGCCGCGCCTGCGGGGCGGTTCGTCGCTCAGTTCGAGAGTAAACGTATTTCCACCTTCGTCCCTAAGTGCTGACTTATCTTTGTCAGGGTCTGCGACTCGGCCTTGTTGATCGAAATATTCCGCGCCTACGTGCAATGGCTGGTGAATGTCGGCAACGTAATGCGCAAGCAAAATAAGTGCTACGGCCTTGGTAATCCTTCGCTCATTTTGTTCAGGCACTCGTCCCTGCAAAATCTGGACGCAGAACGGAATCATATGCACTATGTCCCATTTGCTGCGGCCGGCGTGTCCGTCGCGGTATCTTTGCGCCGGCACGACGGGAACGTCGGTGTAGTGGAACCAATGATGCGAAGGCGCGCCTGGATTTGCGCCGGATCGCGGCGGAGGATTTGCTCGCCAGAAATCGCGCAACTGCCGGTCAATGTTGCGATGCGCCGAGTAATGAAACGATCTCGGATCATCAGCGCCCTTCTTGTCCCAGCCTTTGATCTCGTCGGCAATGACGGAAGCTTTTTCCAGGGAAAGTCCATCCAGCAGCGCACGGATCTTTGTGGCTGTCGCTTTGTTGGCCAATCGTTCGTCGGCGATCGCGCCGACAATCTCATGTCCAAGCGGGGCGTACGCTTGCGCCCCAGGAAATTGGAGAGCAGTAAGAATTACCGACAAGAGCAGAGATCGCGGAAAACGTTTCATTCCAAGAATGCGCGATAACACGGTTCTATCCGTCCTGCGCCGATGCCTCAGGCGCAATCTGCGCGAATTTTTTCGAGGCGTTTCTGGAGTTTCGAGAAGTGCGATCCGGCCCAATAAATCTGGCCGCACCCTGTGCAACGCCGGAATTGTTCGTAGTAGAGTTTCGTGAGCGGCTCGAGCCTTTCAATTACTTCGGCCTTGGAAACCTTTTGCAGCGGCGCGTTGCAGCGAAGGCACCGCGTAAATGGAGCGAGGCAAAGAAGAAGATCAAAGCGGCGAATTACTTCGACGGTTTGTTCATCGGCGTTTTGTGAACGCGGGCAGTAACCGGTCCTTACGACTGTATGCATTAGCAAACGTCGGTCGCGCGTCAGAAGCGCCCGATTTTCCCGTTCCATTACTGTGAGCAATAGCCGATCTTCCGCTTGAGAATCGTAGGCGACATCAAAGCCGAGCAAGCGCAAATTCCGTGCGAGCGTTCCGAGATGACCATCTGCGATAAACCTACTAGCGATAGTTGTTTGCAAGCGTTGTTCCTTGAATTGCGGAGTTCCTGTTCTTACTGGATAAAGCTCGATATCTGCAGCGCTCTTAATCGCATAATCAAAATCCACCGGCCGTCCGTTAACCAGGATCAAATCGACTTCCGGATGCGGTACGCCGCACGATTCGATTACATCCTTCACGGATGTTTTCTCGCCCAACTTGCGTTCGATGCTTGGACCAGGCGCTTCTGATCGGAGAAAAAAATCTAGATCGCCATGCAAATGGAGCCGAACCGTAAACGGGTTCACGTCAATCCATGATTCGCGCTTTGGCGTAAGCGTACTCAAACGTCGTTGCGCGCGGTCGCCCCATGAACTTGCCGGGCCCTAGAGGCTCATCTTCTCCGTAATAGCAGTCGATCTGCCATCGGCGCAGGCCGCCTCCGGTATCCATGATTTTCCATCGATTGCTGCGAAATATCTTCTCCACGTCCGCAGACTCAGTCTCGACAATTGCGCCGCGGCGCAAACTACCTTGAGTCAACTTTAGCGCAGCGGAAAAGCGTGGGACCAAAACTCCGCCTCCCCCGGTAGGGTTCGACGCGAACGCATATGAATCTCCGCCGTTGTAACGAATGTAATTGCGTCCGTTTACCGGTGTAACGATCCGGCCGAAGCCTTCCTTCTTCACTGAGCGCAGAAAGTCGCGTGGATATTTTCGCCCGTGCAAACCAGGTTTTGTGACGGGCGTTGCATCGAAGCCGCGTTCGAAAGTGAAGCCGGATTCTTTCGGTGTGTAATAAAGAGTACAGACAATGAAGTATTCGCCGTTGTGTCCTTGAGGACGCCGCGCCAATTTTTCGTTCTCGTACGCAAGCCGCTGGACAACTTCAGGCCATGGAATGTCTGCTCGAGCGATCGTGCTCCACGCCATTATTATTCCGCTTACGCCTAACAAGTGTAGCCACGTGCCTGTGGCACGTCTGAGCTGGACCGCCCGCAGGGCGATGGCTACAACGTCGCTCGCCAACCTGCCTAGCCAAAAAGCGATTCGATCGGCCCGCCGATTAAAACTTCGATCGGAAGTCGTTTCCATTCGTACTCGTAGGGTGGTTGTTTCCACGCGAACTTCTTTGGATACAATTTTCTGAGCGCGCGAATGATTTCAACGCCTGTTTGAAATGGGTGAAACGCGTTTCGATCGGTGACGTGCAACTGCGCACCGCTACAAAGTTCACCGGCGAACTTGTGAAACGTCGGCTGAAAATAATTTTCGCGGAAGAAAACGCCTGGCAGTCTCAATGCGTTGAGTTCGCGGCAGAGCGCTTCGGCGTTAACAAACGGTGCGCCGAAGATTTCGAATGGACGCGTTGTGCCGCGGCCTTCCGAAATATTTGTCCCTTCGAGAAGACACATGCCTGGATAAAGGGTCGCGGTATCGAGCGTCGGCATGTTGGGTGATGGCATGACCCATGGCAGGCCGGTTTGATCGAACCACATCTGGCGCTCCCAGTTTTTCATCGGCAGGATCGACAATCCACAGTCCGGGAAAACTTCGTTTCGAAATTGCAGCGCTAGTTCTGCGACTGTTTTTCCGTGTCGCACTGGAATCGGATGGAGACCCACGAACGATTTGTAATTAGGATCAAGCAATGGGCCCTCGATGGTCACTCCATTAATCGGATTCGGCCGGTCGAGGACGACGACTTGTATGCGCGCTTTTTCGCAAGCGCGCACACAGAGATACACCGTCCAGATGAACGTGTAATAGCGCGCCCCGACATCCTGGAGATCAACGAGCAAGACATCGAGATCTGTCAGCATTTCTGCGATTGGCTCGCGGTGTTCGCCGTACAGACTGTAAACGGGAATATGAAGACGCGGATGCTCATAACTTTTCCATTCCACCATGTTATCCTGCGTCTGGCCGAGAAACCCATGTTGCGGCCCAAAAAAGGCTGAGAGACGAAAAAGATCGCCATTGTGTCGCTCGAGAATCCACGATGCGTGCTCGAGCTTCGCTGAGATCGATGCGGGGTGAAGCAGCGCCCCGATGCGCGCACCGCGAAATTTCTCTGGCCAGAGTTCAACCAGATGATCGAGTGGCAGGGCGACAGGCATGCCGTTCTACTAGCACAACGCGGAAATTCTCGCGAGACGCTGTGTGGTTTGCGTTAGGCACAGCGCTATTGAACGTCCGACTCCAACACCGCGTGTATTTGGCGCTGGTTCACACGGACGCCAATTTCCTGGGGCGATGCCCCAAGCAAGAAGTGACGTGGCGCCTTTGGCGCGAATACGAACCAAAAGGGAGAGGCGAGAAGCGGCGGCACGGATCCGACCGTTGATTACAACCATTTCTGTCGCAAGAGGCCGATCACTAATGCAACGGCAGTCATAACAACGCACAACTTCGCGAATAACTCGCCATGGCGTGTGTAAAAGGTTAACTCGTGCTCGGTGGGAACCTTGATATCGCCTGTGAGTACCCCTTCAGTGAACGTACTGCCTGTATCATCCTGCAATTTTTGGGTGACTCGCCCGAATTCGTTCACAAGACAGGTGACGCCAGTGTTTGCGGCGCGAATCATCGGACGGCGTGTTTCCACACAGCGAAAAATGGCGTTCGCCAGGTGCTGATGCGAACCGGCGGAATGCAAAAACCATCCGTCGTTCGTTATGTCTACCAGTAAATTCGCACCAGGATTCGTTTCGCCCGGAAGCACAAATCGTCTGGTCAGCTCGCCAATTGTATCTTCAAAACAGATCAGCGGCGCGATCTTTACGTCGCTGTTTGTTAGCTCGAAGACGGTGTAGTCCTTACCTGCTTTGAAATCACCAGGCACCTGGTCGCCAACAATTCGCGCGAGCAGTGGTACCCGGTGACGGCCCGGGACATATTCGCCAAAAGGGACCAGGTGCAGCTTTCGATAAACCTGCACCTGCTCGCCAGCCTCTGAAACAAGGAGCGCCGCGTTGTAAACATCGCCGTTCTCTTCGTCGATCGTGCCAAGGAGAATGTCGCTCTCCGCCGACGCGGCCAGGTCCATAACGAATTGATAACTTTCCCGGTCTGCGAGAACCGGGCCGGGCATGGAGCTTTCCGGCCAGATCAACAAATCGGGTGGAGGATTCGAGCGCAACGCAATTTCACTCAAGCGCCGGAATTGATCAAAAATCTTGCGCGTAAACTGCG
>QHQO01000084.1 GCA_003221195.1 Verrucomicrobiota bacterium
CGGCGACAAATTTGATTGCCGAATTCGAAGAGCCGACCGTCGCAATACTGAAGCATACCAACCCATGTGGTGTGGGCTCGGACGTCGATCTTCCCAAGGCTTGGAATAAGGCGTTTGCCACAGACAAACAGGCGCCCTTTGGCGGAATTATCATATGCAACCGTCCGTTGACCGAAGCGCTGGCGAAAATGATCAGCGAGATCTTCAGCGAGGTGATTATTGCGCCAGATTTTGAGCCCGAAGCGCGCAGCATCTTGCAGAAGAAAAAAAATCTGCGGCTGATTCGATTGGCGACATCAACGACCAGCGCAAGACCCGCGGTCGATATTCGTTCCGTCTGCGGCGGCGTGCTGGTCCAGGACGCGGATATTGCAGAGGAAGCTACGCGGAACATCGTTACAAAGAGGCGACCGACCAAGACGGAACTGAAAGCGATGTTGTTTGGTTGGCGAGTGGTTAAACATGTAAAATCAAACGCGATTGTTTATGCGAAGGCGGACCGGACACTTGGGATCGGCGCGGGACAAATGTCGCGCATCGATGCGTCGCGCATTGCGATCTGGAAAGCGAAAGAGGCCGGGTTGTTGCTCAAAGGCAGCGCAGTTGCGAGTGACGCATTTTTTCCATTTCCCGATGGCTTGATTGCGGCAGCCGAGGCCGGCGCGACATGCGCCATTCAACCGGGGGGATCAGTCCGCGACGACGAAGTGATCGCCGCCGCGAATGAGCGCAACATCGCGATGATCTTCACTGGCGTCCGGCATTTTCGCCACTGAGACGCATTCCTCTTGTCATTCTGAGCGGAGCGAAGAATCTCAGATCGTGTCTTTCAACCTGCTGGCCAAACCAATAGTCAGAGATGTTTCGCTTCGCTCAACATGACAAGGCTCGATCGGTTGAGCCGCCGCGCGTTTTGAACATTGAAGACCTGCGACGCGCGGCGAAACGCCGGCTACCGCGGGTGGTATTTGACTACATCGATGGCGGCGCGGAAGACGAATGGACGCTCCGCGAGAATTGCCATGCGTTTGAAGAAGTGACATTCCGACCGCGTTGCGCGGTAGCGACGCCGCCGTGCGATCTGCGCGTGTCTGTTCTTGGCGCATCTCTGTCCATGCCCTTGATCCTTGCACCTGTCGGTAGCAGCCGGCTCATGTGTCCGCGCGGCGAGGAAGCTGCTGCGAACGCCGCTGGCGCTGCGGGAATTGCATATGCGCTTTCAACGCTCTCTGGCTGTCGCTTGGAGGATGTTGCCGCCGCGTCGAAGGGGACGGTTTGGTATCAGCTTTACCTCGTGGGTGGACGCGATTGTGCGCTTTCCGCTATCGAACGAGCGAAAGCCGCGGGCTTTTCGGCTTTGGTTGTGACAATCGACACGGCTGTGGCCGGGATGCGGGAACGCGATCTCCGAAACGGCGTTAAAGAACTTCTGGGCGGCAACCTGGGATCGAAGCTGCCGTTTGTTAGTCAGTTACTGATAAAACCTCGCTGGCTTGCTGGTTTTCTAGCCGACGGCGGACTGATGAAATTCCAGAATGTCGTCGTCCCGGGCAAAGGGCCGATGTTGTACACCGATGTCGCAGCTGCTCTCGAAGACGCAGTGGTGACTTGGAATGATCTCAACTGGATCCGTCAGGCATGGGGCGGACCCATTGTGATAAAAGGGATACACACTCGAGATGATGCTCGTCGCGCCGTAGACGTGGGAGCAAACGCGCTGGTCGTTTCCAATCACGGCGGCCGCCAGCTCGACAGCGTTGCGTCGACCCTGCGAATTTTGCCGGAAGTTGTGGCAAGCGTTGGCGATCAGATCGAGGTGCTTCTGGATGGTGGTATTCGTCGAGGGAGCGATATTGTTAAGGCGCTGTGCCTGGGCGCCCGCGCGGTGCTGGCTGGGCGCGCTTACGCCTATGGCCTGGGCGCGGCTGGTGGCGCCGGTGTTGCGCGAGCAATTGAAATCTTGCGTGCTGATCTCAGTCGCACTCTCAAGCTGCTTGGCTGCCCATCAATCGCTGAGTTGGATCGATCCTATATTGATGTGCCCGAGGATTGGCTGACGAATAGCTCTGCCACGTTGAATCGTTAACACGTTACATCGAACGACGATTTAGCGTGAGGAAGGTGTCGAAGCGAGTCGCCACAGCCAGATGCAGAGGACAGCTGCAATGATCAGCGCGATCCAGCTTAGTCCCATCGGGATCTGATGATTGCCCACTTGCACCGGGATCTGTTTGATCAATCTATACAGATGGCCAATTGCAAAGAGACCGAAAAGGACGCTCGCAACACGTAATCCAGTTTGTTGACGGTTCATGACACAATTCTTGTGATTCTGTTTTGATTTGTCAGCAAAAAAACAATACGCGCCTATACCTCGCTTCTCCGCAGGGACGCTGCTTGAATCACGATACCAATGATCGTAAGCGCGATGAATACGATGGTCGATCCGGACGCCGGAAGTACGATCGCGCTTTGAATCAGGTGCGCACCGATAAGAGAGGAGACAACGATCAGCGCCCAATCGAACAGAACGAGCAGCAGTATCGCGCCAATAACTCCTCCCACCAGAAAGATGAAGGTGGAGTATTGCGCATACTGAACAAAAAACGCGGCAGCGATCGCGCCAGCAAGTTTGCCGCCTGCAAGGAAACCGAGAACGGCAATCGCAATTTTCTGAAGGAACAGCGCAAGCAAGGCCCCAATTAAACCAAGAACAAGCGCAACGGTCAGCGCGAGCAGTGGCGACGGCTCATTCACAAGATGCGGCGCGATCTCGACGCCCGCCGCGAACCCAACTGCGGCGACACACAGCCAAAACAACTTTCGGCCAAACAGCAGAATCACGATGCCGATCAGCGCG
>QHQO01000085.1 GCA_003221195.1 Verrucomicrobiota bacterium
AAGCGAAATGGTGTGCCGATGTGTGGCATGCCATATCACGCCGCGCAAACTTACATCGCAAAGTTGATCAAGGCGGGGCGGCGCGTAGCGATCTGCGATCAGACAAGCGAGCCGCAACCGGGAAAAATTGTTTCACGCGACATCACCCAGATCATCAGCGCGGGCACCGTTAGCGACTTCGACCTACTCGAAGCGAAACGCGCCAATTATCTTGGCGCGATTTACGCCGACGGCGGCATATTTGGTTTTGCTTACGCAGACCTGACCACGGGCGAGTTCCGGCTTACCGAACTGCAAGATCGACAATCCCTCCTAGACGAACTTGCGCGTGTTTCGCCATCGGAGCTGCTCGTCAGCGCCGAACAGAAAGATCAGCTTGGCCAGGTCGATCATGCGCTTGAGTACGACAGCTACGCGTTCTTGCCGGAGCAGGCGATTTTCACCTTGTGCGAGCATTTCAAAGTGAAATCGCTAGATGGATTTGGCTGCGGCGAGATGTCGCGGGCGGTCGCCGCCGCAGGCGCAATCGTTCATTATTTAAAGCATCAACTTCGACGTAACATCGATCATCTCACTTCGTTGCGCTGCGACGCGCCGGCCGACTACGTCATGCTAGACGCCGCGACACAAACGAATCTTGAGCTGGTTGAATCACGCGGCACACGTGACACCACTTTGCTCGGGGTCCTTGATCGCACCATCACGCCGATGGGCGGCCGGAGATTGCGCTCGTGGATTTTGCAGCCACTGCGCAATTTGTATGAGCTCGAGCGACGTCAGCAAATGATCTCAGATTTGTTGCAGGAACCAGATCTGCTTGCGGCAATCCGCGCTCAACTGAAATCGATTCGCGATATCGAACGTGCAACATCGCGATTGAGTCAGGCCTCGGGAAACGCACGCGACCTGGTCGCTCTGAAATTCTCGCTGCAAGAGATCCCGAAGCTGAAATGCGAACTGCAAAAGCTGATTGATCGCACCAATTTTGGTAGGGCGGGCTCGCCGAGCCCGCCGAACGTCGCGCAAGAAAGCGGCGGCGCGCCCAATGCCAGTCCGGCTCGGACCGGTCGCGCCCTACCCATTCAACTGCAAAACGAGATCCACGAAATGCCAGCGCTGGCCGAGAAGCTCGGCAGAGCAGTCGTTGATGACCCACCATTGGTGCTAAAGGATGGCGGGATTTTTCGGGATGGGTACGATGCAGATCTTGACGAACTGCGGCGGGCGTCGCACGAGGGAAAAAAATGGATCAGCCATTTGCAGGAGCGCGAGATCGCTGCAACGGGCATTAAGTCTCTTAAGGTACGCTACAACTCGGTTTTTGGTTATTTCATCGAGGTGACAAGATCGAATCTCGCGAGTGTGCCCGGGCACTACACGCGCAAGCAGACTACCGTGGGGGGCGAGCGCTTCGTCACGCCCGAGCTAAAGGAGATGGAGGCGAAAATCCTCGGTGCAGACGAACGCGCGCGCCAACTCGAGTCTCAGCTTTTCCAAAAACTGCGCGAAGAAACTCTGCGCGAGCTGGAATCAATCCAGCAAACTGCCGCTGCCATAGCAATGCTCGACGTCATTTGCGCGTTCGCCGAGACGGCGCGGTTGTTCCGTTTTTGTCGGCCGCACTTAAACAATACCTTGCGGCTTACGATCAAGGATGGACGGCATCCGGTACTCGACCAGAATCTGGTGGAAGAAAAATTTGTGCCTAACGACACATCGCTTGATGGCGAGACCATGCGGATGGCGATCGTGACAGGCCCAAATATGGCAGGAAAATCGACTTACATTCGCCAGGTGGCCTTGATTGTATTGATGGCTCAAATCGGCAGCTTTGTTCCGGCGGAGAGCGCCGAGATCGGGCTGGTAGATCGCATTTTCACACGCGTCGGCGCGAACGATGACATAGGACGCGGCCAGTCAACGTTCATGGTAGAGATGAACGAGACATCTAATATCGTTAACAACGCGACCGAACGCAGCCTGGTGATCCTCGATGAGATCGGTCGCGGCACCTCCACATTCGACGGACTCTCGATCGCCTGGAGCGTTGCCGAGTTTCTCCATGACAAAATCAAAGCGCGGAGCCTCTTCGCCACGCATTATCATGAGTTAACCAAACTCGCCGCGGAACGCAAAGGCGTTTGCAATTTCAATGTCGCAGTCCGCGAGTGGAACGACCAAATCATTTTCCTTCGCAAAA
>QHQO01000112.1 GCA_003221195.1 Verrucomicrobiota bacterium
AAGCCGATCGTTATAAAAAACTGATCGACAAACTGAACCTGCGCAAATAACGCGGCCCCCCACGTTCGCGTCCAACTGTTTGAACTGCTCGAAGCCGTAACCAAATTAAAAACAGAGAATAACCAGCAGTTTCGGGTGCAGTAGTCACCTCGGATTTTAGGTTTTAGTTTCGGATCATGGCGCTCGCAGCGGCGAGCGATCCTCGTGCGGGTTTAAAACCTACAGTCAGGGTGACCGGCCTGGAATTGCGCATCCAGGAAAAGTAAAAATGCAACAAAAGGTCACGGCCCAAATTGGGGCCACTCCCATTTCAATCGAAACCGGCAAAATCGCCAGACTCGCCGACGGCGCAGTCGTTATTACGTGTGGTGACACCATGGTGCTCGCCAGTGCCGTGTCGGCTACAAATATCAAAGAAGGCCAGGATTATTTTCCGCTGACGGTCGATTATCGCGAGAAAGCGGCAGCAGTCGGAAAATTCCCGGGCGGCTACTTTAAGCGCGAAGGTCGTCCCACGGAAAAGGAAACGCTCACGTCGCGCATGATCGATCGGCCGCTGCGGCCGCTCTTTCCACAGGGATACTTTTACGACACGCAAATCATCTCGATTTTGCTCAGCGCTGACGGCGAGAATGATCCTGACATTCTGGCGATGAACGGCGCATCGGCTGCGCTGTGCGTTTCGGACATTCCGTTTGCTGGTCCGATCGGTGCTGTGCGGGTCGGCCGAATGCAAGGCGACTTCGTCGCGAACCCCACGCACGCGCAGCGGGCCGAAAGCGATCTCGATCTTGTTTACGTCGGTACCGAAAACGATGTGATCATGATCGAAGGATCGGCCAGAGAATTGCCAGAAGCCGAGTTCGTCAAAGCGCTCGAGTTCGCGCACGGACATGCGCGCGAGATGATTCGGGTTCAGAGAGAATTGGCTGCGATGGCGGGCAAGCCCAAGCGCGAACCGCAGTTGTTACAGGTGAACCAGGAGTTACTCGATATCGCTTACCGCGTGGCTGGCGACCGCATTGAAGGCGCGCTTTACACCCAAGGGAAAGTGGCGCGAGCCAAGGCAGTCGATGCATTGCGTGAGGAAGTGAAGACGGCGATCCTGGAAAAACATCCGGAGACCGATCCCTTTGCGATCTCGCAAGCATTCGATTACGTCCAAAAAAAGGCGTTTCGCGTCAGTATTCTGGAAAAACAGAAACGGGTCGATGGTCGCGGCTATCAGGATCTACGGCCCATCGGTTGCGAAGTGAGCGTTCTGCCACGTGCGCACGGCTCGGCCATTTTTCAGCGTGGCGAAACGCAGGCGATGGCGCTCGCGACGCTGGCGCCAATCGAGGAAGCGCAGATGCTGGATGCCTACGGCGGCGGCGAACAATCGAAGCGGTTCATTCTGCATTACAACTTTCCGCCATTTAGCGTAGGAGAAACGGGACGGACAGGCGGGCCCGGTCGGCGCGAGATCGGCCATGGCGCGCTTGCGGAGCGTTCGTTGGAACCCGTTGTGCCGAACGAGAACGATTTTCGGTACGCCATCCGCATATCGAGCGAGATTATGGAATCAAATGGGTCGACCTCCATGGCGAGCGTATGCGCGGGAACGCTGGCGCTTATGGATGCGGGTGTACCGGTGAAAACGCCGGTTAGCGGAATCTCAATCGGCCTGGTCACCGAGCGCGGCGACGATCAAGCATTGAAACGCTACGAATTGCTCACGGACATCATCGGTTCCGAAGATCATTTTGGTGACATGGATTTCAAGCTTTGCGGAACGGACGCGGGTGTCACTGGTTTTCAGCTGGATCTCAAGCTCCCAGGTATCAGCCACAAGATCATGGCAGAGGCGATCCAACGCGCGAAAGAAGCGCGCTCGAAAATCCTAGACATCATGCGCAGCGCACTGGATAAGCCGCGCCCGGAATTATCGAAGTACGCGCCCCGGATCGAGACAATCAAAATTAATCCGGAGAAGATCGGGGCGCTCATTGGCCCCGGCGGCAAGACCATTAAGGGTATTGTCGCGGAGACCGGCGCTGAGATTAATATTGAAGACGATGGCTCGGTGCACATTTATGCCACGAGCGGCGAGAGCATGGCTCGCGCGAAGGAAATTATTGGTGGTATGACGCGCGAAATCGAGATTGGGCAGACATATCAGGGCCGCGTAGTCTCCACGAAGGAATTCGGAGCGTTTGTCGAAGTGTTTCCGGGTAGGGATGGGCTAGTGCACATTTCCGAGCTCGCGGATTTTCGCGTCAAACGGACCGAAGACGTTGCCAAAGTTGGCGACATCATCTGGGTCAAGTGCATCGGTATCGACGACAAAGGTCGCGTGAAACTTTCGCGCAAAGCCGCGCTGAAAGAACGCGCTGAGAAAGAAACCGGACAGGCCGCGTAACCGCGACCTGTCATCCTGAGCGAACAGAGGGACCTCGCATTGGCTCGCCGATCACCCGCGTCGACGTGCGAGGTTTCCACCATGTGATTTTCCCAGGGGCAAGGCCGTCACGGCGGATTCGTCCTATGGCGAACGAGACGGTTGCGCTACATTTGAAGAACCAAGCCACCCCATGATCACCCCCACGCGGCTTTCCTATGGCGTCCTCGCTGCCACAATTATTCTTGCGGGTCTTCTGCATCTTGGTGTGCCTCTGCTGGTCGTCTTGTTTTCCTACTTTGCGTTGCGCCAACTCTATTTTCTCACAAAAAGAAAGTGGCTGGCTTTGATCTTGTTTGGCGTTGTTGTGGCCGGCATTGCCACGGCAGCAGTCTTTCTCACTCGTTTGGCCGTTCTGGCGTTGCCGAATGTGGCTGATACTTCTATTCCCTCGGCCAGTGCCTGGGCGCAGAAGCGCCAGATCGAATTACCATTCACTGATTTTGAAAGTCTGAGACAGGTGGTCGTTGACGCGCTTGGACAGGAAGCGAATTACCTGCGAAACGTAGCGAACTTTGCTAGAAGCACGACCGCGGTACTGGTTTTCTGCGTGCTTGGAATTGTCGCAGCCGGCAGCCTATTTATTAAAACAGGCCTCGACCCTTACCGCGGCACTCATCGCGTGAAGAACAACCTCTACTCCATCTGCTGCGACGAGGTTTCGACGCGATTCCGCGATTTTTATCGCAGCTTCGCCACGGTTATGGGCGCACAGATCATGATCTCGTTTATCAATACGATGTTGACAGCGATCTTTCTCTTTGCGGTTGGTCTGCCGCATGCGCCTTTGCTGATTGCGGTGACATTTCTTTGCGGTCTTGTACCTATCGTTGGCAACCTGATCAGTAATACGATCATTGTCTTCGTCGCGCTAACGGTGTCCTTGAAACTGGCGATTGGGGCTCTGGTTTTTCTGGTGGCGATTCACAAACTCGAGTATTTGCTAAACAGCAAAATCATCGGAGACCGGATTCGGAACCCGGTGTGGCTGACCTTGATCGCGCTGATCATCGGCGAGCGGCTCATGGGCATCCCCGGCTTGATCCTTGCGCCGGTCGTACTGAATTATCTGCGCGTGGAAATGCTGACTGTTGAAGTGCGGCCGGTGCAGGAAAAAATTGAATTGGTTAAATCGCCTGTTCACGAAAGCTTTCGGAGTTAAAACCGGCAAAGAGATTTGCGTTGTCTTGGTCTAACTTTCTTAATTACTCGACACTGCGACGTATGTTATGAAGGCCGGTTTTCTTGAGAAGTTAATCGAGCGACTAGGGCGCATTGGACCGGAAGAAGTTCAAAATTACTTTCTGCGCCTGGCCCAGGAGAAAGGTTTTCTGGAAACCGTTTTCAATGCGATCCATGAAGGCATTATTGTGACCGATTCAAACGGTCGGGTCACTTATTTGAACGATGCGGCCTGCAAATTGTTTGGCCTGGAGGCTGCAGACGCCATCGGAAAACGGCTCGACGAACGTGTTCGCGGCCTCGATTGGAGAGCGCTTACCCAAAGCGTCGGACCGCTGAGCCGTGACATGGAAATTTTTTATCCGGCAAATCGCTTCATCAATTTTTACATCGTGCCGTTGATGATCGAGCATCGCGAAGCTGTCGATGTAGCCACGCCCGTGCGGGCCGCCAGAGAGGACCCGGCTTCGGCGGGCTACGGCGAGGAAAGCAGGCCCGTGGCCACAGTAGCGGGGCAGGTGGGGCACGTCATCATCCTGCGCGACATTACCGAGAGCCGGCGCACAGCCCAACAAGCGATCGAGTCAGAACGCGTGAATGCGCTTACATTGCTGGCTGCAGGCGTAGCGCACGAAATTGGTAATCCGCTCAACTCGCTGCACATCCATTTACAATTAATGGAGCGCAAGGCACAAGAACTGGACCACCATGTGACGGCGGAACTTCAGCAATCGATCGATGTTGCTCGTTCCGAAGTCCACCGCCTTGATTCCATTGTCACCCAGTTTCTGCGTGCTATCCGGCCGTCGCAGCCGCGGCTCCATCCTGAAAATGTGAACACGATCGTTGAGGAAGCGGTGCGCTTTTTCGCTCCCGAAATTCAAGACCGCGACATGGTCGTCGAACAGGAATTGCGCGCCGACCTGCCTTTGCTTCGACTGGATCGTGGGCAGATGAAGCAGGCGTTTTATAATGTGATTAAAAACAGCCTCGAAGCCATGAAACGTCATGGCACCCTGCGCATTCGCACCGACCGGGACGATACACACGTAATCGTCACTTTCGTTGATACCGGTGGTGGGATGTCGACAGAAAACTTGAGCCGTGCATTCGAGCCTTATTTCACAACCAAACCCTCCGGCACCGGGCTTGGATTGTTAATCGTCCGTCGCATTGTACGCGAGCATGGCGGGGAGCTCTCCATCGAAAGCACGCAGGGAAAAGGCCTCACGCTTACGATTCGATTGCCATACGTTGAGAAGCGAATTCGAATGTTGGAAGCCGGAGAAAGCAAAAGGCCACTTCAAGAGGCAGTCACGAATTGAGTCTGCCCCCAACACAGGTGTTAATCGCCGCCGAATGTTTCCTTGAGCCAGTTCTCGAACTGGCGAAACAGAAGTTGCAGGTAGGCTCCGGGCGATTCCTTAAAGAGTTCGATGATGCGTGGACTCAGATCTTGTCTCGGCTGATCGATGGTGCCTGATAGATGCACTGACGTCCAAAGATAACCGTCCCGTTGGCGGCTGAAAACCTCTTCCCGGTTTGGCAGCCAATCGAGATGTTTACGGGCAATTCCAAGCTGAATTGCGCCCCTTAATGCACGGCGTTCAATCGAGATTGCCCCCTCGACGCGGAATTTCCCTTTCTCTTCAAGGGCGATGTCTTTGATTTCAATACTCGGATAACGCCAGGTAAAATTGAGCGAGCAATCAGTCAGCTCCAGATGTTCGAATGATTTCTCATGCGCGACCTCCGCGAGTTTTTCCAAAAACGGAAGGTTGTCTGCGCGCGCGTCTTGTACGCGAAGTGAGCCTTCGCCAGATGAATTTTCCAGCTTGGGATTCGCTCCCGTCCAGTGAAGACCGCCGCAAGCGCTGCCGCTCAAATGCTCTT
The DNA here is from genome assembly GCA_003221195.1 of Verrucomicrobiota bacterium. Taxonomy (GTDB): domain Bacteria; phylum Verrucomicrobiota; class Verrucomicrobiia; order Chthoniobacterales; family UBA10450; genus Udaeobacter. The sequence goes on from QHQO01000112.1 coordinate 5,516, forward strand.
TCCATTTGTCTGGCAGCCAGCCACGTATCGGCAGGCTCTCGAAATTTGCGCTAAAGTCGATACTCCGGTCTTTTCCGATGCCGGCTGTTCCTTTACCGCGGACGCTTCCTTGATTTCTCCCGTCGGATGCCAGGTCGATATCGTTAACCGTCACGAGCGCCTTTGTGATGAGTACATTGGCACGATGCAGATAAAGCTCTGGAAGGAGGGCCATCTTCAATTTGCCGCCAGCTGCAGCGTAATCGAAATCTCGGTCGTGAGGAGTGATGAACAGTTGCGTCCCGAAGAGACCCGCGCGTTCCCCCCGAAACTGCCACGTTACATTAGCATGCTCGGATTCAATCCGTTTGATGTACACGCGGTTCGGCAAAAAAAACGCGAACCACGGCTTTGGCGTGACCTCTTCAGGGTTCGCTTCGTAAATCTGGATTTCGACCTCGCCTGATTCGATGTGAATCTCACTGAACCTCCATTGACGTATAAGGACGCCCCAAGGATCAAATCTGGCAGTGATTGCGTGAGCATCGACGAATTTCAGAGCTCGCTCGCCGTTGCTTGCGTCAAAGCTTTCGGCTTGGGCCGTCAACATGCTCGTTCGTCGAATCGGGGAGTAATGCCCGGTAGGAAAATGTAAACCGCTGGCGGTTTCGCTTTCCATGGCAACGCGAAATGCATCACCTTCAACGTAATGAGTGGCCAAGGGACTAAAAAAAATGATCGTCCCGGTCGCAGCAACGATAACGATAAAAATCGCAATCGTTGCAGCGCAAATCAGCAGTTTCCTTCGCAAGGATCCAAGGTTACAAAGTTATATCGTTAAAAAATTACAAAAACGTTCTTTGTAACTCTTTAACTTTTAACCGATCACTCGACCTTGCCCGTCATTCCAAGTTGCGCAAAAAGAAATGCGTAGGTGTCGGCCAATTGTTTGATGCGCTCGTTCAGCGCAGTGCCGATGCCGTGACCTGCACTGGAGCTCGTTCGCAATAGAATGGGATTCTGAGATTTGTTCGCTTCATCCAGGCGAGCAACCATTTTGCGCGAATGATACGGCGCAACTCGCCCATCGTTTGCGCCAGTCATCATCAGAATAGAAGGATATTTCGTTCCATCGACAACACGATGGTATGGCGAATACGCATAAAGCGCCTTGAATTGCTCCGGGTCTTTTACGGTGCCGAATTCGGTCACGTTGAATGCACCATTTGGTGCAAGCTCCACGCGAAGCATATCGTAAATTCCTACCTGGGAGACAACAGCCCGCATCAAATCGGGATGCTGGGTAATCGTTGCGCCCATCAGGAGGCCGCCATTGCTCCCTCCCTGGATTGCCAGCTTTTCGGGGCGCGTGTACTTTTCTTTAATCAAGTATTCGGCCGCAGCAGCGAAATCGTCGAACACGTTTTGCTTTTTTGTCAGGTTGCCGGCCTTGTGCCAGTCTTCGCCGAGCTCGCCGCCGCCTCGAATATTCGCCACCACATAGACACCGCCGTGGTCGAACCAAAGCCGGCGCGTAAATTCGAAATTCGGGGACATGCTGATTCCGTAGCCACCGTAGCCATAAAGCAATGTCGGGTTCTGCCCATCTCGTTTCATTCCTTTGCGGAAAATGATGTTGAGCGGCATTTTCGTGCCGTCCTTTGAGGTTGCGAATTCGCGTGTCACTTCGATATCGGCAAATGAGACGGGCGAGGTACTTCGCAACGCCGTTTTCAGAGCCTCGGTTTTTTCCTTCGCACAATGGAACCAGGCTGCCGGTTCAGTATAACTTTGGTCGCGAAACAGAAGAGAGCCGTCCTCGAGAGTGACCATTTCCTGCACAGCAGATATTTTTGGAATCGGGATGATCGTTTCGCCTGTGCCGTCCAGATCGAAGCGGCGAATTTGAGATGGACCACCAAGCAAATCGCCTACGAACAGAGCGTCGGCTGTCGGTACGATTTGCTGGATAACCGGCTCGCCGGTTGGAACGATTTCAACGGCTTTGCTTAACTCCGGCGTCTCGAGCGGCAGACGGAGAACTTTTCCGCGCGGCGCGGCGTTGCGGGAGAGAAGATATAGCGCCTTATCGCGTCCCAGATGGGCGGCCTTGATTTGATCGCTGAATTTTGTGATCTGCTTCCATCCGCTTGAGGATCCTTCTGGCCCGAGTAGGTAATGCGCAAAATCGCCGCCATCGCCATTCGCGACGGACGCGAGAATGTATCGGCCGTCGCGTGAGCCTTCCAAAATGATCTCTGCGATCCGTGGAAAATCTTTTCCGATGGAGTACGTATCCTCCGTGTCAGGCGCTCCGAGTTTGTGAAAATAGACCTGTTGATAAAAATTCAGGTCAGCTTCGGGGCGCTCACCTGTTCTGGGAAAACGCGTGTAATAGATTCCGGTGCCGTCGGCATTCCATGCTGCGCTGCCGCCCGCCGTCGGATATTGGACATGCGCGATACTGTCCGGCAGCGCTTGACCAGTAGCGGTCTCGTAAAAGTGAAGCGTGCCGTCTTCACTTCCACCCTTGGAAAGCGACACCGCGACATATTTGCCATCCAGTGAAGGGACAAACCAATCGATCGCGGTTGTGCCTTTGGCGTCCAGCCCGTTTGGGTCGAGCACGACTTTCTCAGATTTGAGCTCGTCAGCCGACGTGAGCGTAACGAGTAACGGCTGTTGCTTTGGCGGCTGAAATTTCATCACGAACAACAGCCCGGGCCGCGAGACAAGCGAGGAATAACCGGGCGAAGTTTTTGCGTACCACTCCGTTAATTGCTTTTCGATTGCCGCTCGGTCCGGCAACTGATCGAGATATTGCCTGGTCCGTTGATTCTGCGCGGCCGACCAGGCTTTCACGTCAGGCTCGTCGTCTTTTTCGAGCCATTGATACGGATCTTCTACATTGACCCCGTGATATTCGGTTGAAACAGGTTTCTTGGGAGTTCCTGGCGCCGGTTCGGCAGCGGTCAGATCAAGCGCTGTCGTTACAACAATGGCGCCGATAACAAATAGGAAACGATTGGTTATCATCGAGTGAAGATTAACAGAAATGACAAAAAGCGTATGACAAAAATCCGAATCGGTGGCGAATGATCGAGCTAAATAGCGACCATTCGTTGTTCGTCAGTCCTGCTTCGTCATTTTTCCATCCGTTGTTTCGCCGAGTCCGGCCGACTGTCGTGCGCGTTCAGGGTTCGAAACAGCGTATCTTGGATCTTTAGCCTGCTTGCGAATGGCTGCGAAGAGCTTGGTTATTCCCGTTAGGCTCACACGATTGGCGATGAACGATGGGATAAATCCACCAGTGTCAGTGTAAATGAAATACGTGGCGCGAGTTTTGGCGTTGCTATCGGGTTCGAGTAGCCATTTGCCCTCGCAAATTTTCACACGCACTACGCCTTTCTTTTCTGGCGGTCCGAGTTCATTCGCCGGCGACCAATGACTCATGAAGACAAGCCCATCAGCGGTGGGCCATGACTTCTTCCAAACGCGCAACGTATAATCGCGGTCTGCACAAACTTTTGGCGAAAGCCTTTGATATCCAACTATTGAATCGCCATCCCGTCTAATGAGCTGGCACTCGGTCGTGTACGGCATGAACTTTGGATAATTCTGAAAGTCATCGATCACCGCGCAGACGGCGCAGTTCGGCGCGTCAATCGCGCCGATCGCCTTGAATTCCTTGAGTGACGAACCCGGACGCAGGCGGCTGTAGATCGCGACGTCTTTTTCTCGGGCCGACAGTTTCCAGTCATTGTCCTTATTGATCGACTCTTCAGAAGCGAAGACGGTTGGCGAACCAGCGAGAAAGAGCGATATCAGAGCGGGAAAGATCCGCTGGGGCATCGGCGATGATACACCCTTCCAGCACAGGCGCCACAGATACTGGATGCTAGATTCTTGATACTGGATAAAAATCTAGCATCTAGCAGCTAGGATCTAGCATCGCCAATGAATCTACAGGCCACCGTCCTCATTGTTGATGACGAGAAGCATACCCGTGACGGGTTGCGAAGTTTACTTGAGAACGAATACGATGTCTATGTCGCCCCCGATATTGCGGGCGCGATAAACGTGCTTGAGCGAGAGCAGATCGATGTGCTTCTTACCGACCTGCGTCTCGGCAGCGAAGATGGAATGACCTTGATTGATCGCGCGTTGAAAATGCCCCGCCCGCCTGCCTGCATCATGATGACGGCCTACGGGTCGGTGGACGTCGCCGTGGAAGCGATGAAACGCGGTGCCTACGATTTTGTTACCAAGCCGCTCAACCTCGATAAAGTTGAATTGCTCATCGCGCGCGCGGTGCAAGGCCGCAAGCTCGAGCAGGAGAATCGCGCACTCCGCCAACAGGTCGATGAACGTTACGGCCTCGAGAACATCTGGGGAGACTCGGCAGCGTTGCATGAAGTGCTCGACACGATTCGGCAGGTCGCGCCCTCATCAGCGAATGTGCTGATCGAAGGCGAAAGCGGGACGGGCAAGGAATTGGCTGCACACGCCATTCATAATTTGAGCCGCCGCAACAAAGCGAAATTTGTGGCGGTTCATTGCGCAGCGCTTTCTCCACAACTTCTCGAGAGCGAGTTGTTCGGTCATGAGAAAGGCGCGTTCACAGGGGCATACGAACGGCGCATCGGCCGGTTCGAGCAGGCCAACGGCGGCACGATTTTCCTCGACGAAATCGCTGAGATCGATCCGAGCACGCAAGTCAAATTGCTGCGCATCATGAGCGAAGACCGCGCATTTGAGCGTGTTGGCGGCAATCAAACATTGCATGCAGATGTACGGATCATCGCGGCTACGAACAAAAATCTCGAACAAATGGTGCGCGAAGGAAAATTTCGCGACGATCTTTATTTCCGCCTCAACGTGGTACGCATCACCATGCCGCCGTTGCGCGACCGAAAGGAGGACATCCCGATTCTGGTGCGCGGATTCCTACGCCACTTCTGCAAGGCTAATGACAAGCCTCTTGTCGATCTGACGCCGGATGCGATGGATGCGCTTCTGACTTATAATTGGCCGGGCAATGTCCGTGAGCTTCGCACAGCGATCGAACATGGCGTCGTGATGGCCACTGGGCCAAAGATCACATTGCGCGACTTGCCAATGGCTGTGCGACAGGCGGCCCGCGCAAAGCTACCGAGTGGAGTTTCGGCTCAGGCTTTCGGCGAAAAAACGAGTCCGCTCGATCTACATGAGACGGAAAGAAAATTAATCGCCCAAGCTCTTGCCGCCACGAATGGCAACGTGACTGCTGCGGCCAAAAAACTCGGCATCAGCCGTCGCACGCTTCATCGAAAAATCAACGAGATGAACGTTTCGAAAGCGGAAGCGGAAATCAAGAACGATCGAACGTAGCGTTTTCGGCGATCGCGATCATCGCGCTTCCGGCGTGGCGCGGCACTCGCGGTTATGCCGCGCAATCGGCAGCAGGTTATTTTGGCGCCAAAGAGGCGACAATTTGCTCGAAGCGCGGGTCGCCGCGCAACGGATCCCAAAACGGCAGAAGTCTTAATTGGCCATAGCTGATGGAGCTCGGCGGACGAATGGCGATGGGCAACTGCTCGCAGGCGAGATCCTTATCACCAGCCCACCCGGCGATCATCGCCAGATACTCAATCATGAGAGGACCGTTGATCGCGTCTTTCTCAACGGGAAGAAGCTCGACCGCGCGGCGGCCTTCGCGCAACGCTTCTTCTTTTCTCCCGAGACCGGCGTCGATCAAACCCAAAACACACAGTGCCGGACCGTAATTTGGTTGGCCTTGGACGATTTTCTCCTGCTCCACACGCGCTGCGACAAAGGCAGAGTGGGCTTTGTTATCGTCGTTGCTCATTCGAGCCATGATTCCTTCCATTAACGAACGATTTAGATGAACAGCATAATCGGTCAGGGGTATTTCACCGAACGCGTCCAATGCATTTCGCGCCGCGGCTATGTCGTCCTCGGCCAAGGCGCAGCTCAACCAGTCATTGGCGACACTCGGCAGGGCGCCGGGATTTGTAGCGCGAATGGTATCGATTGTTTGGTGCAATGGCCGGGTATCGGCTTTCCAATGAAATTGGACCGCTGCGAGCGCTACTTTTGTATCAACATCGGTCGGCTCAATGGCCAACGCGCGATCCAGCACAGTTATTTCTTCAGGATAGCGCCGGAGAACTCCGTAACTAAGCGCGATTTGCTGCAAGAGAAAAAAGTTGCGCGGGTCGAGATCAATCGCGCGCTCCAAGTCTCGTGTTGATTCTTCCCAGCGTCCCTGTCGTCTCTGGATGTAGCCCTTCACTGCAAACACTCGCGAATCGTTGGGCAGGCTTTGGCGCGCAATGTCCAGTTCAGCGAGAGCGCCTGCATAGTCGAGATGGCCGTGATAGAGATTTTCAGCTCGCGCAAGATGTGCTTCGCCTGCGTCTGGGCGGAGGCGAAATGCCGCCTGCACGGCGGCTTCCGCTAACGCCAGCCTTGCCGGAGTGTGATCGAGACCAAAAAAATAAAGCAGGCCGTGGGTGTGAACGAGTTCGCAATATGCTTCGAAAAACGACGGGTCGCGCGCAATGGCCTGATTCAGTAGATCGGCCGCCTCGAGTAATTTTTCCCTGGCGGCACTGCTAAAGCTCGTTAGAAGAAGGATTTTGGCCCGCGTATAGAGATCAAAGGCAGTGAGATCGTCGGTCGGCTTACGCTCAATTGCCACTTTCTCAGCAGTTGAAACTTTGACGCGCAGTTGCTCGGCGACTTTTTGCGCGATCTGGGTCGGAATCGCGAATGCCTCTTTGAGGTCCCGATCATATCCGTCCGCCCACACTCCCGTGTCTGTGCGAGTGTCCACCAACTGCGCGTTGACATGTACCTTACCGCCAGAACGCCGCGCGGTTCCTTCCAGCACATGTGAAACCCCAAGCGCGCGCCCGATCTGACGCAAGTCCCGTTTCCCGCGATATCCCATGACGCTGGTACGGCTGATCACTTTGAGATCGGCGATCTTCGCCAGCTTGGTCAAAGTGTCGTCCTGCACGCCGTCGGCAAAAAAGGCGTCCTCTTTGTTGTCGCTCAGATTTTCAAATGGAAGCACGGCGATTCCTGCGGGTATCCGGCGCACTGATTCACGTTCCCAAATCGTCACGCTCAAACCGGCCGCAAGGACGACCGACAGCAGGAGAAGGGCAGCAATTATTCGGTTCCGATGCACCCATTTCCGGACGTGTGTGAAAAATCCGCTGCGTTTTGCGCGGATTGGTTCATGTCTTAGCCAACGCTCAAGGTCTTCGGCTAGCGCCAGAGCCGACGCGTAACGATGGCGGGGTCCTTTCTCGAGACATTTCAGACAAATAGCGGAAAGGTCGCGATCAATTTTCCGGTTCCATTGACGCGGTTGACGTGGCTCCGAATCGAGCAGCAGGTGGATTGTTTCGTAGGTTGTTTCCCCGGCAAAAGGCGGACGACCAGTAAGCAGTTCGTAGAGTACCGCGCCAAGTCCATAGACATCTGTCGCCCTGCCGACGGCCGCGTTGTTACCTACTGCCTGTTCCGGCGCCATGTAGCTGGGCGTGCCCATTACTTCCAGTGAGCCCGTGACCGTACTTCCGTGCTCGACTAATCGGGCTAGACCAAAATCGGTCAGGTGTGGTTCGCCGTTTGCGTCCAACAGAATGTTTCCCGGTTTGATGTCACGATGCAGAATGCCGTGTTCATGTGCGTAGTGCACAGTGCGCGCGACTTTAACGATGAGCTCTGCCGCCTGCCGCACCGATATCGAACCGCGACTGACTACTTCGTCGAGACAATCTCCTTCGACGAACCGCATGCTGAAGTAGTAAGTGCCGTCGCGCTCACCGACTTCGTAGACCGGGACGATCCCTGGGTGATTTAGTTTCGCTGCCGCTTCCGCTTCCCGGCGAAGGCGTTTCAAGTGCGCGCTAGTCGTCAACTGACCAATGCCAATGATCTTTACCGCGACTGTGCGGTTGAGACTCTTTTGCCAGGCGCGAAATACTACGCCTTGACCACCGCGACCGACTTCCTCGAGCAACTCGTAATCGCCGAACTCTCTGGGCATCTCCGCTTGGGGCGGTCCTCGTTCACCATGCGATTCGGCATTTGCATTCCCCGCTTCGACATTTTCAACGGACACACTGCAATCAAAGTAAAACGTCGTCCCAAACTCAAGCCTGACATCAAGGAACGACAGCTTCCAGCCCTCGACTCAAACTGGACAGCTGCCCAAGCCCTCCCTCCTTGTGCACAAGTGTTTTCAAAATTTCTCGTTTACGAACCACGCTCCGAGCGTTTCAATTACCGCGTGACGGAAAAGAAGAGAATTTTTGGAACAGACGGCGTACGCGGTGTCGCGAACGTCGAGCCGGTCACTGCTGAGACGGCGCTGAAACTAGGACGCGCCGCCGCTTATGTCTTCACGCAGTTAAATCCGCGCAGGACTCCTGCCGGCGCGCGTCCAAAGATCGTGCTGGGAAAAGACACACGTCTTTCCGGTTATATGCTCGAAAACGCGCTGGTGGCCGGGATCACTTCACTAGGAGTCGACGTGCTTGTCATCGGACCGTTGCCTACGCCGGGTGTGGCTTACATCACACGATCGCTGCGGGCCGATGCTGGGATCGTCCTTTCTGCTTCGCATAATCCTTATCAGGACAACGGCATCAAATTTTTCCGGCATGACGGTTACAAGCTGGATGATCAGGTTGAGGAAAAAATCGAGCGGCTCGTTTTTAGCGGCGAGATCGATTCGATCCGGCCAACCGCCAACAAGATCGGACGCGCGACGCGAATCGATGACGCGCTTGGTCGCTACGTTGAATTCGCCAAGGCGAGTTTTCCGCGTGGAATGTCACTCGAGGA
>QHQO01000220.1 GCA_003221195.1 Verrucomicrobiota bacterium
AATCAACGCCTTATCTGACCAGAAAACAACGCCATCGACTCCTCTCTAGAGAGGATTCCCTAGGGGAAACGATATCCCTACAAGGACGTGGGTTCAACCGTCCGAGCGTCGAGTCTGGTCCCCTCGGGCTCGGTGTTTTAGGTTGGCCGCCAATGGGCGCCGAAACTCGAATTTTGTTCACGTTTGCGTTCACGGTCGTTAAGTGGGGGCGACTCGCGGGGGCCGCCTTTGGCTCAAACCCGCACGCCTGGGCTTCGCAAAATAATGTGTCTCATCCGTTCTATGAAAGGGGATGTCAAGAGAAAACACTTCCCCGCCGACGGGGGCAGTTGGATTTCTCTGGCGTCCCGCCCCTGTGCGATGGAGAGCCGTCGTTCGGGCCGACGCCTTGAACTTGACATTCATGCGGTTCCGCTGATGCCCACCGAGCCAGGGAGAATGCAAGCCGCTGGATTGGGACTGCCAACCATGGTTCTATCGGAGACTCGAGGCCTATGGCTTTGTGGGGTTGTGCGAGGGTGGCCTAGGGTCTCACCGAGACCTGCTCGGGAGTTCGCCCGAGGGGTCTAACGGATGCAGGGAGACTCACCCTCGAACCCAATGGCCTCTGGCGCGCGGGCGGGGACCGTGAAGTCCAGTCCGGGAGCGTGGCGCCGAGGCTATTCGGCTTGCGAGGTCAGAGCATGGGCGTTGAACCGTTCTCCTTTCTTCCACAGAGTCAAAGTGAGGCTGGCGATCTTGCGTGCCAGGGTGAGGCGGGCTAGGTGCGGCCGCATGCCTTGATCGAGGCGCTGCTGGTAAAACGCATGCAGGAGACTGGACGGCCGGGTGGCCGCCAGGGCGGCGCTCTTAAAGATCTCCTTCAGCTCGCGGTTGTGCTGGGGGTTCAGACCCCGGACGCGCGCGGGTCGCTGGCGGCGGATGATTTGGCCGCCGACGATCTGGTATTGCCCGGTGTCGCGCGTGACCAGACCCAAGCCGGCATACGTCCACAACTGCCGTTTGGTGCGAAAGCGAAAAGGGGTGCGCAGGAGAGCCAACAAGAGAGCGGCCCGCACCGGCCCGATGCCCGGCACGGTGCGGAGGAGGGCGTAAGCCGGATCACGTCGGGCTTCGGTCCGCAGCGCCTGGCGAGCCCTTTTCCGCAGCTCTTGTAACAGATCCAGTTGGGCATAGAGCAGCTCGACCCGCTGCCGGGCGCCCGGATCGGTGAGTTGCTCGAACCAAGCTTGGCGGAAACGCGGCCGATAAACGCGCGATCCCGAGCAAAGAATACCGCGCGCACGATAGCGCGCTTTGATCCGGTTCATCACTCGCGTGGTGTCGCTCACGCAGGTGGTGTAGGCGCGGGCCAGTTCCTGGAGCGTCGGCGCGCCGTCCGCCTCGTGATAGACGGGCTTGAGCAGGTTGGCCTGGAGCAAGTGAGCCAATTCACGCGCATCGAGGGGGTCGCTCTTGTTACCTTGTTTCAACGAGGCATTGCGACGTGGATTACACACGATCAGCTTCTCCACCTGGGGCGTCAGAACTTGGGTCAGCCAGGCGGCCCAGTTGCCTTCTTCGAAGGTCAGCCACAGACGGCCGCGCAGCCCGCGCAGAAAATCGCTCAGGGCTGCGGCTTGGGTCGCCACGGTCGCTTCCATGACGAGCCGACCTCGGCTGTCCTGAACGGCAATCGTGGTAGTGGCCGAGTGCACATCCATACCGATATACTTAAGGTCGTCCATAGGGTGCTCCTTTCCTCCCTTAGCGGGAATGTTTTGTCGCTCACCAAAACATACCCAAACAGGGGCACCCTTTCATAATGCGTCTCACCTATACCTGCTAGGCTAAGGGTGGGCAAGTTTGCCCAGACGTGGTCGTGCTCTTGGCGAT
>QHQO01000221.1 GCA_003221195.1 Verrucomicrobiota bacterium
ACGCTCGCCGAGAAAATACGCCAGCAGCACCGAATTGAGGTCGTCGTGGAGCAGGTTGACCTTTCAGATGTTGGGGCCGTTATCCAACTGCATCAGCGGCTCCGCGAGCGGGACATTGCGATCGACATCCTGATCAACAACGCCGGCCACGGATTGCAAGGTCCGTTCCTGGGAGCCCAGTTGGACGCGGCGCTGGCAATGGTGCAGTTGGATGTCGCGAGCCTAACCGCAGTCACTCACGTCTTTGCGCAAGACATGCGGACACGAGGACACGGGAAAATTCTGCTGGTCGCCAGCCTGTTGGCCTACCAGGGCGTGCAGAACTTCGCCGTCTGTTCAGCCGCCAAAGCTTACGTATTGCGCCTGGGTGAAGCCCTGCATCGCGAACTCAAGCGCGATGGCATCACAGTCACGACGCTTTGTCCCGGCATGTCAGACACCGGATTCGCCACCGCGGCGCAACAGAAGATTACGCCCGCGTTGAAGCTGTTGATGATGCAGCCGGCACCCGTGGTGCGCGCCGGCATCCGCGCACTGCACGCTGGGCGCATGAGTGTTGTGCCAGGTTTGGCCAATAAGGCCATGGTGATCTTTACCTGGGCAACGCCACGCTGGTTGCACCAAGCCATTCTCTCTCATGCCATGAATACATGAACCGCGAGGACTTACCATGAACACACCGCTCAAGAAGTATCCAATTGTTAAAGCGCATCAGCAATGGCCGATGCCACAGAAAACATCCGAACCTCCAGACGCAATATCGTTACGCCAATCATGTGTTGAAGCGAGCGGGGATGAAGTCAGTTGTGGGAAAATTGTTCGTCGGCCGTTGATGACCATCGGTCTGCTTGCAGGATGGCTGACGGTGGCTTTGGTGACGGGGGGATGTGCCAAGCAGGCCGTGAAAGATCCGCGCCTGCAGTCTCCGAGGGTAGAGGTTTTCAAGGCGAAAGCGGCTGGCTCGAATGGCAGAACCTTCACCGGGATCGTGGAAGCCCGAGTGCAAAGCGACTTGGGCTTCCGAGTCGCGGGAAAAATCCTGGAGCGATCGGTCGATGTGGGACAGCGGGTCCAGAAGGGTCAACCCCTGATGAGGCTTGATCCCGAGGATCTCAGGCTCTCAGCCGCTGCACAACAAGCAAACGTCGAGGCGGCTCGGGCCAAATACACACAAGCCAAGGCAGATGAAACGCGGTCAGGCATGCTGGTCAAATCCGGCGTGATATCGCCCCGAGAATATGATCAAGATCGGGCGGCGCTGGACAGCGCCAAAGCACAGTTGGAAGCGGCGGAGGCTCAGGCAAGAGTCAGTAACAACTCCAGCGAGTATGCCATCCTATTAGCTGATGCCGACGGGGTGATTGTTCGGACGTTGAGCGAACCAGGTCAGGTTGTGGCAGCAGGGCAAACCGTGATCCAGTTGGCGCATGATGGTCCTCGAGAAGCCTTGATCAACCTGCCCGAGGGCGTGCGACCTGATTTGGGAGCGATCGCCTCGGCCCGACTGTATGGGCAAGATCAAATGTATCAGGCCAGCCTGCGCCAGCTCTCCGATGCGGCGGACCCGGCGAGCCGAACTTTTGAAGCGCGTTATGTGCTGGAAGGTGAAGCCGCCTCGGCGCCGCTCGGCTCGACCGTCACCATCACCTTGCTCACCAAACAAACCTCCGGCAACCAGTCCGTCTTAGTGCCAGTCGGGGCCGTCTATGATCGCGGTGGCGGGCCGGGCGTCTGGGTCGTGGACGACAAGTCGGAAGTGAAGTTCCGCTCCGTCCAAATTGCCTCAATCGGTCAGGAGGAAGTCGTCGTGTCCCGCGGAGTCGATGCCGGTGAAAAAGTGGTGGCGCTCGGCGCGCATCTCCTGCACGAGGGACAAGTCGTTAACGCGGCAAAAGAGGAGTCCTATGCGAAGTTTTAATCTCTCCGCTCTGGCCGTGCGGGAACGCGCCATCACACTGTTCTTCATCTTTGCTGCGGCATGTGCGGGCATCTATGCCTATTTTCATCTGGGACGAGGGGAAGATCCTTCCTTTACGATCAAAGTGCTCACGGTGACTACGGTGTGGCCCGGCGCGACTGCCCAGGAAATGCAGGATCTCGTGGCCGAGCCGCTGGAGAAGAGACTCCAGGAGTTGCGCTGGTATGATCGGGTGGAAACCATCACGCGACCGGGGCTGGCGCTGATGACACTGCAACTTCTCGACAAAACTCCGCCTAAGGAAGTTGCCGAGCAGTTTTATCAAGCTCGAAAGAAGCTAGGGGATGAGGCGCCCAAATTGCCGCAAGGCGCGATCGGGCCTTTCGTTAACGACGAGTATTCGGACGTTTCATTCGCACTTTACTCGGTGGAGGCTCCCGGTTTTCCGCTCCGCAAACTAACCCGCGTCGCCGAAGAATTCCGGCAGAGATTTCTCCACGTGCCGGGAGTCAAGAAGGTGGATATCGTAGGGGAACAGCAGGAGAGGATATTTGTCGAGTTTTCCTATCCGCGGCTGACGACGCTGGGCATCTCGCCAGCGGACATCTTTTCCGCTCTCTCGCGACAGAATGCAGTGACTCCGGCAGGATCGGTTGATACGGAAGGCGCACAGGTCTTTGTCCGCCTCGACGGGGCATACACCGACATTGATAAAGTCCGCGATACCCCGATCGTGGCCGGCAAGCAAAGCTTCAAGCTATCCGATATCGCGGAGGTCACGAGAGGCTACGAAGATCCGCCAACCTTTCTCGTTCGGCACAATGGAGAGTCCGCACTGTTGCTGAGTGTCGTTATGAAAGAGGGCTGGAACGGGCTGGATTTAGGCGATGCTCTGCGGGCGGAAAGCGACAAGATCTCCTCCAGCCTGCCATTGGGAGTCAGCCTGAAAAAAGT
>QHQO01000113.1 GCA_003221195.1 Verrucomicrobiota bacterium
CCATCTCTGCTGAGTGGTTCAGTCGTCGTCCACACCTTTGGCTATCTTCTGGCAACTGGCGTGGTAGCAATGTTGGTTTATGAAAAGCTGGGTGTGGGCTTGTTGCGACACGCCTGGTTCAACATCGATTTGTTCTGGATGCTTTCGCTGATGATCGCAGGTTTGTTTATTCTTTTTCTTTGAACCAAACTCCGAAATCGCGTGCGGAGTCAGACTTTATTCTACGCGGCTATCGTCGAGTCGTGGACAAGAGTCCCAATTCGAATGATCCGCAAGGCCGTTGTATCCGTCGTTGACGCGCCGCCTGGTCACACTTTGAGCTTATCGTTTGCAGATTCCTGCCAGCGATGAATCTCGTCGGCAAGATGTGAAATCACTGACGCGTATTGTCGGTCCGCATAAAGGTTGCGCATCTCCAGCGGATCATCTTTCTGATTGTATAGCTCATTCAAATCCTTATCGCGCAAACAAAGCTTCCAACCATTTGGAGTAACAATCGTCCGAGTGGATTCCTCGAGGGCACGTTTGACCAAGCGTCGCCGAGCCAACTTGGTGCCCTTTTTTACCTTCGTCCGGTTTGGCGCCCACTCCAGAAACACGTTCTCTCGCTCGGATGCTTCTTCGGTAATTAGCGGTAGCAGACTTTTGCCGGCGCACTGGAGGTGATTCGGCTGACCGAGGAGGTCAAGCAACGTTGGCACGAAATCGATGTGACTCACCGGGTGCGGCACAGTTTTGCTTGCTCTCTGGCCAGGCAGCCGAACCAGTAAAGGAACGCACGTGGCTTCCTCGAACATTGTTTCTTTTCCGAAGAGATGATGGGCGCCCAGGCTATCGCCGTGGTCGCTCGTGTGCACGACAATGGTGTTCTCAGTCAGACCGAATCGTTCGAGGCAAGCGAGAACGGCACCAATGCTTTGATCCACCAGCGTAACCAAGCCGAGATAACGCTGCTTAATACTCCGATATTCCTCAGGGGTGACGCCAAAAAACAATTGAGTGGGCAGCCGCTCCCGGTCGAGAACAGCTTCCGCTTGCTGCCATTCCCGCATCAGACGATAACGCAGCGGAATATCTTCGCTCTCAGGACGCGTGGCCGTCGCATCGAGCCCAATCTGATCGAGCGGATGCTCATCGTTGAGCGGACCGTTGTACGGCGAGTGCGGCTCTACAAAACCAACAACGAGAATGAAAGGATCGCGCTGATGTTTTTCGATGAATTCGCATGCATGTTGTTCGAGAAACTTTGGACGTGACAGTTCGATCGGCAGATTGCTAATGGCCAGTTCTGAAAATCGTCCGTTCTGTTTGTCGGGCGTGATGCTCTGTGAAATGAGGAAATTTGTGTAGTCGCCGTGGTCGTCAGTAGAAACCCATTCGTCGAAGCCTCGTCCAGTTGGTCCTTCCTCGCCCAGATGCCACTTGCCGATGTACGCGGCGCGATAATCCCTGTCCTCCATCAGCTCCGGGAAAACGCGAAACCGTCGATCGAGTGGCACGCTATTGCGTGTGCATCCGTTGATATGCGGCCACATACCCGTCATGAGCGACGAGCGTGAAGGCGTGCAAACTGGATGTGTCACGTACGCTCGCTCGAAAACCACGGATTCAGAGGCAAGTTTGTTCAGGTTAGGCGCGTGCACCTTTGCGCCTCCGTAACACGCAATCGTGTCCGCTCTCTGTTGGTCCGGCAGAAAAAGAACCAAATTGGGCTTTCGCTGTGCAGCCATGTTTTTCAGGTCACGCAGTAAATCAGCCCTAACCAATCTCTGCAATCATCTAGCTCTCGCTCGCCGCTTTCGCCACGACAGCTGAATGACGTGCGATCAGTTTCAGCGCGCGTCCAAGCAATGCTTTTCCCGGCGCAATCTTGTGCCAGGGCGAGGCGCCGGAGGGATGCGGAAGTGGAATCACGTCGAAGCGATGCCCGGCACGCTCAACGCGAAATTTGCGGCCGATAACTTTCTCTAACTTCGCGCAATCGATGAATTGCGTGATAGCCAGCCGACCGACGGGAATGATGAGGCGCGGCCGCAGAATTTCGATTTCGTTATCCATCCAGGAAGCGCAGTTGCGAATTTCGTCCGGAGCCGGAACGCGATCTGTGCCGCCAGAATTTTTTCCGGGAAAACAGCGGCAGACGGCGGCGAAATAAATTTTCGACCGAACCGCGGCTTCGTTTATGCGGCAGAATTCTTCGAACCAGCGGAAAAGTGTCTTGCCGGCGGTATGCGCAAACGGTCTTTGCAAAACCGGTTCTCGTGGACCGGGTGCCTGACCAATGATCATTACATCGCTCGCGATTGCGCCACCGGAGACCGGCGTGGATTCCATGCGCGGACACCGACGGCAGCGCTGCAGCTGAGCGACATGTTGGTCTAGCAATTGCTGCCGACTTATCCTGGCCACGATGCTAGAATACTGCGCCTTCGGCGAGTTTTTCGCCATCGTCTTCGGAGATGCCGATCCACTTAGCGCCGGAAGATCGATAATAGCAAGCTGAGCAGGATGCTGAGAATAATGCAGGTGACGATGGGAAAATAGAATACAGAATGTTCACGCTCGATCCGAATGTCGCCGGGCAATCGTCCCAGCCATTTTGGCGCAAACCCGCCCCACATTACCAACCCCACCAGCGTTGTGATCACCCCAAGGATGACGACGAATTTGCCCAGTTCACGCATCATTCAAAAAGTTGCGCGAATCGAGCGGAGGCACAAGCTTGAGGGCGAATGCCCGTACAATTCCGAGATTACTACGAGACGCTCGGCGTGCCGAAGACGGCCAGCGAAGACGAGATTCGCAGCGCCTTTCGCAAGCTGGCGCGCAAACACCACCCCGACGTTGCTAAGGACAAGAAGGCCGCCGAGGAAAAATTTAAGGAGATCAACGAAGCGTACGAGGTATTGGGCGACCCGGAAAAACGGAAAAAATACGACCAACTCGGCGCTGATTGGGATCGACCGGGCGGATTTCACCCACCCCCACAATGGGGTCCGCAACCGGCGGAAGGCGGATATTATCAATGGGGCGGCGATGGCGGCGGCGTTCAATTCGAATTCGGCGGGACCGGCTTCAGCGATTTCTTCGAAGCGTTTTTCGGCGGAGGCCGCGGCCGCTCGGCTTTCGGTGGATTTGGCGGACGTCAGGCGACAGCTGAGCGCGGGGCCGATGTCGAAGCCGACATCATGGTCACACTGGAAGAAGCGCTGAACGGGTCCACGCGAACAGTCTCGCTGCGTCGGGCCGGCTCAAACAAAGTCGAAAATTACCAGGTCAAAATCCCGCGTGGCGTTCGTGAGGGCCAGCGAATCCGTCTGGCTGGTCAGGGCGAAGCCGGCGTGCGCGGAGGAAAAAGCGGCGATCTGTTCCTGCGCGTCCGGCTGGCGCGCCACCCCGACTTTTCGGTCGAAGGCAGCGATTTGATTCATGAGGTGAAGATCGAACCGTGGCGGGTAGTGCTTGGCGGTGAATTGCTCGTGCCCACTCTCGAAGGGAAAGTGCGCCTGAAAATTCCACCAGGCACACAGGGTGGTCAGCGGTTTCGCCTCCGAGAACGAGGTTTGCCGGGAGTCTCAGGAAAGCGTGGCGATCTCTACGTCGAAGTTCAGATCAACGTGCCGAAGAAACTGAGCGAACGCGAGCGCGAAATCTGGAACGAACTGGCGAAACTGCATGGGGCGTAACGTTTGTCATGTCGAACGGAGTCTCCCTCTGCTGCGGGATGGCTATTCTCTTTTCTCCTCGACGGGATTCGAAACAACAATTAGAGATTCCTCGACTTCGCTCGGAATGACAGACGTATGAAAATTTCACTCGGCTCGGATCACGCCGGTTTTCGTTACAAAGAGCAGGTGAAAGAACTGCTCGGCGCTCTTGGACACGAGGTTAAAGACTTCGGCACATTCAATGAAGACCCCGTGGATTATCCGCTTTTTATTCGACCGGCGGCGGAAGCAGTCGCTCGTGGCGAATGCGAACGCGGTATCGTGTTCGGCGGATCAGGCAACGGCGAAGCGATGGTGGCCAATAAAGTCCATGGCGTACGTTGCGCGCTTTGCTGGAGCGAAGAGTCGGCGCGTCTCTCGCGGCAACACAATGATGCCAACGTTCTTTCGATGGGCGAGCGTTTGATTCCGGAAGATCTGGCGCTCACAATTGTGCGGCTCTGGCTGGAAACAGGCTTCGACGGCGGCCGGCATGAGCGGCGCATCGCCATGTTAAACGCGATGTAGCTTTCCTGTAGACGCTTCGCTCCGCGAAGCGCGGCACTGAGGTTGTTCATGCCGCGCGCACCGCGCCGCCCAGAGGTCGGCGTCTACAAAATCCGATCTAACGCAATCGGTCCACACAGACAGCAATCAGGAAAACCGCGCTCACGAATGCGTTGCTTTGGAAAAAAGCGCGATTAATCCCGGTGAGATCCAGTTTATCAGTTCTGTGCTCGTAAAAAAGCGCTGCTCCGATGAGCGGCATCGACCAATAATAAACCGGTCCAAGCTGAGCCACCATGCCGAAAGCGATGAGCGCCACAAATGTCAAAAGATGCAATAACTGCGCCAGACGAAGGCTTCGCGCGATTCCAAGCTTCACAACAAGGGATCGAATATCTTCGCGTCGATCGAAATCGTAATCCTGCGTCGCATAAATCAGATCGAACCCTGCGACCCAGCAAATTACGCCTGCCGCGAGCACAATCGGGGCAAGATCGATCCGACCAGTTTGCGCGATCCATGCACCGATCGGTGCAATAGCCAGCGCGAGGCCGAGAAAGAAGTGGGTTGCGCTCGTGAATCGTTTTGTGACGGAATAGAAAAAAATCAGAGCCAGCGCAACTGGCGCAAGAATCAGAGTCAATCGATTGATTGCAGCCGCCGCAACGAGAAAGCAACCAGAACTGACTGCAAGTAACACGATCGCACCTGACTTAGAGATAAGCAGATGCCGCGAAGCCGTGCGGGGATTGCGCTGATCGAGCGACCAGTCAATCAGTCGGTTGAAAAGCATGGCCGCTGTGCGCGCGAACACCATGCAGACGACAACCAAAACCAAAATTCTTAACGACGGCCAGCCGTTCGCGGCAACGATGAGCGCGCCCAGCGCAAACGGCAGCGCAAAAATTGTGTGCGAAAAACGGATCAGCTGCAGAAAACGCGATACCGCTTCGCCGGCTCTAATCCACTCCCCTGATTGATGCATGCCGAAAGATTTCTACAGAAGACAGCGAAGAAAACGAAGGTTGTAATGGCGTTGCGAGTCCTGCGTTGTCTTCGGTTGGTTCGCTTAGTGTCTATTCGGGCCCTGATCGGCGCCGCCCGGCGGTCGCGCCCTACCCTTCCGGATTCACCGGGAAATTTTTGTTCTTGAGATACTCCGGGACCTGCCTGGTCTGTTCCATCTCGACTTTTTCGATCGCGGCATTCAACTCATCGTAAGCTTCCCGGCTCTTCGCGGCGCGGCACATGTAAGCGGTGGCATGCGCCAAAGGGATTCGCGCTTCGGGCATGCCGACGAATTCCACCGCTTGTTGCGTCGCGATCGCGAGTGGCAGCGCTTCCGGATCGGCAAGGCCGACGTCTTCGCTCGCAAAGATTACGATGCGTCGCGCGATGAAACGGAAATCTTCGCCGGCATGCAGCATTTTGGCGAGCCAGTACATCGCGCCTTTTTCGTCCGATGCGCGCATGCTTTTAATGAACGCGCTGATCGTGTCGTAGTGCGCGTCGCCGACACGATCGTAAACGACCGCTTTTTGCTGAATGCTCTCCTCGGCGACCTGAAGCGTGAAATGAATTGCGCCAGTATTTCCTTTTGGCGGCGTTGTGAGAACGCCGATCTCTAGCGCATTTAAACATTTGCGCGCGTCGCCGTCGCTAAGCTTCGCCAGGTGCCGACGCGCGTTCTTGTCCATCTTCACGTTGTAATTTCCAAGTCCGCGCTCTTTGTCGGCCAACGCGCGATCGATCAACACTTCGAGTTGCTCGACTGTGAGCGGCTCAAGTCGAAAAACCTGCGACCGCGACACGAGTGCGCTATTTACGTAAAAGAACGGGTTGTAAGTAGTGGCGCCGATGAGACGAAGAGTCCCGGCCTCGACGTCTGGCAGGAGAATGTCTTGTTGTGCCTTGTTGAAATGATGGATCTCATCAACGAACAGGATTGTCTTTCGCCCGGACGTGCGCAGACGATTCACGGCCGCAGCGATGACTCTGCGCATCTCGGCGACATTGCTTTCCACGCCGCTGATCCGGATGAATTTTGCGTGCGTCATCTCCGCAATGATCCGGGCCAAGGTGGTCTTGCCGGTGCCCGGCGGTCCGGAGAAAATCACCGAAGGCAATCGATCGGCTTCAATGGCACGGCGCAACAGCTTGCCAGGTGCCAGGATGTGCTCCTGGCCGACGAGTTCATCGAGCGAGTGCGGACGCATGCGCGTGGCAAGCGGCGCACTATCGGCGCGCACGCCTTCGACATCTTCGTCATCTCCGAAAAGATCCTGCACGAGGGAAATTACGGCGCGCCCGTGACACAGGCAATCGTGTCCGCCATCGGGACGGACTCGTCCCGTGGCGAGCCTGCAAGTCCTGGTAAAGCACACAGGATTGCCTGCATCAGGAGGGCACGGCTTTGCGTCATGATCTTGAGATCGCGCGACGCGTCCGTTAGGCTCGATGGCACAACCATGAAATGCATTCTCGTTCCAATTGATTTTTCCGACGTGACACCGCCGGTGATCGATGTGGCTCGACAACTGGCTAAGGCTCTCGATGCGGAGATTCATCTTGTTCACGTAAAAGAATTTACTGCGGCAGCCACGCCGGGCACACTCGGCTATGGCCTGGCAGGGATGGCTGAGCTCGCCCCGATGTCAGGTGCGCCAGTTCCAGGCTTTGAATCGGCGCCCGAGACTATCCCAGAGGATTAAGGTCAGACGTTGCAGCTCGCCAAATGGCAAGAAGAGATCGCTCAGGACGGTATCAAGGTCAGTTTACAAGAACCGACCGGACTGGTGGCCGAAGAAATTTTGAATCAGGCCGATGAGCTTAATGCCGATATTATTGTGATGGGTACACACGGGCACGGTGCGATGTATAACTTGCTGGTAGGAAGCGCCACTAAAGGTGTGTTGAAACACAGCACTCATCCTGTGCTCCTGGTGCCAGCTCCCAAATCTTCGTAAAACTTCAGTGTCCAGGGGTCAATTCTGGACGCCCAACACTTTATACGCGTTCATCCCGCCGCGGAGCACACAGTGAACTGTGCGTGATCTTGGCTTCGGTTGGGTGGTCCCTTCGCTGCGCTCAGGATGACATCCTGGTTAAATGTTTACCCCTGACTTTTAACGTCTTGGTGATTGTGATCCGCGATTGCGGCTTGCCTTGTGAAGCCCGGATAAGCGAAAAGCCGAGGGATGAAATTCCTGTACGCGCCGCGTCAGCCATTTGTTGGATTGTCGCTCGCGGCTGCAATAGGAATTACCATCGCGGACGTCTTTCCCCTTCCTGGCGCCGCCTTAGTCGCGGTGACGATCATTTTAGCGATCTGCACAGTCATCGTCGCGTGTAGACCTACGCTGGTCGCGACTTACGCTATTGTTGGAGTTGGCTTTTTGCTGCTGCACAGCTTTGAGACGAGCAACACGGAAGGCCAGCGACTTGCTGACGAACTTGGCGGCCGGCCGCGAGTCGTCACGGCCATCGGGTGCGTCATCACTGAGCCAAAGATTGCGCCCAGCGGGTTCGCGAGTTTCCTGCTAAAGCTCGATTCAATCGAATTTGAAGGCAGGAGACAACCGACACGCGCGGTCTGGCAGGTTCGTTGGAAAGGCGCCCCGGAATTTGGCGACGAGCTAAAGCTTTTTGGAATCGCGGAAGTGATCGAGCCTCCGCGAAATCCCGGCGAATTTGATATGCGCTCTTATCTGGCGAGTCACGACGTTCGTCGAATGCTCTTTGTTCGTTACATAGAGGACGGCACTCTGATTCGACGCGGCGGCGGTAACCCCATTCTACGCCTGGCGCAGAAGTCGCGCGCCTGGATGCAAAACGCGCTTTGCAGAGGGTTGGAGAACGCGCCTGAGGTGCAAAATTTTCTCAGCGGAATCGTGCTGGGCCTCAGGCACCAAACGCCGGAAGATATTGAGGAACCATTTCAACAAACCGGCACGCTTCACCTTTTTGCTGTCGCTGGTTTGCACGTGGGGATTATCGCCGCGCTGCTGTGGATGCTGGCAATGGTCGCACGGCTCTCACGCAAATGGGCGGCTGCGCTCATCATCCCTCTGCTGCTCTTCTACGCCGCAGTCACGGGATTACACGTTTCGAGTGTAAGAGCCGCGGTAATGAGCTCGGTTTTGCTGGGCGGTTTATTTTTCGAACGCAAGGTTTTCGTTCTCAACAGCCTCGCCGCAGCGGCGTTCTTTCTTCTCTGCTGGAACACGAACGAACTTTTTTCGACCGGCTTTCAACTCTCCTTCGCGGTCGTTGGCGCCATTATATTGTTGGCCGATCCATTTGCGGAATTTTTGCAGCGCTGGACTGCTCCCGATCCTTTCCTGCCACGAAGCCTGTTGCGTGGTCCGCGACTCCGGATGCACGCCGCCTTTGAATGGCTTTGTCGCGGAACCGGCGTTTCTCTCGCGGCATGGGCCGGTTCGCTGCCGCTGGTGCTTTGGTATTTTTATATCGTTACACCGATTTCTTTGGTCGCGAATTTGATCGTGGTGCCGATTGCTTTCTTCATTCTTGCGATCGCGCTTCTTTCCCTTCTTTCCACGCCGCTTCTCCCCGGGCTTGCGGTGATTTTCAATAATGGCAACTGGCTTTTGGCACAGATTGTCATCGGAATCGTGCAATTCCTCGCGAATGTTCCGGGTGGGCATTTTTACGTCGAACATCCGCATTGGCCCGAAAAGCTCGTTGCGAAAATTACGGTCCTTGATGTCGGCGCGGGAGCTGCCGTTCATTTGCAAACTGGAAGCGCGAACTGGTTATTCGACTGTGGTAACGAGCGGAATTACCAGCGGGTCGTCCGTGAGTATTTGCACTGGGCAGGGATAAACCGCCTTTCCGGTTTGCTGCTCAGTCACGGTGACGCGCTTCATCTGGGGGGCACAACACAATTACTGGACGATTTTCCTCGAATCCGTGTCGTGGATAACGCGGCGCCCGATCACTCAGCTGTACACAGACGATTGCAACAATTGTTCCGAGAGCACGGAATCGAACCGGACAATCTAGCTGCGGGGGACAGTTTCCGTCTGTCGCCCGATGTCACCGCGCGCGTCCTGTTTCCTCCACGAAACTTTAGCTCACCGGTCGCGGATGATCAGGCCTCCGTTATTCATCTACTAGTCGCGCCGGCGACCTGGATTTTGTTCATGTCGGACAGTGGCATCAAGACGGAACAGGCATTGTTGGCCAGCGGCTTGAACCTGCAAAGCGACATTATCATCAAGGGCCAGCATCATTCCGGAGAATCCGGCTCTGACGCATTCCTTGACGCCACGCGGCCGCGCCTGATTATTGCCACTTCGCGGGACTTCCCGGACTACGAGCGAATCAGCGACGCCTGGGTAGAGAAGGTACGGCAACGCGGCATTAAACTCCTTCGTCAGGATAACGCGGGCGCAGTGACAGTGAGCTTTCGTCAAGACAGTTGGGAAGCGCAAAGTTATTTGACCGGGGAAATCCTCCGCAGTTCCAACCATTGAACGGGCGCGCCTTTTTCCCGGAAGATGCGTCCGAATTTACTTTGCGGTAGATCGATATCAGCCTCACGAATTGCAAAGCCGGGGTTTGATTCGGCGATCTCTTTAATTTTCCGAAAGTAATCAACGTCATCTGTCGCAATGTAAACGCTCCCATTTTTCTCGAGTGCGGCATGAATCGAACCAAGGAAATCTGGCGTCACAATCCGGCGTCGATGATGACGTCGTTTTGGCCAGGGATCAGGAAATAACAGATAGAATCTTTCCACCGATTCGGCCGGCAACAGATAACGCACTGCATAAAAACCTTCCATCCGCAGTAGCAGCACATTGTCCAATATGGCGGCTTTGCGCGCCGATGTGCGCACTCGGTTGAGCAGCCGTTCGATCCCGAGAAAATTCTTGTCCGGCATCCGCTGCGCCAGCGCGCAAAGAAACGAACCATCGCCGCATCCAAGATCGACGTGCAAAGGCACTTTGCGTCCGAAAATCCTATCGAGATCCAAATGATCCGTGAGCGATTCGACTGTAATCAGCCGAGAAGGGACGTGCCTGCGGTGAGCTAAGCTACCCTCATCCGCAGGCACGCTGAGGAGAAAGTGAATCGGGGAGAAATCCAAGAATTCGAATGAACAGGGAGACAATGCCGAAAGAAGCGTGGCTGTTTTGATGATTTGGTCTCGCCCGCATTGAATTAAGGTAAAACCCGTTTATGACGGTCGCCCTGCTGATGGCAAGCAAAAAATAGGCTGAGTTATTCACAACGCGCCGATTGAGAAGCTGTCTAACCATCGAAAATATATGAAACGAGCACTTATTCTC
>QHQO01000059.1 GCA_003221195.1 Verrucomicrobiota bacterium
CTCGTCGATCTGACAATTTCGGCGAAACTGCCGACCGTGGCGATTAAGTGCTTCGGGCTTGAACGCTGCGTCACCTTTGCTCACGTGTGGCTGCACCAGCGCACGGGCGCGCCACTCATCAACGTCCATTGCGAGCCGCTGCCCGGCGGGCGTTACCGCGTGGTTTTTCATCCCCGGATTGAATTTCCCGCCGGCGCTTCGCTCCAGGAAATGGCGCAAGCTTGCTGGGACCAGTTCGAGCCGGTTGTCCGGAAAAATCCCGCCCCCTGGCTCTGGATGTACAAGCATTGGCGTTATCGCCCGCTGGCGGCGAATCTGGCGGCGTATCCATTCTACGCGAATATTTCGGAGGATTTCGAGCGCCGTCTCGATGAAGGCGCGCGCAATCTTCCGCCGATGACTTCGAAAGTGAAGCTGCCGATGGTTACGCCCGCATAATGCAAGGCAAAAGTCCGCTTCCGGATCGTGCTGCTCACCGGCTGAGAGGCCCGGATTGCGCGAGATTAGGCGCTCCCATAGACTTAGGCAGCGCAGCCTGCTCGCAAGCGCTCTTCCGAGCTTCGAGTCCGGCGACGTTGCTCGGCTTCCGCCAGCTCCATTGTCGACCTTATCTGCAATTGGTGAAGGTTGCCTGGCAAGGATTGGGGAGGAGCAGTAGAAGAGATTCGACCTGGAGATGTTGTTTGGTTTGCACCGGGTGAAAAACATTGGCACGGCCCCACGCCGACCACTGTGATGGCGCACATCGCCGTTGAGGAAGCGCTCGACGGCAAAGCCGGTCGACTGGATGGACAAGGTCAGCGAGGAACAATATCAAAAACGTTGAGGTCCGAGCCGGACTGGCACAGCTCGAAACCACAGTTAATATCAGCGAAATGGGAGCGCGCTGCACGCTTGTGAGCGTTACGTGCGGATTATTTGCCGCAGCGATCACGGCGGGCGAACTGCCGCGAGAGCGAATTGTTTATACGAGTTTGCGTCCGGCGAACTGGGAATTGTTTCTGCTCGATCATGGCAAGCCCCGCGCCAGATTACTGATGATCCCGCACTCGATTACGATCCGACATTTTCACCGGACGGTAAATGGATCGTGTTTTGTTCGGAGCGTTCCGGGAACACGGATCTTTACGCGATTGATGTCGATCTTGGCGGCGCGGCAAAACCGTTGACGCGCAGCGCGTTCATGGAAGCGGCACCGGCGTTTTCGCCGGACGGCAAGTCGTTGTTCTTCGTCAGCGATCGTGATGGCAACGCCGACATATTTGTGATGCCGTTTAAGCCTAACGACCCGACGCTCGGAGATAAGGCGACGAACTTGAGCAAGAATGCATCGGGGGATTATCGCCCGGCAGTTTCGCCCGATGGTAAGACAATCGCCTTCAGCAGTGATCGCGATACCTGGCTCGACACTATCAAAGACCGGTCGGCGCCGATCCAGTGTGAAATTTACCTGATGAATCTCGACGGTTCGAATCCGCGCCGTTTAACGAATTCAAATGCATTCAATGGCTCGCTGGCGTGGTCGGGCGATGGGAAAACGATTTATTTCTATTCCGATCGAGACGGCGGCGCGTTTCGCATCTGGGCGACGGACGCCGACGGCCGACATCCTCGACCGGTTACGCCGAAAGATCGGCCGGGATTTTCTCCCGCGGTGATGCCGGATGGCCGCATCGCTTTTGCGGAGAAGACCGCAAACGGCTTTCAAATCGCGTCGGTAGCTCCGGATGGATCGGACGTTCGAGTGGAGAGCGCAACGCAACCCGATTGTCGATTTCCGGCGTTCGATCGACAGCACAATCGGTTGCTTTGCACGGGCAAAGGATCGCTTGCCCAAATGCTGCTGGTCTCGAATGGCCGGCCGTTCCTTACGCGCGGCGGACATGAGGAAGTTCGCTTGCCTGACCGGATCATCGAAATTGAAGCGGTGCATCGACAATTTTGCTCCATCGGCCCGAGCGGCCACGAATTCGCTAGCGGACAACTGATGACCGACGATTCGCCAGGCATGCGGCTGGTCATCAACGAGCTTGATGGTTCGAATGCGCGTGAAATCTTTCGGTCGCCAAATAAGGAAGATGTTTGGGCCACCAGCTGGGCGCGCCGCGGGAATTTGATTGCATTCACGACGGGTCCGCAGTTCGCGCCTAACGATGCCGTTGTCGATCTTTGGATAATCGCGAGCGACGGTTCGAAAGGCGCCACAAACCTGACGGCAGGGAAGTTTCGTAATAACGCATTTCCGGATTTAACGGGCGACGGCAGAGAAATGGTTTTTCGCAGCGCACGCGACGGGAACAAAGAAATCTATTTAATGAATTCTGACGGGACGAATGTGCGCCGGATCACAAGCGATCCGGCTGACGACACGATGCCGTCAGTTTCACCGAACGGCGATATGATCGCTTTTAGCTCAGATCGGGCCGCCGGTCAGTTCCAGATTTATTTGCAGCCGATCAAAGACGGCAAACCGGATCGGGCGCCGCGACAACTTACTCACGGATTCGCGCCGAATATGCACTCCCGCTTTTCGCCGGACGGAAAGTGGCTGGTCTATGCGTCGGCCCGCGGCTGGCTCAATGATGAGTATCCGCTTTCGAACGGA
>QHQO01000114.1 GCA_003221195.1 Verrucomicrobiota bacterium
AAGGTAAGGGCAAGATTATCGACGTGCTTACCGCGAAGGTTGATATCGTTGTTCGCAGCCAGGGCGGCAATAACGCCGGGCACACTGTGTTCCATCGTGGCGTCAAATACATTCTTCACCTAATCCCCTCGGGAATTCTGCGGCGCGGCAAGGTCTGCGTAATTGGAAACGGCGTCGTTATCGAGCCGATTGCATTGCTCGGCGAGATCGATGGCTTGCGCAAATTAGGGGTTACAATTGGCAGGAATTTGCTGATCAGCGACTGCGCTCACCTGGTTCTGCCTTACCACCGGCTGCTCGATGAGCAACGGGAACTGCGTCGAGGGCATACCAGAATTGGAACTACCAAACGCGGGATTGGCCCGGCTTATGGTGATAAAGCAGCGCGCACGGGCCTGCGCATTTCCGATTTGATGCAGCCGATTGTGTTCTCGAAAAAATTGCAGGCCAAGGTGACTGAGTACAACAGAATTCTCCAGGCGCTAGGAGCCAAGCCTGTCAGTTTTCGAGAGGTCAATGAAAGCTATCTGGCGGCAGGCGAAAAACTGCGCCCATTCGTGGGCAACACGGTGGTGTACCTCCATCGCGCCATGGAGCGGAGCAAAAAGATTCTCTTCGAAGGAGCACAAGGAACATTCCTCGATATTGATCACGGAACGTATCCATATGTGACTTCCTCAAATACAACTGCGGGTGGCGCGTGTACGGGCAGCGGTGTGCCACCGAATCGGATCGATCGCGTAGTAGGCGTGATGAAGGCATATACGACTCGCGTAGGTGAGGGGGCATTGCCTACCGAAGACATGCAATTGACGCAAATGCTTCACGGCTTGGGGCGCGAATTTGGCGCGACAACCGGACGCAAACGCCGCTGCGGTTGGTTCGATGCCGTGGCAACCCGCTACGCCAGGATGATCAACGGGATCGACGAGCTAACTATCACCAACCTTGACGGACTGGATCACGTTGATCCGATCCGGGTTTGCGTAGCCTATCGTCTGAATGGGAAACGCCTGGATGTTCCGCCCTGCGCCGCGAGCCAGCTGGCTAATTGCGAACCAATTTATGAAAAGGTGCGTGGCTGGAACACTTCTACTCAGTCTGCGCAAACCTTTTCTCAGCTTCCTCCTGCGGCGAGAAAATATGTCAGATACATTTCCGAATTAACCGGAGCAAAATTGTCCATGATTAGCGTCGGGCCGGCACGCGGTGAGACAATCGTTTTGTAGTCATGCCATCGAACGTGAAGAGCGTTCCTCGTCACATAGCAATCATCATGGATGGTAACGGCCGATGGGCGAAGAGCCGCGGTTTTCCACGCATCAAAGGGCATGAAGCAGGTGCCCAGGCTGTTCGCGAGTGCGTAGAGGGCTGCGGCGAATTAAAAGTAGAGTATCTTACCCTTTACGCTTTCTCGGCTGAGAATTGGCAACGTCCCAAAAGTGAAGTGCTGGCGTTGATGCGTTTGCTCGAAAAATTCTTAAAAGAGAAAACGCCGGAATTGATCGAGAAGAACGTACGTCTTCAGGCGATTGGACGCTTGACTGATTTACCTGGGAGTTCGCAGGAACAACTTCATAAGACCATCGAGCAAACTGCCGGCAACACCGGTTTGACTCTTATCCTTGCCCTTAGTTACGGCGGACGTCTCGAAATCATTGATGGCATCAAAAGTTTGCTTCGTGCCGTCGAGCTCGGCCACATCGACAAGGCGATGATCGACGTGGAGATGTTCAGTAAGCATCTCTACACACGGTATTATCCCGATCCGGATCTTCTTATTCGCACTTCGGGCGAAATGCGTTTGTCCAATTTCCTTCTTTGGCAAACGTCCTACACCGAGATGTACATCACGCCTAAACTGTGGCCCGACTTTACAAAGAAAGATCTCGTTGCTGCCGTGGAAGAATTTGGGCGCCGTCAACGCCGTTACGGAGTGGTCGTGTAGCAATGTCGAAAGCTACCGTCTAAAATCGAAAGCCTGTATGAGATTTGAGAATCAAGTTGCGATTGTAACCGGCGCAGGGCGGGGGATCGGACAAGCTATCGCCTTGCAACTGGCTAACGAGGGAGCGCGTATAGCCTGCGTGAGCCGCACAGACGTAAACGCAAAGAACGTCGCAAACCAGATCGATGCAATCCGCGCCAATGCAGCGAAGGGCTATGCGGTCGATGTCGCGGACCATAAAGCCGTTCAAAAAGTCGGGACCGAAATTCTCAACGATTTTGGCAAGGTCAACATTCTGGTTAACAACGCTGGCGTGACTCGTGACGGGCTGGCCATGCGAATGTCGCTCGAGGATTGGGATTCGGTCGTTAACACCAATTTGCGCGGCGCGTTCAGTTTTGTGCAGGCGATCATTCGCGCGATGATCAAACAGCGCGGTGGTCGCATCATCAACATCAGTTCAGTTATCGGCTTGATGGGCAATGCCGGGCAGACAAACTATGCGGCCAGTAAAGCGGGCTTGATCGGTTTTACCAAGTCGCTCGCCCGCGAGCTGGCGAGCCGCAATATCACTGTCAATGCCGTAGCGCCAGGGTTCATCACGACAGACATGACTGCAGGTCTTTCCGATGAGATTAAGAATTCCATCCAATCAAAAATTCCGCTTGGCAAAACGGGTACAGCCGAAGACATCGCCAACGCCGTGGCATTTCTTGCGTCGAGTGAAGCCAGCTACATCACCGGCCATGTGTTGTGCGTCGACGGCGGCATCGTGATGTGAGTGGTAGCGCATGCGTCTCGCGTGCTGGTTTCGGCGTCGCGCCGAAACGAACTTTCTCTGAGCAGCGATCTCGCGACCTGTATCGACTCCAGAGAAAGTCCGCGATCGCGAGGACGCGCTCGCCAGCACGCGAGACACGTGCGCTACCCGGATTGCCGGAGGTCGGGCTGTATGATTGTGATACGTCCCTCCGCTATGGCTGTGTCGCCGGCTGAAACACGGCACTCGTAAACGGTATTGCTGCCTTCTCCAAACAAACGGTGGGCGGAAATCTGCAGCGGCGATCGGATGTCATCCAGGTGCGCCACATGCAAGCGCGCGTCGCGCAGTGCAGCCAGGTAGCCGGGTGGCGCAGTTGTGCCACCGGAGCGTGCGTGCAACCCGCCGTGGACTGCCGCCGCTTGCGCGCTATATTCGAAAGCGTGCAGAGCAGATAAATGTCCGCTGCGACGCAATGGATTAGCGGGATCACGGTGCGTGTTAGCGACGCATGTAATCGATCGATCATCCCATTGAGTAACCTGATCCAACAAACACATCTGGCCAGAGTGCGGAATCAATGTGCGAATTTCTGCTTTGTTAATCGGCAGATCGTTAGGCATCAAACAGACCTAAGTGGTTTAAGAGATGCGACCGGGTTACATCGGAGCATGCATATAGGCTTTGTAACCCCTCGAAACCCAGTAACGTTTTAAGGCGGCGGAGCCTGGTTCCAAAAAGGATAGAAGTTAAACCAATTGTAAGGCGCAATGCGCGCGTAATGCTCCAGGCGCCCGGCGTAGCGCTGCATCCACAGCTGTATCTCCTCAGCCCGACGATCGCGGTCCAATGTGATCGCGTCGGCAAAATGTTCGAAGTAAATTTCGTAACGATTTCCGCCGCGGTAAAGACCGAAAAACAAAATAACGGGACAATGCGTCATGGCGGCAAGCACGATTGGGCCGACCGGAAACGCTGCTGGACGGCCAAGGAATTGGCATTGGGTTGTTTTACCATCGCTCGATATCCGGTCGCCTAGAGTGCCGACGAAGAACCCTGCATCCAAATTTTCCTTAACCGTCAGCAAAGTATCCACCCGATCCGGCGCGATTACGGTGCTGGCGATCACCGGATTCAGCGCGTCCAAAAACCCGGTGATATTTTGATTGTGCGTTGGGTCCATTAAAACCTTGAGCGGAAAGTTTCCCTGCATCACGCCCAGAGCGCGCAACACCTCGAAGCTACCCAAATGTGAACCCAAAAGGATGCAACCCTTTCCGCTTTCCATCCGGTCGTGAAGGACTTCTTTGCCGTGAAGCTCCAGGTCAAAACGCTGGAACTCCCCGCGCAACAGGTAAAGGCGATCTAGAATTGTCGCGGCGAAGCAATGAAAATGACGAAACACATTCCACCAGTGCGCTGGGTAGCCGCGGATTTGCTTAAGATATTCGTACGACGTTCGACGCGCCGCGCATGCAGTAATTACAAAATAAGATGTGATCGGGTATAACAGCAGCCTTCCTGCCCAACGCCCGATGCGCGTTGCGATCCACGCGAGCAATCGCAGCGAAGGGAGTGTGCCGCGTTCCGGCAAAGCCGACCAACGCACTGCCTCCGGGGTTTTCGTCTCGAGAACGTCCGAAGTCATTTGTCAGACACGACGTTTTGTCCGCAAATTGCACCAGTAAAAAAGTGAGGATAAATCTCGCGAATGCGATCGATATCGGGCGCAACCTCGACGCGCTGAAAGCCCGCGCGAGTAAACGCGCACCGCCACTGCTCGGCAGTCAAAAAGCCTGGATTCGGCCGAACCTCTGGATCTGTCTGGACATTTGTAAAACTCTCAAGAATCTGAAACATCAGCTCGGGATAGATTGGTTGATTGAAATAGGGGCGCAGGCATTCGCCGATCACGAGCCACCCGTCGCTGGCCAGAGCCGAGCGCGCTTCGTTCAAACTAAACAGGAGATCCCTCGAGATATGCATTACGTTAACGGCGTATACCAGATCGAATTCACCCGGGTTAATGCACTGAGCGCTCCAAGGCAGATCGAGATTGAGCGCGGCCCATTCAAGCGACAGGTCAGGATGCTGCCTTGCGAGTTTGCGTTGGCCACGTCGCAGAAAGAACGCATTTGGCTCTGTGACAAGATAACGTTTCACTCGTGGCAAAAGCCCTCGTTCATCAAATACGCGTAGCAAAATTTCGCTGGCGCTGCCGGGGCCCGCGCCGATTTCTAAAATTCGAATCGTGTGCTGAGTGGAAACACGCTCAACGGCAAGTGCCGCGCCAACCCAGTTATTTACGGAATAGGTTAAATTGTCGTTGTGAAAATAATTCAGCCACAGCGGCACACCTTGCGGACCGAGCAAATTGCGATCACCACTTTGTTCGCCATTGGCCACAACTGGATAAAGGCTCGCAGCGTGATCCAGTAAATCCAAAGTCGCCGCGTTCGCGGGATCAATTTGCAGAGCTGCCGCACGCAGGCTTTCGAGATCGGGTTTCCGCAACGTGCACCGCAGATGGTAACAACGAGTGTTCCCGTCGATCCGTGCCTCGACGCATTCGATTTCGACCAGACGTTCCAGGATCCAATGTAACGCGAACTTGAAAGAGGGCTGAAACGAAAGGCGACTACACAAGTCATCGACCGATCGCCACTGGCTGAGGTGATCGACCAGATTCAACCGACGCGCCAGATCGATAGCCATTTCGACGCTGTGACGCTCCATCAGTTCAATGCTTTGATAGAGTCGCTCACTGAATACTTGAGGTGGGTATTCCTTCAGGTATTCAGCCAGACGCGGATCGCTTGGTTGCATCTTAAATGTTTGCCCGTCGGAGAGTGGCGCGTTCACGAAG
Organism: Verrucomicrobiota bacterium; assembly: GCA_003221195.1. Lineage (GTDB taxonomy): Bacteria > Verrucomicrobiota > Verrucomicrobiia > Chthoniobacterales > UBA10450 > Udaeobacter. The sequence goes on from QHQO01000114.1 coordinate 5,575, forward strand.
TCACCTTTGTCCTGCAATAAACTTCAAGTTGGCCCTCAGCTATTACGCGCCCTTCGATGCGGCAGCAAAAATTGATTTCACTCGGGTCATAATCGTTCACGGAGAAGCAAATCGTAAACTGCTGTTCGGGCTTTAGTGGCTGCAGAAACTTAACCGCCCGTATGGCAGCAAGCTCATAGTCTTTCTGCCAATCAAGCAACGCTGCGCGAACTTCATCGAGGATCAATACGCCCGGCACGAGTGGCGCGTCTGGAAAATGCCCAGGCAAGCTGGGATGATCGGCGCTAATCGCGCAGCGCACTTCAAAGGTCATGTCAGCGAAGTTTTCCTCATGCCAGCAGTTCCAGCAACTCAAGCAGCCATTCTTCTAAGAGTGCGGCCTAATCGTAACCCAGCGAGGCGGGAAAGTCGGGCCCCCGAGTTTTTTGCTCTACCTCTTAACGAATTTTCCCGCTCGAGCGCTCGATGTACGTTTTCTGCCGACGGCCAGGCCAAACCGATCGCAATAGGCCGCAAATCGAGCGGCGCTCTCTGCTTCTTGCACCCCAAACTGTGAGAGATCGTACCGATGAAGCTTATATCGGTCCTCCGGCCGGCTGGCTAGCGCTCGACGCATCCGTTGCTCTACTTTCTGGGACAACGACCAACCGAAGTGCGCATAAATGCGTCGCACCGCTACGAGTGGGTCGTGGCGGATCTCAACATAATTTACGTCGCAAATGCGATGCTCTGCTAATCGACCGCGCTCTTGCAAGAATCTATCCAGTGTTTTCGACCAGTAGTCGATAGCCTCGCGGCAAACTGTTTGTGGATCGACCGCATCGCTAAATACGCGCCGAAGAATCGTTATGAGACTGGATACCGAAGCCATGGCATCGAGCGGCGCTCGATGGGTCTGGACGAAAAGCGCATCAGGATAAACATCCAGCAGAGTCGGCAGGGCAAACATGTGGGTGGGGGCCTTGAGCACCCAACGCCGCGCACAGCGCCGGACCTGCAGATGTTGAAGAAAACGGCGATGATATTCGTACGCCGGTCGCAAATCCTGGCGAAAGAACCACGCCCGATACGACGGCACATAATACATCGCGTCGAACTGATCACTCATAAACGTGGGCGCCATGAGACTGACACATTCTTGCGGAAGCTCTGCACCAACCGGGTGGACTTGACGAAATGTGGGCGCCAACCAGTTGAAGCAATTACAACTGCTAATTGCCCGTTGAATTCGTCGCTTTTCATTATCGCCAGTAGGTGGGGATGGCGTCATGACTTCCCAGGTGAGGGGAACTCGGTGCTCGGGATCCAAAGCGAGGAGGGTGTGCAAGAGGGTCGTACCGCTGCGCGGCAAACCAACGATGAAGAGCGGGTCGCGAATTTCCTGTCGCGCGATGCCTGGATGCGCCTTCCGATCACGTTGCATGAACAAGCGTGAACACAACGTCCGCATGAGATCGGCCCGAAGGACAATTCTTCCGATCAGGTTGAGTTGGGACTCGCGCTGGCACGAATCGATCAATCGTGAGAGGCCCTCGAAAAAGTCGCCGCCGCCAAAATCATCAAGACCGCAACGGCGCTTTGCCGTCTTGATCAAATCAACTGCTCGAATGGGAGTGCGTGGAATTCGGCCTTTGTCCAGCAAGCTGCGACAGCCATTGAGAAGGCGCACCGGTAAGATCGGGCGAGTTTGATCAAGAGTCGTGGTGGACGAATTCATTTCCTGACAAGGATTGTTGTTGTTCTGCCAGATTAGGCAACCGTTGGCTACTAAGACTTTAGGGCAATATTAGCGCAAAAAAGAACGGAGGAAGCATCTCGTGCGGTTACACCATTCTGACAGTTGCGCCGCTCTGATAATCGTTCCAATTTGCTTCCGATGAGAACGGAAAAGGCAATGTTCGGCGCAGGCTGCTTTTGGGGAGTGGAAGAAATTTTCCGCAATCTGAAAGGCGTTTTGTCTACAGCGGTCGGTTACGCTGGCGGAACAAAAGAGAATCCGACCTACGAAGATGTTTGCACTGACAAGACCGGACACGCCGAAGTCGTGGAAGTGGAGTTCGATCCATCGCAAATCGGGTACGATGAACTCTTGGACATTTTCTGGTCGAACCACAATCCCACAGCATTGAACCGGCAGGGTCCCGATGTTGGAACCCAGTATCGCTCAGTGATTTTTTATCATTCGCCTGAGCAAAAATCGGTGGCAGAAACATCCAGGGAAAAAATCAATATGAGCGGCCGTTTTCCCCGGCCTGTGGTAACGCAAATTGAACCTGCGCCGGCGTTCTGGCGCGCAGAAGAATATCATCAACGTTATTTGCAAAAGCGCGGACAGTCGCATTGCGCGATCTGATTTTAGTCGCGAATGGATCGGCACGTAATTCGAACGAAGAACTTCGCTGTCGACGCTGCGCAGTTCATTCTTGACCGGGCGTATCAAGCCCTTGGTGAACGCAACGAATTCCGGATTGCGCTTTCCGGTGGGAACACTCCCGTTCCGGTTTATACGCGACTTGCCGCAATTGGGCATGATCTACCGTGGGAGTTGATCCTAATTACATTCGGAGACGAGCGTTGCGTCCCCCCGGATGATCCACAGAGCAATTTCAGAATGGCTTGGGAAACTCTTCTCGCGCCGGCCGCAGTTCCTGAGAAATCGATCCTGCGTATGCGCGGCGAAATCGATCCACAAATCGCGGCACAGGAATACCAGGATCAACTCGATCTTTTGGCCACACAGCAAGGCGAACCGATTTACCAGCATGATCTGATTCTTCTCGGCCTCGGGGACGATGGACACACGGCGTCGCTTTTTCCTGGCACTACTGCGTTAGATGAAACGATAAGGGAAGTAGTCGCGAACTTTGTTCCAAAGTTAGATGCCTGGCGATTGACGTTCACGTTACCGCTCATCAATCGCGCACGGCACATCTGTTTCCTGGTCGGCGCGGCGAAAAACGCTGATTTAATCGAGCGCGTCCTGGAAGGGGACTCGCAATTTCCAGCGTCGAGAGTCAATCCGTCAGCTGGCGATGTGACATGGATTATCGGGGAATGATTTTCAGGCGCCCGTAATTCGAAGATCGAGATTCGTAAATCGATTCACGATTTAACGATGTGACGCGTTATCAGTACTCTTCGCCCTCGTCTTCTCGTGGTGGCACGACGCGATCGTCCACGGCGTACGCATGAAGCATTACCGCGATGAGGTAAAAGAAAAAGAGACCAAGACCCCATCCGGCAGATGCGAAAGCTGCCAACAACACAAAGATCCCGACCGGGATCGCCCCGAACATCCATAAAAACCCCGCAAGCTTGTGTCCTTTATAAATATGTCCCAGGCCCGGAATGATACTAAAGATAACTGCGATGGCGTCGCTCGCTTTGCCTTCCGCAGTTTCAGTTGCGTCGCGTGTCCAATCACAGCGGTCGCAGCGTTGGGCATCTTTCGGCAGGAGATGCCCGCAGTATGGACAGGGCATTTTATCGCCCGTGCTTGATTCTGGCCGGGCAGCAGGTGCATCCGTGTACTCCACACTCATTTCAATTATTGAAGGCAGGCACGCGGAATTCGTCAAGCAAACTTGCAGTTGGCCGCGAGACAACGCTTCGGTAGAATCGGCTAAGGATTGAAAGGCGCGCTTCTTCTTTTCCTCGGATTCTCCACGCAAGTTTTAGGCGCGGGGCTGAATTCTTATGCTGATCTGATCGCCAGGGATTCTGAGACAACCCCGCGCGACGGAGTGCGCGTGACTTACCTTGGCACCAATGGTTACCAATTTGAGTTCGACGGGCACGCTCTACTGGTCGATCCCTATTTTTCGCGTGTTGATCTTTTGAGTATCGCACTTGGTTCGCGCCTTCAGCCGGACATGCCACGCGTTGCAGAGGGAATGCGACATCTCGCGCCCAAGATAGAAGCGATTCTGGTCACTCATGGGCATTTCGATCACCTGCTCGATGTTCCGACTGTCATGTCGAGAACGCATGCTCGTCTCATTGCTTCCGCCTCAGCTGCGAATCTTGCGAAACGCGCAGGCGCTCCATCCGCCGATGCAGTGACAGCCGGAGCTGTGCGGCGGATTGGGCCGTGGAAAATTCGCGTGCTGGCTGCCACACATGATCGCCTTTTTGGCAAGGTGCCTTTCGATCAACCTGAAACGCGCGATTCTGGCCCGCCACAGCGTCCGGCTGACTGGATCTGTGGTGAACCGCTGGCATTTCTCATCGAAGTTGGCGGCCAGCGCATTTATGTCGATTCTGGTGGAACGCCAGCGCTGCTACCGCCCCATGAGCGCGTCGATCTTGCAATTTTGGGCATGGCACTATCAGATTCACGGGCGCGATTGCCCGCTGCGCTCGAACGTTTGCAGCCAAGCTATATTTTGCCGAGTCACCAGGACAATTTCTTTCGGCCTCTGGATGCTGGATTTCAATTCGGGCCGCTTACGGATTTCTCGCGGGTACGTCACGATTGCGAACAAGCAAACCGCGGCCACTTAATTCTGCTCGATTATTTTCGACCATGGACACTGACGAGAAAATGACTCTGGCGCGCGAACGTTACGGACTGCTGTTCACCGCGCTCGCGCCAGTCGTACCGCAGATTCTCGGGAGCGCCTTTAACATTTGGTACAACGCGGCCGTCATTGAGCCGATGCTCACGTCGCCCGCCCTGAAGCAGCGCTTCTTTGCGACAATCATCATTTACAATGCATTGGTCTTTCCGATCGGGATCTGGCTTTGGATGAAACGGATTCGCTACTTCGCTCCTGCTTTTCGCCACCTTTGTCGTGGATCGATAGTCGATCCGAAGTCGCTCACGCGGGCGCGCCGGCGGCTCATCCATTTGCCTTGGTTCGCCGCGGCGATTTGCGGCGGCGCGTGGTTTTTGTGCGTTCCCGTTTTTCTTGGCTCGCTCATGCAAGTGGAGCCGTCGCTCGACACGCGATTGCTCTGGCACCTGCCCGTTTCATTTTGTATTTCCGGTTTCATCGCAATCACGCACTCGATTTTCCTGGTCGAGCTCGCGACTCATTGGGGATTGTTTCCCATTTTTTTTCGCGGTGTCCGCGCCGATCTCATCCCCGGCGTGGTCACGCTCTCGCTCCGCGGGCGCGGCATTCTCTGGGCGATCTCGGCATCGCTCTGTCCGATAGGCTCGCTCCTCCTTCTCGCGTTCGCACCGAAAGCGCCCGGCACCAACGCAGCATGGTTCGCCGTTTTCGTCGGCACAATTGGGATCGCGTTCGGTCTTTGCACCGCGCTCATGATTAGTTGGCTCGTCGCCAAACCGATCGATCAGCTTCGCGCCGCGGCCGACGCCGTTTCGCGTGGTGATTTGGACGTTGATGTCAACGTGACACGGGCGGATGAATTTGGGCGGTTGCAGGGAGAATTCGGCAACATGGTTCGCGAACTCAGAGACAAAGAGAAATTACGTCAGACGTTCGGGTTGCACGTCGGCAAGCGCGCAGCCGAACAAATTCTGGCGCACGACCCCGGATTGAGCGGAGTTGAGGAAGAGATCACCGTGATGTTTGTGGACATGCGTTCTTGGACCGCACGAACGAGCGTATCTGCACCGAGCGATGTGGTTGAGGTAATGAACGATTTTTTTCGGGTAACCGTCCGCGTCGTCGAAGAAAAACATCGCGGCATGGTAAACAAATATTTAGGCGACGGCTTCATGGCGATTTTCGGCGTGGGCGATTCCGGCTCTAATCACGCCGGCGATGCAGTTGGCGCTGGCCGAGAAATTCTGTGCGCGGTAGGACAGCTGAATTGCGATCTAGCGGCAAAAGGTCGCGCACCAATCCAAATCGGAATTGGAATTCATTCGGGGCCGGCGATTGTGGGCAGCATCGGCTCGCCCCAAAGACTCGAGTTCACCGCTATTGGGAATACTGTAAATATCGCTTCGCGCATGCAGGGGCTGACGAAGACGACCGGAAGACCGCTGCTGGTGACGGCGGCGGTGCGAGATCGTTCCGGTGATTCGTTCAGCTTCGAGGAACTGCCGCCACAGGAAGTCCGCGGGATCGATGGGCGATTGTCGATCTTCGCCGTGCAATACGAAACGCAATTATGACGTCGCTCTCTGAAATTGTTAACTATACAAATGATTTTCTGCGCGTTCGTGAAATAGACGACTGGGACAACGCGCTTAATGGTCTGCAGATCGAAAACTCCGGAGGCGTTAGTAAAATCGGAGCGAGTGTTGACGCCTCGACACGAGTCTTGGCAGCCGCGGCAAAACAGAATGTCGATCTTCTGGTCGTGCATCACGGTCTGTTTTGGCCCGGTCTGCGACCGGTGACGGGAGCGTTGTGTCGACAACTGAAAATCGCCTTTGAAAACAACATTGCGCTTTACAGTGCACATCTGCCGCTCGACCTCCATCCGCGACTCGGCAATAATGCGCAGCTCGCTGCAGCACTCGGACTTAAATCGAATCAGCCGTTCTTCGAGGAAAAAGGTCAATTGATTGGCGTGAAGGCGCGCGTTTCGTCGCCGTGCGATCAACTGGATCGCAAATTACAAAAAGCACTGCGCGGTTCCGTAAAAGCCTTCATGTTCGGTCCAAAGAATACTGGAACAATCGGGATCATTACCGGCGGCGCCGGCTCGGAAATCTACAAGGTTGCGCAGCAGGGGATCGACACCTTTATCACCGGCGAAGCGCCACATTGGGCGGCGGTAGCGGCCGACGAACTTGGGATGAATCTCCTGCTCGGTGGACATTACGCCACCGAAGTTTTCGGCGTAAAAGCGCTCGCGGCGCATTTGTCCAAACGGTTCAAAGTTCCATGGACCTTCCTCGATTGCCCAACGGGAATGTGACGGATGATCCGAATGACGAAACAATGTCGAGGCGCATTCGGCATTTTCGAATCGTCTTAGCTGTTCTCGTAATCATTTCGTCTTCGACCGCGGCCTCGGTGAAAGGCAGTCGGCCGACGCAGCTAAATGGATACAAGGCTGCTCGAGTCCACTACAGCCCTCTAAACAAAATGATAATGTCCGTCCGCATCAACGGGCAGTGCGCAAATTTGCTTGTCGATACCGGCTCCAACCAGGTCATCTTGGATGCGGCCTCGGCGGAGTCATTTGGAGTGCGACCGTCGCAGCGCGATCTGCGCTATCTCCAGTATACGCGAATTAATGGCCAGTTGCTTCCCGTTGGGTTCGCGCAAAGTCTCATAGCTGGCAGCATGAATTTTGGCAGCACGCTGGTGACGCTGCGTGATTCCAGCCATTCCTATACTGGAGACACTCGCGTTGATGGCGTTTTCGGTCTGGATCTTCTCATCCGGTATAAGGCCGTGATCAATTGCCGGACGAAACTTATTTTCTTTAAAGTCGATCGAACACGACAAGTGGATCTCAGTTCCGTTGCTTCGGCGGAGAAATTCACCAAAATCCCCCTGCGGCGAGAGGCGAACGGCGCCTTAACTGTGCCGTGTTTAATCTATGGACGACCTGCTCGTCTGCTCGTTGATACCGGCGCATTTATCACAATTTTCCACGAGGCTTTTCTTAGATCGGTTGGCATTTCGGTAAAAGCGACACGCGTCTCAGCGCATTTTGCTCGTGGTGCGGCTCGGAAAGTTAGTGCAAGACAAATCAACGACCTTAAGATTGGCGGCTTCAAAATGCCGCCAGCGAAATTTGGTGTTACCACATTGCCTAACTTCACGTTGCTGCAAAACAGTCCCAGAATCAGCGGCATCCTGGGGATGGATACGCTGTACAACTGTCATGCCATCATTGATCTCGACGGCATGAACCTCTTTTTGAAATAGCCAGGTGGAAGGCATCCGCCGAGCCGGGAAATTGGGATCAAGCCAGCCTCGGCGTAGTGATGCCCCGTACTTGATTTGTGGCCGTGTTAGCTCGCTTAGCAATTAATCCCGTCACATGATTTCGCTTGACATGAGCATCGGCCGAATGGCAAAAGCGCAACCGCGAATCACATCCCCATGTCCGCCCCAGAGAACACGGAGAAAACACGAATTCTAGTCTTGGAAGAGCATCCGCTGCTTCGCCACGGGATCACCGATTACCTCGATTCTCAACCGGATATGATTGTGTGCGGCGAAGCCGACAACATTCGGGATGCACGTAACAAGCTCGCGGAATGCAAGCCTCAGTTACTGGTGACGGCACTCCGCCTGGGTACCGGTGACAGCTTGGAATTTGTAAGGGCGCTCAAAGCTGAACACCCGAATCTGCTAATCCTCGTTTATTCCGCCTTTGAGGAAACTATTTTCGCCGAACGCGCCATGCGTGCTGGCGCAAATGGTTACATAATGAAAAAAGCGCCCAAGGAAGAGCTGCTGGCCGCCATCCGGGATATCCTGAGCGGCGGAATTTATGTCAGCCGCGATGTGGCCATACGCGCATTCAAGAAATCGATCGAGACGCGGCCTGCGAATCAGTCATCACGGTCGGAGACTGCTCTAGCGAACTTATCCGACCGCGAGTTACACATCTTCCATTTGCTTGGCTCGGGACTGGGCACAAGGCAAATCGCGCATTCGCTGAATCTAAACGTGAAAACGATTGAGAGCCATCGCGAGAATATCAAACACAAACTCGGCCTAAGTTCCGGGCGGGATCTGGTCGAGTGCGCCACGAAATACGTAGAGGGTATGGCGTCTGTGTCAGACGCTAACCGAACTAATTAGGCGGGCAGCCGACGGACGGCGAGCGAGCGGAGCGACCGAGTCAAACGCCCTACGATATTCGTGTTTTACTACGTACTAGGACTTTCCTAACCGAAAGTAGCAAATTATCCACGTGCGTTAACATCGTCCCCTAGGGAGATTTTAACACGAAAATCAGGGAGGTCCCCCTACAGCGAATCTTCACTTTTCCGAGAACTCAGCTCCACCATTGCCGTAATAAGAGATGAGAATGGATATGGCAATGCCCCCCAGAGCGGTGCCCGGCAGCGCTTTTTCGCACCGGGCACCAGAACTCATGTTGTGTCGCCTTCTCCTTCTTCTACGGGGATCAACTTGCAAGTCGCGCGAAGGTGCGGCTGTAACGAAGAAGCGGACCCGCAATCGCGGCCGCTTGGGTAATCGTACCTAACCAATCCCAGCTCTCCTAACAAAGCAGAATCTAAAAATGAAAATATCCCCTAACGCAAGCAATGCAGGCATGCGATTTTTTGCCGTTTTAACTGCCAGCGCAACGCTGGCAATAGCAACGTTGGTGAGCGCCTCAAGTTCTCATCAGGTGGAGCAACTAGATTCCCTTGTTGTTCCGCGCACAAGTCATGTCGCGACCGCGCTATCCGATGGCCGCATTCTGATCACCGGCGGTCGCGACAGCGCCGGGAACCTCGTCGCAGTTTCCGAAATCTTTGATCCGGAAACGCAAACCTCCACCTCAAGCGCGACGCTCGCCACCGCGCGCGTAGATCATACGGCAACGCGCCTGGCCGATGGCCGAGTGCTTGTCGCGGGAGGCACAGGCGACAGTGGTCCACTGTCATCCGCAGAGATTTTTGATCCTGCAAACCCTGACGCTGGCTTCCAGGTGATCCCTTCCACGATGACTGCGGCGCGCGCGCGGCACACCGCTACGCTCCTGAGTAACGGCCCAGTGCTTATCGCCGGGGGTGAAGGCACTGGCACTGCAGAAATATTTGATCCTACCACGGAATTATTTTCCCCCACGCTTTGGAACCTGAATATGCCGCGCAGTGGGCACACCGCTACATTGTTTACCGACGACAGTGTTTTGCTCGCCGGCGGCAGCACAAACTCGATGGAGCTCTTCACTCCTTCCGATCAAAGGTTCACGCTCGAAGCGGCAACGATGTCGGGAGCGCGGACCGGCCATTGGGCGCTCGAGCTCAGCGACACGCGAGTGCTCTTTTTCGAAGGAGACACCGATAACACCATCGACGAGTTCAATCCCGTAACCGACACGATCACGCCCAAAGGCAGCCTGGGCACACATGCAACCAGCGCCACGCTTCTGGTCAACGGAAAAGTCTTCGTGCTCGGGTCCGACGTGGCTGGTCTCTACGACGCTAATGCTGTTCCTCCCACTCCGCCTTTCATCGCGTTCAATGAAACATCTGTGCCGGGCAGCAGCATATTGCCGCGCAATGGTCAGAGCGCCACAGAACTTCCCGGCGACAAGAAGATCCTTATCTCAGGTGGGGCGGACACGAACAACCTGTTCATGGGCATGGCCCTCTTTAACCCGGCGCGCATCTGGACTGACAGGGATGATTATTACCCGGATGAGCCAGTTATCCTGAGCGGGTCCGGCTGGATAGCAAACGAAGCCGTTTATCTTTACGCCGTTGACAATGAGACGCAGCGATGGGAATACGGGACTACTATCACCGCCGACGCAAGCGGTGCGTTCGCCGTTGACCCGTACTTCATCGTAGAGCTGCGGCACCTCGGTGTGCAATTCCATGTAACTGCTGTCGGCGCGCAGTCCGCGATGCAGGCGGATGTTTACTTTACCGATAACGTTACCGGGATATTGTATGAGAATTCTGGGCGGACGATCAAACGCGACGCCTTCGCCTGGGGCGCAACAGTCTATCTTGGCGCAGCCTTCAACGGACAAAGCGGAAACCGATGCTACAAGGTCGAGTGGGTGAACCCATCCAACGTTGTTGTCCAGACCGCGCAATTTGAACCAAACACACTGGCGGATTCTTTCCTTGTTCCGTCCTCAGGTCCCAGCGGCATTTGGCAGGTGAAGCTTTATGAGGCTACCGCCAACGGTCCCTGCAGCGGCGCGACCTTCCCGTCGACCCCAACCCAGACTCTGACTTTTGATGTCGCCCGTGCCGTGGTCATCGGTGCCCTGGCAGATAATTATGTCGATCTAAAGAATCCGAGCACTGTCCAGAACGCCGCAGGAACCACGCTTATTGTGGCCAAGAAAAGCGGCACTGACGAGCAAATCAACCGGTTGTCGCCGGGAGCGTCACCGACTCTCAGACGGTGACGGCCGCCCCCAGCTTGATGCGTTGGACCGTTACCAGCGATGTTGCAGGGTTCGTAGCCGGCACGTTCACCAATTTCGGTTGGCGGGTGAGTGATCCTGGAAGTGCCCAAAGCAATAGCGACGTCACGTACGGCTCAACGCAGGCGAATACTTCAACTGATAAGACACAAGGGCCTGTCCTTCTCGTGGATTACACGAGCCCCACGCCCACGCCCACGCCAACACCGACGCCTACGCCTACGCCAACGCCTACACCAACAGCTACACCTACGCCAACGCCTACACCTACGCCAACGCCGACCCCTGCGTCCACGACCCTCACCGTCGGCCCAGCCAGCGGCACTTATGGCGGAACGGTTAACTTCTCCGCGACACTCACATCGGGCGCCTCGGGCGTCAGCGGCAAGACCATCAGCTTCACCCGGAATGGCACATCCGTCGGAAGCGCGATTACCAACGGCAGCGGTGTGGCGACATTAAGCGGTGTGAGCCTTTGCGGAGTTAATACCGGAACGTATGCCTCGGGCGTTAGTGCAAGCTTTGGAGGCGACGGCTCCTACGCTACCAGCAACGGAACTGCCTCGTTAACTGTCGGCAAGGCTAACGCGACGGTTGTGGTGACCGCGTACAACGTGTCGTATGATGGCCAGCCGCATACGGCGACCGTCGCGTCGATCACTGGTGTATGCGGTGAGACGGGAACGACCGTCGGCACTGTTGACGTCAGCAACACGATGCACACCAACGCTGGGACCTATAGTAGCGACACCTGGATCTTCACTGGCGCGGCCAACTACAACAACATCGCCCCTACGACGATCACCGATATCCTCAGCAAGATCAATGCTACCTGGACGACCAATTCGGCGAGCAAGACCTATGGAGATGCGGATCCGAATCCGCTGAGCACTGGCAGCGGAACCGGCTTTGTAGCTACAGACAATGTGACGGCGACTTACACTCGTGTGGCGGGCGAGACGGTGCTGGGGGGCCCGTATCACATCACCGCCACTCTTTCTCCGGCTGGCGTGCTCGCGAATTATAACATCACCAACACGGGTGCCAGCTTTACGGTCTACCCGAAGTCTGCCACTTGGACTACGAATCCGATTAGCAAGACTTACGGCGATGCGGATCTTAATCCGCTGACTACGGGCAGTGGCAGCGGCTTCCTAGCTGCGGACAATGTGACGGCAACTTATAGCCGCGCTGCAGGCGAGACAGTGGCTGGCGGCCCCTATCACATTACCGCCACGCTGAGTTCGACGGCCGCGCTAAGCAACTACGAGATCACTAATGCAGGCGCCAACTTCACCATTAATGCAAAGAGTGCGACCTGGACGACGAACCCCAACAGCAAGTCCTACGGGGATAATGATCCTAATCCGCTGACCACGGGTAATGGAAGTGGCTTCCTGACTGGGGACAACGTGACGGCGACTTACAGCCGCGCGGCAGGGGAAACGGTGACGGGGGGCCCTTATCACATCACCGCCACGCTGAGCCCCTCGGGCGTCCTCTCGAATTACAACGTCACTAACGCAGGCGCAGACTTCACGATCAATGCAAAGAATGCGACTTGGACGACGCAACCCAACAGCAAGACCTACGGCGATGATGATCCTGCTCCGCTGACTAGCGGCTCTGGAACTGGCTTCGTGGCCGCGGACAACGTGACAGCTACTTACAGTCGCGACCCGGGTCAGACCGTAGCAGGTAGTCCTTATCATATAACTGCCACGCTTTCTCCAGCTGGCGTGCTGAACAACTACAATATTACCAACACAGGTGCGAACTTTACGATTGATAAGAAGACTGCATCGGTGACGCCGAATGCGAAGAGCAAGACGTATGGCGATGTTGATTCCGCGCTGACTGGAACGCTGACCGGGTTCCTGGCTGCGGACGGTGTGACGGCGACTTACAGCCGCGCAGCGGGTGAGACGGTAGGGGGTAGTCCGTATACGATCAGCGCCACGCTCAGTCCGGGTGGTGTGCTGGGCAATTACCAGATCACTTACAACACGGCCAGCTTCACTATCGATAAGAAGGCTGCATCGGTGACGCCGAATGCCAAGAGCAAGACGTATGGTGATACCGATCCGACCTTGACGGGAACGCTCTCCGGGTTCCTCGCGGCAGATGGAGTGACTGCCACCTACAGCCGCGCGCCGGGTGAGACGGTAGCCGGCAGTCCGTACACGATCAGTGCCACGCTCAGTCCGCCGGGCGTGCTTGGCAATTACCAGATCACTTACAACACGGCAGAGTTGACCATCGACAGGAAGGCGCTGGACATCACGGCCAACAACCAGAGCAAGAACTACGGCGATACGTTCAACTTCACGGGTAGCGAGTTCACCACGGGCGCTGGCCAGTTGGTCAACGGCGACAGCGTGACAAGCGTCACATTGACCAGCACGGGTTCAGCGGTATCAGCGACGGTCGGTGGCTCGCCCTACGCCATCGTGCCGAGCGCGGCGTTAGGCAGCGGGCTGGGCAACTACATTATCAGCTATCACGACGGCAACCTGACGGTGAACGCGATTGCGCTGGACATCACGGCCAATAATCAGAGCAAGAACTACGGCGACACGTTCAGCTTCACGGGGAGCGAGTTTACGGTTGGGGCTGGACAGTTAAAGAACAGTGACAGCGTGATCAGCGTAAGTTTGACCAGCACAGGTGCGCCAGGGACGGCAACGGTCGGCGGGTATCCGATTGTGCCGAGCGCGGCGTTAGGCAGCGGGCTGGGCAACTACAACATCGTTTATCACGACGGGACTCTGACGGTGAATGCGATTGCGCTGGACATCGCGGCCAACAACCAGAGCAAGAACTACGGCGACACGTTTAACCTCACAGGGAACGAGTTTACGGTTGGGGTTGGGCAGTTAAAGAATAGTGACAGCGTGACCAGTGTAACGTTAAGCAGCGCAGGTGCGGCGGCTACGGCGACGGTGGCGGGCTCACCCTATGTGATCGCGTCCAGTGCGGCAGTGGGAAGTGGGCTGAGCAATTACACGATCAATTATCACGATGGCAGTCTGACGGTGAATGCAATTGCGCTGGACATAATAGCCAACGCCCAAAGCAAGACCTACGGTGCCACGTTCACCTTCACGGGGAGCGAGTTTACGGTTGGGACTGGGCAGTTAAAGAACAGTGACAGCGTGACCAGTGTAACCTTGACCAGTGCTGGTGCGGCGGCGACAGCGACGGTGAGTGGGTCGCCGTATGACATCACGCCGAGCGCGGCGATAGGCACCGGGCTGGGCAATTACAGCATCACGTATCATGTTGGGCATTTCACCGTCAACGCGAAGGCGCTGGATATCACAGCCAACGATCAAAGCAAGACTTACGGTGCCACGTTCACCTTCACAGGAAGCGAGTTCACCACGGGTTCCGGGCAGTTAGTTAATGGTGACACCGTAACAACCGTAATGTTAGCCAGCGCGGGCGCAGCGCCGACAGCGACCGTGAGTGGGTCGCCGTATGACATCACGCCGAGCGCGGCGGTGGGCACTGGGCTGAGTAATTACGCGATTACGTATCACTTGGGGCATTTCGCGCTGAACGCGAAGGCGCTGGATATCACGGCCAATGACCAAAGCAAGACCTATGGCGCCACGTTCACCTTCACAGGCGCGGAGTTCACCACCGGCGCAGGCCAATTAATCAACGGCGACACCGTAACGAGTGTAACCTTGACTAGTGGGGGTGCAGCAGGGACAGCAACTGTAACTATCCCTGGCCCGACTTATGACATTACGCCGAGCGCGGCGGTAGGCACGGGAGTAGGCAATTACGCGATCACGTATCATGTGGGGCACCTTAGCATCTACCCGAAGGGGCTGGATATCACGGCAAATAACCGGACCAAGACTTATGGTGACACGGTGACGTTTGCAGGCACAGAGTTCACCACTGGCGCGGGCCAGTTGGTCAACGGCAATACTGTGACTAGCGTGACATTGACCAGCACAGGCTCAGCCGCTACGGCGCCAGTAGCAGGTTCACCGTATGCCATTTTGGCGAGCGCGGCCGTGGGCACAGGGTTGGGGAACTACACAATCAGCTATCACAACGCACCGATTGGGCTAGCGGTGAACAAGGCGAATGCGACGGTCACGGTCACGGCGTATAACGTGACATATAACGGTCAGCCGCACACGGCGACCTACACGATCACGGGTGTGAATGGCGAGACCGGAGCCACTGTTGGAACTGTCATCTTGAACACCACGCACACGAACGCCGGGACATACGCCAGCGATAGTTGGAGCTTCACCGGCGCGGCCAACTATAATGACATCTCTGCGACGACCATCACCGATAGAATCGACAAGGCCAACGCGACTGTCGTGGTCACGGCGTATAACGTGGCGTACGATTACCAATCGCACACGGCTACTGTCACCTCAATCACGGGCGTGAATGGCGAGATCGGAGCCACCGTCGGCACCGTTGATGTGAGCGGCACGACCCATACCCTGCCCGGCGATTACGCGGGCGACCCCTGGAGCCTCACGGCTACCGCTAACTACAACAACACCAATGGTACCGTGCACGACGTCATCGGCTATCACAGCTGCACTGGCTCGAACCCGGGAGGCGTCATTTTGCAGCCGATCAACGCCGACGGCAGTAGCATATTCCCCCGCAGCGGCCGCACAGTCCCGGTGAAGTTCACTGTGTGCGACGCCAACGGCAACCCCATCTCCGATCCGAACGCGGTCTTTGCGGGCACTGGCGGCCAGTTGACTATGCTAAGTGCGGTACGCGGCCAAATTCCGAACCCGGACGAAAGCCAGTATAACGATATTCCAGACGTTGCCTTCCGCTATACCGGTGGCATGTGGATGTTCAATATGGCCACCAGCAACCTGCAGTCGGGTTACAGCTACATGTTCCGTATCAACCTGAAGTATGGCAGCATCACTTTTGTGATCGCCATAAAGTAAGGCCGGAGACAATTCGCCCCAGAGAATCAGCGCCGAGAGCTAAAAATTCCTCTCGGCGCTTCCTCTTTTCTGGGTGTTAACCACGAATCAGCACGAATTAACACGAATGTTGTAGAGGCAGTTGTGCCGACCACCTGGCCATTGGGTTCGGTTCTCCCCGCGCGGCGAGTACCCCTGCAACGGCCGAAGGCGATTGAGGTCAATCGGCCCTACTAGTTTGGCGGATACGTTGCGCGTCTCGAATCGGCGAGCACACGCGCCTCGCGTGCTGCTGCCAGACGGGCTTTGAGTTTCGGCGCCCTCGCCGAAAAGTCCTCTCTATAAGGATTCGCGTCTATTCGCGTGATTTGTGGGTAAAAAAGCTTTTTCTGTAGTTTTTGCTTTCGTAAATCGTCGGACGCTGTTCTTTGTTCGCCGATGACTGCGGTTGAAGATCGGCGAGGAAGCACCCGCGCGGCAGGAGTCGTGGGCATGGCGATTCTGTCGAGTCGCCTGCTCGGATTGATTCGCGAAATGGTGTTTGCTGGTCTCTTCGGCGCCGGAAAAAATCTCGATGCGTTTTTGATGGCGTTTCGGTTGCCGAATCTGCTGCGTGATTTGTTCGCTGAAGGCGCGTTATCGACGGCATTCATCACCACGTTTTCAAAGAAAATCGCGGTCGAAGGCGATGAATCAGCATGGCGTCTGGCGAACAAAGTTGCGACGCTCACAGCCGTTTTCATGAGCGTAGTCACGCTGCTCGGCATCGTGTTCGCCCCGCAGCTGGTCGACCTTTTAACATGGTGGAGCTGGTCGCCGGACAAGACCGCGCTGACTATTTTGCTCACGCGCATCATGTGGCCATTCATGTTGCTCGTCTCGCTTGCCGCGTTGGTGATGGGCATGCTCAATGCCAAGCACGTTTTCGGCCCGCCGGCCATGGCGTCGAGTTATTTTAATCTCGGTTCAATTATTGCCGGGGTCGCAATTGGCTGGTGGCTGGATCCACATTTTGGTGCGCGCTCGCTCGTGGGATTGGCAATCGGGACACTGGTTGGCGGAGCCTGGCAATTAGCTGGACAATTCCCTTCTCTCTGGCGCGTTGGTTACAAATATCACACCGATTTTCAGTGGCGCGATGAAGGCGTCCGGGCTGTACTCACGCTGATGGGGCCCGCCGTGATCGCCGCCAGCGCCGTGCAGGTGAACGTGCTCATCAACAGCGGATTTGCGGCCAGCCTTGGCAACGGTCCGGTAAGTTGGTTGAACATTGCATTTCGGCTGATGCAATTGCCGCTGGGAATCTTCGGCGTGGCGATTGGAACAGTTACGCTGCCGCTGGTCTCGAAAAGCGCGGCCGTTGGTAACGTGGACGAGTTCCGCGCGATTCTCGCTCGTGGAATCAGGCTCGCATTTTTGCTTACCATTCCATCGGCGATTGGATTGGCGATGTTTGCGTCGCCCATCATCAGCGTGATCTACCAGCACGGACGGTTTAACGAGCAAATGACGCGCGAGACTGCCGGCGCACTGGAATTTTACGCAGTCGGTCTTGTTTCCTATGCGGTCCTGAAGGTGTTAACGCCTGCGTTTTACGCGATCGGCAAACGCAACACGCCAATGATCATCAGTTTCTTTGCGATCGGCGCGAACCTTTTTCTGAACTGGCTTTTTACCTTCCGGCTTGGGTGGGGACACCGCGGCCTGGCCTTTTCGACCAGCCTGGTTGCGACCGTAAACTTCCTGTTGCTTTACGCGTTAATGCGAACCCATGTGCGACGAATGGAAACGCGGCAGTTGCTAATCGGCCTTGGAAAAATGTGTCTTGCCGGCGCGGTGCTAGCATTAGTTTGCTGGGCGGCTAACTACTGGTGGCTTGGTGCCT
>QHQO01000060.1 GCA_003221195.1 Verrucomicrobiota bacterium
AAAATCATTTTCAACATTCGTGACGACGATTCCTCCGAGAACGTCGCAATGACCGCCGAAATATTTTGTCGTGGAATGCAGGATTAAATCCGCACCCAAGTCGAATGGACGCTGCAGCGTTGGTGCCCATGTATTATCACAAACGCAGGTCGCGTCCACTGCATGCGCAATCTGCGCTACAGCGGAAAGATCGACAATTTTCAACAGCGGATTGGATGGGGTTTCCATCCAGGCGAGTTTTGTCTTTGGGCGGACCGCCTTTTCAACGGCACGAAGATCGCTCATATCGACGAAGCTGATATCCAGTCCCCAGCGATGGAAAATTTCGCGCAGTAATCGCGACGTTCCGTAGTAGGCATCGACGTGCGCGAGAACATGATCACCTGGCGCCAGCGCCTGAAAGATCGACATGCTTGCTCCGGTTCCCGAGGCGAAAGCTGCCGCCGCCGAGCCGCCTTCGAGTGTGCTGATTCCCTGCTCGAGTGCCTGGCGGTTTGGATTGTTGTTGCGCGTGTACATGAACCCGCGCGAATACGTACCCTCGGCGTCTCGCTCGAATGTGGTTGAAAGATAAATCGGCGACGAAACTGCGCCCGTCGCCGGATCAATACTGTGGCCCGCATGGACAGCTAGGGTTTCAATTTTCATCTTGATTGATTTCTTCGAACGGACGCTACGGGTTGCAAATGAGATTGTCGATCTTATGGTGTTGCGGCTTTTCGGGGTTGACTTACGAATGCTTTCGGAGTTGACCCGCGAAAGCTTTCGGGGTTGACGGCTCTATTTGCCCAGCGCAAATAGCAACCTGCATTTGGCGACCGACCGGTCTAGCGTGTTTATTTCATGAGTATTTACGACGACGACGTGTTTCGAATGGCGTGCGACCAATTCCAGGTCATCGCCGATTATTTGAGCATCAATAAGAATGATCGCGAGCGCCTGATGTATCCGAAGCGCGCCATCGCTGTGACGCTGCCTGTGCATATGGACGACGGCAGCACGAGAACATTCCAAGGCTACCGCGTCCAGCATCACTTGACTCTGGGTCCAACAAAAGGCGGGACGCGCTTCGCTCCATCTCTGTCCATGGGCGAAACGGCGGCACTGGCCATGTGGATGAGTTGGAAATGTGCGCTGTCCAATTTGCCGTACGGCGGAGCAAAAGGCGGAGTTACCGTGGACCCTGCGAAATTATCACGGACGGAATTGGAACGGGTTTCACGCCGTTACATGCAGGAGATGATTCCGTTTGTCGGGCCACACACCGACATCATGGGTCCTGACATGGGCACGAACGAACAAGTCATGGCGTGGTTCATGGACACTTATTCGGTGCATCAAGGTTATTCCGTCAGTGAAATCGTGACTGGCAAACCGGTCGCTATCGGCGGAACGGAAGGCCGCCGGGAAGCAACAGGGCGCGGCGTTGTTTACCTCGTCGAGCGCGCGATGAATATGTTGAAAATGGATCCCGAAAAATGTACGGCGATCGTGCAGGGATTCGGCAACGTTGGATCAGTGGCCGCTCTTTCCCTCGCCTACAAGAGTGGGGTCAAAGTTATTGGTATTAGCGACGCGCACGCGGCGATCTACGATCCGAAAGGAATAGATATTCAAGCCGCCGAACAGCACGTTTTTAAGAAAGGGACTTTGCGGGCCTTCGCCCAGGATAATCATGTCGATCCAAAGGAACTCCTCATGATGCCGTGCGATATCCTGGTCCCGGCAGCAGTCGATCGTGTAATTAACGGAAAGAACGCCGGGGAACTCAAATGCCGAATCCTCGCCGAAGCCGCTAATGGGCCGACCACTCCGCAGGCGGATCTGATCCTGGAAAAACGGTGGGACGAAATCTTTGTGATCCCTGACATTTTATGCAACGCCGGCGGCGTAATTGTTTCTTACTTTGAGTGGGTGCAGGGTCTGCAATCCTATCTGTGGACGGAAATGGAAGTGACCGACAAGCTTTTCCGCATCCTGGAGCATTCATTCGCCCAGGTGATCAAACGCGCCAAAGCGCACAAAATTTCTCATCGCACCGCGGCCATGGCAATCGGCGTCGAGCGTGTCCTCAAGGCTAAGAAGATGCGCGGCCTGTTTCCGTGAGACGCGATGAAGTTTTCGCATACTGAAGATCAGCGAGAAAATCAGCAGCTCGATATCCTGACCGATGAGGAGAACGGCATGCGGATTGTCGTTTCCCGTCTGGGTGCGGAATTAGTCAGTCTTGGCAGAGTTAACGAAACTGGCGAGTGGACCGGTTTTCTTTATCGCGACAACGACCTATCGGCACCGTCTCAGGGGTGGGCGAATCATGCGACGGTGATGGGTTACTATCTCCATCGGCTTAAAGACGGACGCAGTTTGTACCGGGGGCGTGAAATCAAGGGCGGGAATCACGGTTTCCTCCGCTCCAAAACATGGCACTTCGCCGGAACTTCTCTTCAGGGAAGCGGCGCCTCACTGGAATATCGGATAACGCCGAATGATTTCTCGGCAGATGAATATCCGCTGAATGTCAGTGTGGCCGTGACCTACAGGATCGACGCGAACAAAGTGGTCACGCTTTTCGAGTTTCGAAACGAGGAGCCTGAACTGGATGCGCACGTTTCTTTTGGATTGCATCCGGGATTCGCGGCGACCTCGTTCGAAAGCTTCCACCTTCAAATGCCCAGAGGACTTTACCGCCGTCACTTTTCGCCGG
>QHQO01000061.1 GCA_003221195.1 Verrucomicrobiota bacterium
CTCGTCACGGTCATCCACCGGCGCGCGGCACGGCCCGGAGCAAGCGAGCTTTGCCGGTCGGTAGTGCCTTCGAGCAGCGAGTAGACATGGTCCCCGAGCGATCCACGTCCGTCAATCTCGACGCCGGCGCGCCCGATGGGATTGCCGTTGCGATAGACGTAAAGCGCGCGATCGGCGGCGCTGACGACGATCGTGATCGGTCCGGTCGAGCTGCGCTCCGGCTTCCAGTCGTAGTCATTGTGCGCGAGCGGCCTCAACATCTCGGGCGTGAAATCCTTCGGCGCGAGCATCAGACCGGGATTCGACGCGAGATGCGGCACGGGCGTTTTGCCGTCACCCACCACGACGGTACCGCCCTTCGATGTCGCACTGAAAAGCAACTGCGAGAAATCGTAGGGCAGGCGAATGCAACCATGGCTGGCGGGGTAGCCCGGCAGATTGCCCGAGTGCATGGCAATACCCGTCCACGTCAGCCGCTGCATGTTTGGCATCGGCGCGTTGTTGTATTTTTTCGAGTAATGCTCCTGCTTTTTCTCGAGGATGGCGAAGACGCCGCCCGGCGTGGCGTGTCCTTTCGAGCCCGTGCTCACGGTTGAGCGACCGATGAGGATGCCGTTGCGATAAACGTGCATGGTCTGCTGTGGGATGCTCACAAGCACCATGAGCGGACCGCTCGGCGAGAGCTGCGGTTCCACCAATACTCGCCTGGCTTGAGCGGGCCTGTCGGTTTTCCGGTCGGCGTGCCTTTAGTATGAGCCGACGGTTGTTGCACCGCCTGCACGGTGGCGAGCAGAGCGACGGAGAGAGCGAGGATTTTCAGGAATTTCATGAGATGATTAGTGACGTGAATTGTGATGAGAGCAGAGACCATCCGTTTCCTCAATAAAACTTTCGTTCCATGCCGTCCAGCGCGGACGATTAGCAGAGAGTGCTCGAGCTCAATGCGCTCCCGTGATCATGTCCTTCATAATCTGACGGCCTGTCGACTGCAATGGCCCCATGCCGCTTCCGGGCAGGAACCACATCCCTTTGTCTTTGTCGCGGCAGTAAACAATATTGACGCCGTCGCTCGTGATCGCGTGATGGAACGTGGCGCCGGCATTTTCGGCAATGAATCGAAAGAAAGTTTCGCGCCATGGGTCATCGGCATAATGGAAAATCTCTTCGCCAAGCTTCTTTAGTTCTTCAGCGCTGATCGTACGAATAGATTTGGCGATTGCTTTGCGGCGCTCCTTGTCGAGGCTCTCAAGATCGAATTTTTCGAATGGCATAGGTTCAGGTTATTCTGTTGAAAATGGTTCGTTAGGCAATGGAAGAGATATAGATCAGCCGTAACCGCAGGGGCATCAATCATTCTCGTTGGCGACGGTACGTGTCCGATCAAGCCTTCTGTCAGAATGCATCGAGCGATTTCCTTTTTCAACCGAGTCCGTCCGAGTAGCCCATTGGACTTTAGTCCTATTTCTGATTGCAAGCGTTTTGTGGAAACTGAATCATGGTGCCATGAAACTGCTCCTTCAAGAAATCCGTCGCAACCCACTGCTTTGGCTGCTTATCTTTGTTCCCATCGCGCTAGCAGCTGAGAAACTTAACCACGAAGCGCACACGCTACATTTCGTTCTTTCGGTGCTCGCGATTTTGCCGTTGGCTGTTCTGCTGAGTCACGCGACGGAATCTGTCGCGGCGAAGACGGGCGATTCGGTGGGCGGTCTGCTTAACGCAACGCTTGGCAATCTAACCGAGCTTGTCATCGCCATCGCTGCTTTGCAGGCAGGACAATATACGTTGGTGAAGGCATCGGTCGCCGGCGCGATAGTGACGAATTCGTTGTTTATGTTGGGCGCATCGTTCCTGCTCGGCGGACTCCGTTATCACGTTCAGGAATTCAACCGTGTCGCCGCGCGATTTCAGGCCGGCTTGCTTTTTCTCGCCACGATAGCGCTTCTGATTCCGTCGGCCGTAGCCGAGCACGAGTCGTTAGGCCCAGGGGGTTTAACTAAAACCC
>QHQO01000062.1 GCA_003221195.1 Verrucomicrobiota bacterium
GACTCGCTTTCGCTTCGCCTCCAGCGCAGAACGCCTTAGGCTCGCCACTGATAGTAACTCGCAGACTCATTAAGCAAAAGGCACGCCATCACCCTTGCGGGCTTTGACACCTTGTAAGCACATCATTTCAGGTACTATTTCACTCCGCTCGCAGCGGTTCTTTTCACCTTTCCCTCGCGGTACTTGTTCACTATCGGTCGCCAATGAGTATTTAGGCTTACGCCGTGGTCGGCGCAGATTCATACGAAGTTTCACGTGCATCGTATTACTCAGGAAATCCCTAGGCGTGCTCGGGTTTTCGGTTACGGGTCTTTCACCCTCTATGGCGCAGCTTTCCAGAAGCTTCACCTAACCTTTGCACTACCACGTCGGGCTCCTACAACCCCCAGCACTTTCAATCGACTCCGCCTTCTCGCGTTCGTTCGAGCGTTTCTGTCGCTCGTGAATTCACAAGAAGTTTTGAATCAACTGAAAGTGCTGGGTTTAGCCTGTTCCGCTTTCGCTCGCCACTACTGACGGAATCTCTTTCGATTTCTTTTCCTCCGGTTACTGAGATGTTTCACTTCACCGGGTGTCGCGATGTTCCTGCTATGGATTCACAGGAACTCGAGCAGGTGTTACACTGCTCAGGTTATCCCATTCGGAAATCTACGGGTCAAAGCGTGTTTGCCGCTGTCCGTAGCTTATCGCAGCTTACCACGTCCTTCATCGCCTATTGGCACCAAGGCATCCATGATGCGCTCTTTGTAGCTTGATCAATCTGTTCCCCCGAATGATTTCGGGGGAGATTCTTTGATAACTGAAACTCTCTCATCGTCATGCGACGATGCTTGATTTCAGACTCAGCTCTTAAAGTTGTATTTCTTACTACCCTGTATGTAGATGTCAAAGAACCAGCAGTTCACAACATTTTGACCGCAAAAAAAACTCAATCTCGTGCCGACAAACATTACAGTCTTCCCGCCGTGGCAGGTTTCCGTCTTTGTTGCCGGGACAAAATTGAGCCCAATTTGCAGTCCCAAAATGTACGTAGAACGCACTCCAAATTAGTGGAGTCCCGCTTCCAGCGGGATCAGTAGGTTACTCCAAATCGGCGTGGCGTCAACGCAATCCTAGAGATTTCTGCAATTTTCTGCCACGCCACAATTTCTTTAGATCCAGTGATTTATCTATTGCGCCAGTGATAGGTGGCCAATTTTCGATACGTTGAATGCAAAATTCGTTGCGAATCGAAAAGAAAATGATCGGCGCGAAACTTTGCGCTTATTCTATCGCCAAAGTAACGCTGGTTTTGTCGAGCAGACGAGTGTGACTTGAATCATAAAGGCGAAACTCATAAGTGAACCCAGCCTGGATCCAGTTCGCTGTAGCGAAGCCTTGGCGTCCACGGGCAAAGAGAGACTCCCTTTGCCCGTCGATGGAGACATAGACTTTGCTGTCACCCGAGCTAGCAGTGTTCCACCGAATCGTTGTCATGCCCATCTTTTCACCGAGGGGTACAGGATTTGGAGAGGCGCTGATTTCCGTTATCGCATTGCTTTTTAGAACGCAGAAGGCGCGTTCGTCATGATTTGGATCGCCTGGGGTCGAGTTGTTGGTATCGCCAATCGCGGTGTATGCCAAAATGCTCCAACCCGTACGGTGGAGCAGTTGCTTCAGCCCTTCATCTGAGAAAATCCAGAAATTCGTGCTGTCGTTATTGCATTCGTCTGGTCCCAGTAAATACGCAACAGGGTATTTCGACAGCGGCAGGCCGTCGGCGGTCTGGCGGGCGATCCGCGTGCTCAGAAGACAATATCTTGTTACGAGAGCCAGTCTTTCCAAGATGTAGAAGGGATTTTTTAAGTGATAGAGAGTCCCAAGTAAAAAGACGGCATCGTAACTTTGTGTAAAGAGATGGGATCGCGAGTCTAAATCGATCGAATGGATCGTGACCGATGAGTTTAATGCCTTCTTAAGAATTCGAGCTCCCTCTAGCTTATTGAAATTTGTGTACTCGTTATCGACGACGTCTACCGAGAACCCCAGTTCTTCCAAGAAGAATGCGAGATCTCCATCGGCTGCGCCGACGTCTGCAACCCTACCATACGTGCCTCTGCACAGTTCCAGCAGGTCAAGTCCGACTCCGGCCAGGAGTGGCTCCAACACAGGGAGATTTCGGAGCGTCGCATAGGGGTACCAAAATGGCTTGGGACGGTGTGCCAACTTTGTTTTCCAAAGCTCTTGCTCTTTAGAAAGCGCAAGTTCTCGCAGTGATGATGTTTTCCCTCGGGTCTTGCTTGATCTTACGCAGGGCTTGTTAGTCTTTTCGGTAGCGCGGCGCGGAGAGTTCGATTCGACTAAAAATTTAGCGAGCG
The DNA here is from genome assembly GCA_003221195.1 of Verrucomicrobiota bacterium. Lineage (GTDB taxonomy): Bacteria > Verrucomicrobiota > Verrucomicrobiia > Chthoniobacterales > UBA10450 > Udaeobacter. The sequence goes on from QHQO01000062.1 coordinate 2,358, forward strand.
CTTCCGGAATTTTCGAGGCCTGCTGAGACCGGCTAGGTGATAGTAGGTTCACAGCTGGAAACTCGTGCAAGGCTGCGGACTGTTACAGACAGATGCTTCCGAGTCTTTTTGTAGGATTGAATCCTACGCCCGAGTTTTGCGCCTTGAGAGCAACCCTCTATTTTAGATGAGTCGCATCTTCCCAGCGAATTGCGGCACGGAGAAGCTCGCCCAGAGAACTAACGCCGAATTTCTCTTTCGCGCGCGCGCAATAAGCTTGCACAGTTTTCAAACTCAAATGCAAATCGTCGGCAATTTGTGCGGTCGTGCGCCCCTGCCCAAGGAGCCGGAATATTTCCAGTTCGCGATCACTCAAAAGCTCGACGGGGGAACTCTCCGCTTTTTTTGATGATGAGCTAAACCGGCGGGCCATACTGTTGACGACCCTTTCACTGATATAAACGCCGCCCTCCAGCACTCGGCGAATAGATGCCAAAACGCTTTTTGTGCTCTCTCGCTTCATGACGTAACCGCGTGCTCCAGCGCGCAAGGCGCGTTCGGCATAAAGAGCTTCATCATGC
>QHQO01000024.1 GCA_003221195.1 Verrucomicrobiota bacterium
AATTCCCAATCAGCCACCAGCGGTTTGATCTGGTCCACCATCGCGCGCGGCGTCAACTTGTGCCCCGACTTGAATTTTCTCCTCGCCGCGCGCGCGATCATCAGCTTCACATTTGAGCCGCCGACGTCAATAACCAGGATTTTTTTCTTCAAGATTTCTTTGAGGTGTTAGCCGAGGTGGATGAAGCGGACTCTGGTATAGCCGTGCGTGCCGATTTCTGAGCGCTTTCAGTCTCTGGATTTGTTGTAACTAGGTTCTCGCTGGCGACGGTGATCGGAGTTAGTTTGGCCGCGCGCAATTTCTTCTTCGATCCGCTCATTTTTTTCGCGCGCTCGCGAGAGACTTCGCGAAAATGCCATTGCGCTTGCGCGCGCGGCTCCGATCCTTCGGGCTTCAAACGGCGGTACTTTCCATCAGGCTGCAACTCCCGTGCTTTGACACGATCATGCAAAAAACTGGGAAGCACTTCGTTGATGATCTGGTCGCGCAACGCCGGATTCTCGACAGGGAACGCCAGTTCGATGCGGCGATAAAAGTTACGCGGCATCCAATCAGCGCTGGAAAGGAACACTTTGGGCTGGCCGGCATTCTCAAAATAAAAAATTCGGCTATGCTCAAGAAAACGACCCACAATGCTGATGACGCGGATATTGTCGCTCAAGCCGGGCATTTTTGGCCGCAAACAACAGATGCCTCGAACGATCAAATCGATGGTCACATCCGCGCACGAAGCTTCGTACAGCTTCTCGATGATCTCCTGATCGACCAGTGCGTTTAATTTCGCAACGATGCGAGCCGGTTTACCTCCCCGAGCATGATCGCGCTCCCGTTCGATCAATCGGATGAGGCGGCTATGCATATCAAACGGCGCCACCATCAGTTTTTTCAGGCCAGGATAGCCAGCGAGGCCGGTGAGAGTATTGAAAACAGTGGCTACTTCCTCCGTCAATTTCGGTTCGCTGGTGAGCAAACTAAAGTCGGTGTAAATCCGCGCTGTCCGCGAGTGATAGTTGCCAGTGCCCAAGTGGACATAGCGCCGAAGTTGGTCTGCATCACGGCGAACAATGAGCAGCGCCTTGGAATGCGTTTTTAGGCCGACTACTCCATAGATCACATGCGCGCCGGCCTCCTCCAGGCGGCGAGCCCATTGAATATTGCTCGCCTCATCAAAGCGCGCACGCAGCTCAACGATCGCGGTGACTTGTTTGCCCGCATTGGCTGCGTCGATAAGCGCTTCGACAATAGGCGAATCACCGCTTGTACGGTACAGCGTGATTTTAATCGCCAGCACCTGTGGATCACGCGCCGCGGCCTCGATCCATTCGACAATTTGATCGAAGCTGTCGTACGGATGATGAAGGAGTACATCCTGGTGTCGCAAGACCTCAAAAAAATCGACATGCGGTGGAAGGGCCGGGTCGCGCGCCGGCTGAAATGGCCGGTCTCTCAGCTTCGCAAACGCATCGTTTGTCACGAGCGGCATGAGATGCGTCATCGAAAGTGGGCCATCGAGTTTGTAAGCGTCAGCCTCTGTCAGGTCGAAGAACCTCAAGAGCAGTTCCAAAATATCTTTTGGGCAATCCGCTTCTACTTCGAGCCGAACAGCGTTGCCTCGACTCGAACGCCGCAGCTCTTGCTCGATGGTGCGCAGCAGGTTTTCAGCTTCCTCCTCATCGATATACAAGTCGCTGTTGCGCGTGACTCGAAACGCGTGAACTTCATCCAGGATCAAGCCGGGAAACAGTTCTCCGATGTGCTGTTTGATAAGAGAGGCAAGGTAAATGTACTCCCATGGCTCGTCTGCGCTTTTGCCGCGTGGCAGTGCGATCAGACGCGATACCGCCCTGGGCACCTGCACGATCGCGTGCAGCGGTTCGCCACCTCGCTGCAATTTTGCCCGCACCAGGAGGTTATGGCTTCGGTTCAAAAGGTGTGGAAATGGATGGCTGGCATCCACGGCCAGGGGAGTTAGCATTGGAAGAACTTCCTGCTGAAAATAACGGTGAGCCCATGCCGCACGTTTTGCCGACAGCTCCGCCATTTCGCGCACGTAAATCCCATTCTTCGCAAGCTCGGGAAGTAATTCACTTTTCCACAGCGCGCATTGAGTTCCGACGAGTGCGCGTACGGTTTTCTGGATATGACCGAATGTGTCGGTCGGACTCAGACCGTCCGGCCCGATATCGCTCGTTTCGCTTTTAATCTGCTGCTTAATCCCAGCTACACGAATCTCGAAAAACTCATCCAGGTTAGAGCTGAAAATGGTTAAGAACTTAACTCGCTCGATCAGGGGTTGAGTGGGGTCCTGCGCTTCCTCGAGAACGCGCCGGTTGAACTCAAGCCAGCTCAGTTCGCGATTGATAAAATTCTCAGGAGCCGACAAACGTTCTTCGGGAGGAGAATCTTTCCGGAGCAGCTCAACCTTGGGAGAAGGCTCCTCGGCAACACTAGTTTTAGCGACTGCTGTAGGCATCTTACATCGTCATGAATTGGCGACTCAAGATTGGCACACGCGCCTCACCCCCACGGCGGATCGAATATCCCGCGCCACTCTTGGTTGTCCGCATCATTCAAGCAACCACTGCTTGGAAAGCTAGGCAAGACCCTTCGCGGCTGCCAATGGTCCGTCACGGTGCGGCAGCGACGGATTGATGCCGAATGTCTTCAGCGGCGGCCGCGTAAACTGCGTCTTCGGCAATGTTGGTGGCGTGATCGCCAACACGCTCCAGACAGCGGCCAATAAAAATCAGATTTAAGTAGCCACGCAATTGATCCGGATCCTGTGCCATCCGATCAACTAGCTTGTGGCTGGCGGAGCGGTTCAGGTCATCCAGTTTTTGATCACGCGGAACGATCGCACGCCCAAGCTCGACGTCCTCGCGCGCGAAGGCATCCACACTGTCTTTAAACATCGACATCGCGTGCTCGTACATTGGGCGGATCAACTCGACTTCGGGCAGCGGCGGATGCCGGTTTAGCTTCCGCGCGCGCCGCGCGATCGTAGTCGCCTGATCGGCCATGCGCTCCAGATTGGATGAGAGTTTCATTGCGGAAACGACGCGGCGCAGATCGGACGCAACGGGCTGAAAGCGCAACAGAATATCTACGCCGTCTTTATCGATCTGTTTCTCAAGCTGATCAATCTCTTCGTCATCGGCAATTGCATTCGCGCAAAGATCGTCATTGCGATCGATCAGACCCTTCATAGCTCGCTCGAGACTGCGCTCAGTCAGGCCGGCCATCATCAGCACGTTGTTGCGCAACGTTGCCAAGGATTCATCAAATGTTCCTAGAATGTGTCTTGCCGCGATCATTGCCTATCAATCCTCAATCGTTTCTTGTTGCTGTGTTGCTCTACTCTTATTCGCGGCGCATCTGGCGTCGCGTGTTATTCCGGACTCATCCAAATCGACCCGTGATATAATCCTCCGTCTGTTTCTCGGTTGGATTTGTGAAAATCTTTGTCGTCGGTCCAAACTCGATCAGCCGCCCGAGGTACATGAAGGCGGTGTAATCCGAAATCCGGCCGGCTTGCTGCATATTGTGGGTCACCGTTACAATGGTGTATTTCGCTTTTAGTTCGTGAATCAATTCCTCGATTTTCGCCGTAGCGATCGGATCGAGCGCCGAACAAGGCTCATCCATCAAGACGACTTCCGGCTCTACGGCGAGCGCGCGTGCGATGCAGAGCCTCTGTTGCTGACCACCTGAAAGACTCGTGCCCGGCTTATGTAAATCATCCTTGACTTCGTCCCACAGAGCAGCCATTCGGAGCGATTTTTCGAGTCGTTCATTAAGAAATCTCTGATTGCGGACGCCATTCAAGCGCAAGCCGATGACGACATTTTCGCCGATCGTCATGGTTGGAAACGGATTCGATTTCTGAAAAATCATGCCGACGCGGCGTCGAACAATCGCCGGATCAATGGTTTTAGAATAAAGATCGTCGCCATGAAGAAGGACCGTCCCATCCATTCGCGTCTTTGGCGTCAGCTCATGCATGCGGTTCAGAGCACGAAGAAACGTCGACTTACCGCAACCGCTCGGCCCAATGATCGCAGTCACGGCATTCGACGCGACGTCCATTGTCACATTATCAATAGCACGCTTCTCACCGTACCAGATCGAGAGGTTTTTCACTTCAAACGTGTGTGCCGCCGGAATCTCCGCGTCGGGCGGGGGTGCGGTCCCCTGTTCCATACGCTCCATAACGGTCCGTTCGGGTGTTTCCATAACTAGGTTCTCCATTTGCGAAAATATTAGACAACCGACGCCGTACGTCCTCGCGTCAGAATTCTAACTATTACATTAACGCAAAAGATCCCCGTGACGAGCACGAGCGCGCCAGCCCAAGCCTGCCGATGCCAATCATCGTAGGGAGAGATCGCATACGTAAAAATCTGCAATGGCAGCGCGGCGATTGGCTGGCTGAGGCTGTGATTCCAAAAATGATTGCCGAAAGCGGTGAAAAGGAGCGGAGCCGTTTCGCCGCCAATACGAGCGAGGGCGAGAAGGATCCCGGTAATAATCCCCTTGGACGCAGTCTTCATCACGATGTGGACAATTGTTTTCCACCGGCTAACACCTAGGGCGAGGGCAGCTTCGCGATAACCATTAGGTACCAGTAGAACAACCTCTTCTGTCGTGCGCAGGATCAGGGGAATCATGATTAGACCAAGGGCCAGCCCGCCGGCGTATGCCGAAAAGCTTTTGAACCGCAGGACTACTAAGCCGTAAACGACCACACCCCAGGTGATTGAAGGAACACCGTTAAGCACGTCGGCAAGAAAGCGGAGGACCGAATTGAGCCGCGCCGAGCCGTATTCGGCCAGATAAACTCCGCCCAGAACGCCAATTGGTATTCCAATGATACCGGCAAGAGCGAGCAATTCGAGCGAGCCGACAATCGCATTCACCATGCCACCCCCGACGGCTCCTACCGGCGCCGGTAATTTTGTGAAAAAGTCCCAGTTCAGAGAACTGGCGCCATTGATGACAAGATGAAAAAACACCAGCCCCAAAGGCGTGATCACAAGAACCGCAGAAACAAAGGCGATGCCGGATGCCAGCGCGCTTTTGATTTTGCGCCAGGTGTGACTGCGTGCTCGGCTCAAATGCATGACTATTGCACCGCGCGGGTTGCTGACGTTGTTGCGATGGTACGCAGAAGCAGTTGCGCGAGAAGGTTCACCAAGATGGTTATCCCAAAAAGAACCAGCCCAATTTCGAACAATGCCTGCAGATAAATATCAGTTGTCGCTTCGGTGAATTCATTGGCGAGCACGCTGGCCAGGGTGTACCCAGGCTGGAACAGCGACGCGACGATCTGCGGGGTGTTGCCTATCACCATCGTTACGGCCATCGTTTCGCCCAGAGCGCGTCCCAACCCAAGAATCACGGCGCCGAACAACCCTTTCTTTGCATAGCTCAGCACCGCAATGCGGGTTGCCTCCCAGCGAGTCGCGCCGAGACCGTAGGCGGCCTCTCTTTGCAAATCCGGCACACTGCGCAAAATCTCGCGCGAGACCGAAGTGATGATGGGGAGAATCATGACCGCGATGATTATTCCGCCGGCCAGCATGCATGGCCCGTAGATTGGCCCGCCGAACAACGGGGTCCAACCGAATAATCGTTTGAGCCAAGCGAAGGGATAATCGCGCAGCCACGGAATCATTACGAAAATGCCCCAGAGTCCAAGGATGACACTTGGAATTGCAGCCAACATCTCGATCAACGAAACAAGGGGCTGCCGAATCCAGAGCGGAGCGAGCTCGGTCAGATACGCCGCCGTTGCGATGCCCAACGGAACCGCAATCAACAGCGCAATTAGTGAAGAAACCAGTGTCCCATATATGAATGGGAGAGCGCCAAATTGGTCGGCGACGGGGTCCCAAGTGGACGTGACAAGGAAATGGAAACCGAATTTCTTAATCGCGAGCACCGACCCGTGCCACAGCTCCCACCCGATTAGAACCACCAGCACAGCCACCGTGAGCGCCATGGCAAATGTGAGCCACTCAAACGCTTTGTCACCAAAGCGTGAGGGCCGCGCCATCGCCTGGGCCACGGATCGGGGGCTAACGGGTGGCCCGAAAGCTTTCGAGGCTGGAGCTGTAGCAATCTCCATGCTTCCTCACATTACATTTTGATGTCGTCGATCCGTTTCAACACGCGCTCTTGCACGGTCTCCGGCAAAGGAGCGTAATCGAGATCTTTGGCCATCTTTTCACCATCTTTCGCGGCCCATTTTAGAAACTCCACGAGCTTCTTTCCCTTCGCTGGATCTTTCTGCTGCTCGTAAACGAGCAACCATGTCGCACCGCAAATCGGATAGGCGTCTTTTCCCGGCGCGTTTGTCATTGAGAACCGGAAGTCGTCCGGGATCTCGGCCGTTGCCAGCGCAGCAGTCACTGAATCAATCGTCGCTTTCATGAACTGCCCTGCAGAATTTTTCACCTCTGCATAAGGCATCTTGTTCTGTATGGCGTAGATCAATTCCACATAGCCAATCGCACCGGGAGTTTGCTTAACCTGCCCTGACACACCCTCGTTTCCTTTGCCGCCGATGCCAGCCGGCCAATTGACCGATGTATTATTGCCGGCTTTCTGCTTCCATTCGCTGCTTACTTTGCTGAGGTAGTCGGTAAAAATAAATGTGGTTCCACTGCCATCCGATCGGTGTACGACCACGATATCTTGATCGGGTAATTTTGCGCCAGGATTTAACGCCGCTAACTTGGAATCATTCCATTTCTTTATCTGGCCCAGATAGATTCCGGCGATGGTATCTCCATCGAGTTTTAGGCTCGGATTGCCCGCTAAATTGTAGGTCAGCACAACCGCCCCTGCGACGGTCGGAATGTGGAGAATCTTCCCTGGCGCTTTGCCAAGATTCTCGTCACTCATCGGGCCATCGGACGCGCCGAAATCGACTGTTTGGGCGAGGATTTGTTTTTGTCCTCCGCCCGATCCAATGGATTGATAATTAAATCGGACGGAGGGATCGACTTTGGCATACTCGTCGAACCATTTGGAGTAGATGGGATATGGAAACGTAGCGCCTGCACCATTGATCATCATCTGCGCCGAGGCGGTCGCAGTAACTCCGACTAACAGCATCGTCGCTAGAATTTTGGGAGCAAATTTGGCGGATTTCATAGATTTGGCAGCCTGCCGCAGCGCGCTCGGAAGCGTCAAAAAGTTTAATGTTACTTTTGTGTGACAGGAGGCTTCGAGGCCTTTAAATCGTTGACGTGTTGAACCGTTAAAACGGAGCGCGTTTTCGGTCTCGTGCTTTAGAGTCCGTACCGCATCAACGCTGCAAGGCTTTAACGTTCTAACCCGCCGAACGCAGCGGAAGCACCACTCGAATTGTGGTCCCACGTCCCAGCTCGCTCTCAGCTTCCACGCGTCCACCGTGCAGTTGGGCAATATGTTTCACAATCGCCAACCCCAAGCCGGTGCCACCTAGTTCGCGGCTGCGAGCTTTGTCAGCGCGATAAAAGCGCTCGAAAATTCGCGGCAAATGCTCTTTGCCGATCCCAACTCCGTTATCAGTCACGCTCAATACCATGTCGGAGCCGCGACGTGTCGCCCGCAGATGAATCTGGCAATTCTCGGGTGAAAATTTCACCGCATTGTCCAGCAGATTATAGAGCACTTCTTCCAAACGCGTTCCGTCGGCGTGAAGCGTGAACGCCTCCGGAGTCGAATCGACACACACTTTCAGATTCTTCGCGGCTAGTTTTTCTTTCCAATCACGGATGAGGTTATTAAACAATTCATCGACCAGCACGTCGCTGAGCTCCAGCGTCGCCTGGGACGACTCCAGTTGGGCAAGGCTTAGCAGGTCATCGACCAGCCGCTGGAGCCGCTTGGAATGCCGTTCCATAATCGAAAGGATCCGCGCAAGTTCCTCTCGCTGCGTCTCCGGCTCATCAAGCAACACCTCGATGTAGCCGCGTAAAATCGACAACGGCGTTCGCAATTCGTGCGAAACATTCGCGACAAATTCGCGCCGGATTTGGTCCAACAGCTTCAACTCGGTGATATCGTGGAAAAGCACCACTGCACCAGAGATTTCGTCATCAGTCTTCTTGATTGGAACGGCGCTGACTTCGATGTGCCGCTCGCTGTGAGTGTGTGAATCGGTCACACTCAACTCCCTTCGCATTGCCTCGCCGGTGCCCAGCGTCTCCGCAATCAATTCATCGAGCGTCGCGTGCCTAACTGCCTCAATCAAGGGAACGCCCACGGCTGGGTCACGCAACTCGAACAGTTTTTCAAACGGTTGATTCATGAGCATAATCCGGTTGCGCGCGTCAACCACGAGCAGGCCATCCTGCATCGCGCCCAGAATTGTTTGCGTGCCGGACTCGCGCCCCGCGATCTGCCGCTCGAGTTCCTGCTGGTGGGCGAAAATGTTCTCCAGCGCGAGACCGATGCGGTGCGGGCCTGCCCCACCGTTTACCAAAAACGTGGATGGAGCTTCACCCCGGGCTACTTGCGAAACGAGTTGCTCAATTTGTGACCACGGCGCGGCCCATTTTTGCCAGAGAATCAGCGCTGCCACTGCGAATAGCGCGCAGAGGACGCCGAGGATTAGCCAATACATCTGGCCTTACTTTTCTTTCATTCGATAGCCGAAACCACGAACGCTTTCAATCACATTGGCGGCTTTGCCAAGTTTCTTGCGCAACCGTCGGACGTGCGTGTCCACGGTGCGCGTGTCAATGACACTTTCGTAACCCCATACATCGTTGAGCAAGCGGTCACGCGCCTGCACACGACCGCGTCGCTGCATCAGCGTGCGCAAAAGTTTAAATTCAAGGCTGGTAAGGTTGATCCGTTTCCCATTGACGGAGACTTCATAACGCGCTGGATCAACGGTGATGGGGCCGACAGTCAAGCGTTCATCGTCTTGTTTCGCCTCGCCACGCCGCATGATCGCCCGAATGCGTAACACGACTTCCCGCGGACTGAACGGTTTGGTCACGTAATCGTCCGCGCCAAATTCCAAACCGACTATCCGGTCGATTTCTTCGGCTTTCGCTGTGAGCATCATAATCGGGACTTGGCGGGTTCCCGGGTCGCTTTTCAGAATTTTGCAAACTTCCAGCCCGGGCATCTTCGGGAGCATGAGATCAAGAATAATCAAAGATGGCTTTTCGCTGCGCGCTTTTTCCAATCCGGCAGCGCCGTCCGGTGCGGTCGACGTCGCGAAACCGGCCTTGCGCAAATTAAGTGCGAGCAGATCGACCACATCGCGTTCGTCCTCGATGATCAGGACTGTGTTTCCGGAGGCAGGTTCCATGGCAGTTCGCTTTATCGCCGAAACTGTTTCGGTTCGCCAGCGAACTTTTTCGCTCCCTCGTTCAAAGCGCCAATAATTCATTAAAAGTGGCGGGCTGCAGGCTGTACAGGATCCCTGCTGTCAGAAAGTTGGTATTGAGAGGAACCATTGGACGGCTTGCATCGGGTCCTTCGCTTCCCATGCAGGCGCTCAATCTCAGACGCAGAATTCCCTCGAAAGTCCTATTGTCCAATTGACGAAGACAACCTGAGAGAACGTACACACAACTCTGGAGTTCTTGACCAAGCTGTTCTGTTGATTGATTAGACCGAATGCGCACGGTCGTCGTTAAAGGTTGAGGATGTAGCTGTATGGTGGGAAGCCGAACGGGAAGGATTGGCACAGCCTCCAGGCGGACACCGGCTCGCAGGAAGGAATTGGCGGTTACCGCGATCTGATTTTGCAATGACTGTATGATCCCTTTTCCAACTTTGGACTATCCGAAGACTAACAAGGCGTACCAACGCCCCGTATTTGATGGAATTTGCGTGACTGTTCTCATCGCCTACTTCCTCCACTTTGCCCTTCCCGCGCTGCGCGGGGGATTTCGTGAAGACGAAATGATGAACATGGGGACCTGTTCGTGTGCCGGAGCGCTGAAATCGCTCCTGGCAAATCTCGTGTTCTGGAAGTTATTTCTTTGTTCGGGATGCGCTCTTTATGATTTCTACCTGTATCGCCCGGGGGGCGCTTTTTACTATTTGCCGCTTTATCACTTCTTTGACCTGGACCCCTTGCCTTATCGAATTGTCCAAATCAGCATTCTCGTTGGGTCGATTCCCCTGGTCTATTACTTGAGCCGGCGTCTCGCCTCCTCGCGCTCTATCGCTTTTGTCGCTGTCCTTGCTCTTTGTTACCAACCGCGGCTTGCCGGCCTCGTGTTCGTCGGGGCGTTTATTTATGACGTGTTATGTGGATTCTTTTACTTCGCGGCATTGGCTTACTACGTGCATATCCGCGAGAGAGGGGCTTCTCTGCGAGCCGTGCAATTGCTGGGGTTTCTGGCGCTTTATGTTATGGCGCTAAACTGCAAGGAAATGGCAGTTACGCTTCCAGTGATCGTCCTGATTTATGAGTTTCTCAACTCGCCCAACTGGACCGACTGGAAAGCGTTCCTGCGCTGGATCCGGACTTCTGCCGCGCCGTCACTGATTGCTGCATTACTCACCATTTTTTATGTCTATGGGAAAATTCACGGTAGTGGCTCGCTGGCAAGCTTAGATCCTTATACGCCCAAATATTCATGGCATAATTTCACAGCTTCCAATGCCAAGTTTGTTAGCCAATTGTTGTTTGCCGGGCATACAATCACGCCAATAGCGCTGCTGGTTTTATGGGCGCTGGTTTTCATTTACGCCTTTGTACGCCGGGACCGCACGCTTCAGCTCATGGCCTTCTGGGTAGTGATCGTGCCCCTTCCTATTGCGTTTATCGTCCCCGTGCGCGGCGACGCATCCCTTTATCTTCTGCTGTTCGGATGGGCAATGATCTTTGCAAAGGTTATGTTTGACTTTATCACTCTAGTTTCGAAATTTTTGGTATTACTTGGCAACCGTGCGCTACCTACAGCAACAGGCGCAATCACTAGGGATGTTTCCAGGAAAGCATCTCTTCGGGCGGGGTTCCGGATCGTCGCGACGCTCTTGGTGGCGTTCGCTCTTGCAGCCTTTACACAGAAAGAGAATCAGCGCCTTCGAGTGCCTTGGCTCAACGTAGGCGGAAAGACCTCCCATGTTATCCATACGTTTCGTTCCCTGAATTTGCGTCCATTACATGGCAGTAGCATTCTCCTTTTGATGAAAGAAAATCTCTTCCAAAACAAATGGAATGTTTTTTTTATTGCCTCTCTGGTCTGGAACGATCATTCCCTGCGTATTACGGTCGAAAATGTAAATGAACTTACGCCACAGCAACAGGCGGAGGCTGATTACATCATTTCAGTCAGTGAATTCCAAGCAGACGTCGTCCGTTCGCTGGAGCTTCGAAAGTCAGAGTAAGCGGTCAGCCCAAGGGTTTAAGAAGTTGATGGTCCTCGTACATAGGCAATTTACAGTCAGCCCACTTCGTTACGAAGCCTATCAATGAGTAGTCGAGTCCACCAGTGGATTGCGATGCCAGGCTGGCTAATCCTCTGTGGCGCGCTGTTAGCTGTGTTACTGCTGATACAGATCACGAGCTTGCATCACAAGGGGCTTACTACCGATGAGCCCCTTCACTACGTGTACGGCTATCGCGTATTGAATGGGGCTCCGGAAAGAACCAGTGCCCTAAATAGCAGTACCATGCCTTTTTCAAGTGTGCACGCCATGACGAGCATCAACCTGGCCGTTTTTGCCCGGACAGCCGGGCTTCCACTGGACACTTCCTGGAACGGTCAGGTTACACGCGGACGGTACGCGGCCATTGCGCTTTCGCTGTTACTGGCGCTATACGTTTTGAAGTGGAGTTATGAACTCTACGGTCGTAACGGGGCTCTCCTCTCACTGAGCCTTTACGTCTTCGATCCCAATCTGTTAGCACATGGCCAGTTGGTGACGGCTGACTTACCGGCCGCCTTGATGACGACCATCGCACTCTACCACTTTTGGCATTTTCTAAAGTTGGGCGGCAAGCGACGAGCTCTCTTCAGCGCGGTGACGCTCGGCTTAAGCCAACTTGCCAAATACTCGTGCGTTTATCTTTATCCGATCTTTTTGGCGATTGCAGCAATTTATGATCGCTTTAGGCCAGCAACTGAAGGAATCGAGGCTGACCAATCACACAGCCTGAGCTGGAATCTGCGTCATTGGTTCATCGTAATAACCTTCTTCGCTGCGGTGAGCATCGTGACCATTAATCTGGGGTTCTGGTTGGCTGGAATTGGAACTCCCTTGTCTGGGTATACCTTGAAAGACGCATTCTTCAAAAAGCTCCAGGCAATTCCGATCGTCCGCAACCTGCCTCTTCCATTGCCAGCGCCTTACGTCCGAGGCCTGGACCTGGTGAAGTTCGAGGAGAAGATGGGAGAAGCTTGGGGAAACATTTACATGGCAGGGCAACTTCGAGTGAATCATCATGACGGAACGCTTCGCGGGTTCCCAGGGTATTACTTCTACGCGGCCTTCTTCAAGGTGCCGATTGCGAAGCAAATCATATTTTTGATGGCGTTGGTCGGATACTTTTCAAGGCGTCGCCAACCAGCGGCGCGAGGAGTTCGTCGAGACGAGATTTTTTTGCTGGTTCCGATTTTCCTTTACTGGATCTATTTCAACTTCCTTTTTAACGCGCAGATCGGCATTCGTCACGTATTGCCTGTATTCGCACTGGCTACAATTTTTTGCGGAAGATTCTTAGCTACCCCCGAGTCCAAGCCTCGAAAATATATCGCGGTGATTCTCGTCATTTGGGCTGCTGCATCGGCTCTCTCGTATTATCCGCATTTTATCTCGTATTTTAATGAGTTTGTTCCAGACAGGAAACTCGCCTACCGACACCTTGCAGACTCGAATTTGGATTGGCGCGGAAACGAATGGTATCTAACGGAATATATCCGGCGTCATCCTGGAGTGATCGTGGATCCTCATAGACCGCAGGCAGGTCGAATTGTTGTGCCTATCAACGCCTTGGTTGGAGTCAATCGACCCCCTGAGGAGTACAGGTGGTTGAGAGAGCATTTTACTCCGGTGGATCACATCGCCTATTCGTATTTGGTTTATGATGTTCCGAAAGAAATGCTTCCTCATAGCAAGGGCAACTCACAAGGCCCAAAAGAACTGCCTCAGGGCACTTGTTACTAATGACTCGCCTGATGGCTTGCACTTAGCACGCGAATAAGATCCCCGTGACTATTGGCTTGCCTTCATTTTGTGGGCACACTCACCGCGCGATGAATTTCTTCCAGAATTTCTCGCAAACTGTAGCGAAATTCCCAGGTAGGATAGTCTTTCTGGAATTTTCTAACATCGCTGATCCACCAGATATGGTCGCCGATCCGATTCGTCTCTTCATAGCTCCAGGTTAGTTTGCGCCCACTTATTTCCTCACATAAGGCGATCGCTTCCAGCATCGAACAGTTGCTGTGCCGACTGCCGCCGATGTTGTACACTTCTCCGCTACGCGGCGCGCGAATGAATTCGAAGAAGGCTTCAACCAAATCAAAGCTATGAATGTTATCACGAACCTGTTTTCCCTTGTAACCTAACACACGGTAGGGTCTGCCGCTCACCGTACACATCATCAGGTAAGAAAGAAAACCATGTAGCTCCGTGCCCGCGTGAGCGGGTCCAGTGAGGCAGCCGCCGCGAAAGGAAACAGTCGGCATTCCAAAATAACGTCCGTATTCCTGCACCAAAAGGTCGGCCGCAGCTTTGGATGCCCCGAAGAGCGAGTGCGTACTGTCATCGATGCTCATGGTTTCTGAGACTCCCTGTTCATACTCATGCCCTCGCTCGATTTCCCACCGCGTCGGCAACTCTTGCAACGGCAACCGGTTCGGCTTATCGCCGTAAACTTTGTTTGTCGAAGTAAAAACAAACGGCGCTTCGGGAGAGAATGTTCTCGCTGCCTCGAGAAGGTTCAACGTGCCATTTGCATTAACCGTAAAATCGGTTTGAGGATCGCGGGCAGCCCAATCATGTGACGGTTGTGAGGCCGTATGCACGATGGCGTCGATTTTTCCTGAATAACTCTTGAATAGCTCGGCTACTGCGGAGGCATCCCGAATGTCGAGGTCATGATGGTCATAGCCGCGAACGTTCGCGATTAGATTGTTACGTGTCTTCTTCGTCGATGCTTCTGCGCCAAAGAAATGTGCGCGCATGTCGTTGTCGATCCCAACAACATGCGCCCCCTCTTTTGCGAACCGCTTTACGGTTTCCGAACCAATCAATCCTGCGGATCCAGTGACAATAATTGTGCGCATCTACCCCACGGTAATCGCTAACACGATTCTTGCCTAGAAATCCCGGTCACACTGCTACGGCCGATTCCGTGTCTGACCGCGCGTACGACGGGCAAAAACGTTCACATACCATGAAATATCGTTTCGAACGTCGCGCGCCTCGAAGGGAACCAAACCACAGGTTCGCACGAGAGCCAGATTCATATCTAAGCGCTGAAGCAGCTCGACCAGTTCTTCCCATCTAACGCCCGCTTGCGCCAACCCAACTGGCCAAAACTCGAGCAAGAGATCGATGTCCTGGTTTTCCAGTAGCACGCGCTGCGCGCCGCGTAACGCATGAAGTTCGTATCCTTGGATATCCATCTTGATCAGATCAACGCGTTGGCCGGGTTTGAAGTAATCGTCGAGCGCCACCATATCAGCCGGAACAGCGCGGCGTGAATCTGCATCAGCCTTGTACGCTCTGTGATCGACGTTTAGCTTGTCTGAAACGTAAAGCTTGCACTCACCACTTCTTTCTCCAACCACAGCCTGAGTAAGCCGGACGTTTGGAAGATCACGTGTGGCAGCACACAATCGTCTGAAGTTATCCGGCGATGGTTCGAAGGAATGAACCAGGCCGGTTGGACCAACACAGCGGGAAAGAAACCGGGAATAAATTCCGATGTTAGCGCCGACGTCTACGACGACAGCACCTTGAAACAAAATCTTCCTTAGCAGTTCTCGCTCCGCACGATCAGCGTAGGTCTTGTAGGCGGCATAAAGCGGTCGATAGATGGGAAAGGCGTGTTCGTACACCTTATTAGCAGCACCACGTAAGACTGAAGTTACCGACATTAGCTTCGAGCAAGCTCGAGTAACACGGTCGTGAGCTTTGTGGTCATACACACTTCAGGGAAAGATAAGCACATTGGGCAGCAATGAAAACTTTTGTTGTTCGCAAGCCATCTCGCCCGTCATAGAAGATTTACTACCAAAAGCGATGAACGGCCCTGATTTCGCATCCTGATCCTGAACGAGGTACAGGTTTGCCGTTGTTGCGTGCTCGAAAAATTGAAAATCGGGCAGTCGCGTGGGAACTGCTCTTTGTGAGCGACGGATCAACCAATGGAAGCACAAACTTTATGGAAGAGTAAGCTCGCATCGATCCATCGGTGAAGCTTTTTATTTTGACCCGCAACTTCGGCCATCAAAGCGCGATCTCGGCCGGTTCGTCCTTCGTATCGGGAAAGTGCGTCGGAGCTTGGACGCGGACTTGCAAGATGAATCGGAAGTCCTTTTAGAAATGTATCACCTCTTGCTGAGAGAGAAAGCCAATGTGGTCTATGGTGTGCGAATCAGTCGATCCGAGACGAAGGGAAAGCAGTTCCTTTATTTCTTTCTTACCGCTCTTTTTCTTTCTGGCAGATAGCCCCGTCCAGACGGACAGCGGCGATTGCTGCGTAATGAGCCGCTCGGCCGCCGAACTGCTATTAAGTCCTCCTGAGAAGCTACGTTTCGTACGAGGGTTAGGCGCCTGGCTCGGATTTTCGCGCCGCAGTGAAGATCGAAACGCCAAATGGAAAGTTGAAGTACTGCAAGAAGAGCCGTTCTGCGGCAAACGCGCTAAGCAAGACTGCATTTGACGACTTGCGGACATGAGCAAAATCTCCCTCTTTTTCGTGCGGCTTACCGCTGCAGCGCGCGAGAAGGCGAACAGCGGCTATCGGCGCGAACAGGATCGTGTTAAAGTACGTTACGCGTTCAATAACAAAATCGGACGCCTGCAGCTTCCGCCTAAGCTCGAGCGAAGTGTACCGTCGGTAGTGCTGATTAACGACATCCTGCTGTCCCCATAGCCACATGTACGCTGGCGCCGAGACCACAATGCGCCCGCCCGGTCTTAGCTTGCGATATACGATCTGCAGCGCGCGAGCGTCATCTTCGATGTGCTCCAATACGTCGAACAGCGCGACGCCATCATACGATCCATCTCGAATTTCCGGTGGAAGCTGATCGATCGAGGCGTTGAATACCGGCCCAGGAACCCGAGCAGCCGCGATTCCCGCCAACACCTCGTCGGGCTCGACGCCTTCGATCCGTGAATCCGCGGGATAAATCTCCAGAAGATTGTGGCCAGGGCCAACACCTATTTCCAGAATTCTCGGCTGCGGCGGCCATACAAGCTGGCAAAGCAAATTTCGTAGGATCATCCGGCGTGCCCGAAACCACCAATGCTCTGCTTCGAGCAGAGCGTAGTGTTGGGCATAGCTCTTTTCCATGGTTGGACTTATGCGCTGTGCCGAAATCTCATTTGGCACAATTGACCAGGATTATCAGTCTGCGATGATTTGCATCGAAAGGTAATGGTCGAAACATCCATCGAGTTTTCCATTGCGATACTTTGTTATCGTGCGGAAGAAGAAATTGTCCCATTCGTGGAGAACCTCCACAAGATAATGTCGCTGTTTCAATTCGAATGGGAATTGATACTCGTTGCAAATTTCTGGCAAGGTTCAATCGATCGGACGCCGGAGATCTGTCAACAACTCGCCGAACGGTTGCCGAACGTGCGGGTGCTTGCCGAACCAAAACAAGGAGCGATGGGGTGGGACATGCGGCGTGGGCTCGAAGCCTGCCGCGGCAAATATGTCGGCGTAATTGATGGCGACGGCCAGTTTCCTGTCGAGGCGGTATTTTCCTGCTTCGCAAAGATAAAGAGCGACAATTTTGATCTAGTAAAAACGTACCGCGTGGAGCGCCACGACAGCTCTTATCGAAGACTTATTTCAACCGTTTACAACTGGCTGTTTCATCGCTTCTTTCGCGGTTCCGCCAGACTTCGGGATGTCAATTCGAAACCAAAAATCATGACTCGTGAAGCTTATAAAAAGATGGTGTTACGATCTGACGACTGGTTTATCGATGCCGAGCTAATCTTAAATTGCATCAATCTAAATCTCCGTATCTACGAAATTCCTGTCGAGTTCCACTCTTTGGGAGCCCGCAAATCATTCGTAAGGCCAGGCGCAGTCTTGGAATTTCTAAAACATATGATCGAATGCCGGTTCCACTTCGATTCATCGGTTGTGAAACGGAATTGATGGAGACGGTCTTTATCACCGGGGGCAGTTCAACACTCGGGCAACATGTTTTGCGCAGCCTGGTGTCGCGGGTCCGCATCATGGCCGTGGTCCACCGTCGCAAGATCGAAATTCCGGATGCCGAAATGGAACTATTCCATGGAGGGCTGGAAGAAATTGCTCGCAGCCCGGTGGCATTGCACAGGGCACAGGTGGTTCTACACATGGCGGCAGTAACGCATTCAGATAATCCATCCGAATATTTTCAAGTGAATACGGAGTTGACGAAACGATTGCTTTCTCTCTGCGGGTCGTCCCATCATTTTGTATATATCAGTACAGTTTGTGCGCATCCGAGTGGTGGGGCTTACGGCCGTTCCAAGTGGCTGGCCGAGGAAGCAGTCCGCAAGAGTGGGATAAATTACACGATTATCCGTCCAGCGGAGATTTATGGTTCCACAGACAACGAAGGAATTGATGCGCTTATTGCGTTTGCGCGAAAAGGACGCATCCTGCTGGACTTTCGCTGTGGCGGTTCAATCAGGTATGCGCCCATCAGCGCACGGGAAGCTGCGCAGTTTATCGCAGTGGCAACGATTTGCCGACGCCGTGTGGGGCAAACTTACACTATCTGTGCTGAGCGCGCCTGCGCAGCTCCTGAGATAGCCCGAGCGCTCCGCAGTTCCGTGCGTCCTCTTTTTGTGCTGCCTGTGCCAGTCACGATGCTTCGTGCGGCAAAGGCGCTACGGTTACCTTTACCATTCAAGAGCGACCAAATCGATCGTCTTGTTCTACCCAAAACCTATGACATTGCTCTCGCCCGCCGTGATTACGATTTTCAGCCCCATTCCTTTCTTGATTACCTAGCTAGAAGCAGAAAAATCACAGCTGGCGCGGATCCCGGCAGATAAAGGCTTGGATCGTGTAACGAAACCAGTACACGGGACGGCGAATGTGCTCTTCCAAGGTCGCGAAATATTCTGAGAGCAAGGCCCGCCAAGCTTGGTCGGTTTTTATATTTCCGCCGCGGTCGAGATTCATACATATTCGGCCCAAAACATCATCGCGAGCGCTGAAGCACGGCTCGTAGAAAATGAAGCGACCGCTTTGGCGCAGACACCGTTGTGCCAGACTCAATATTTTCCTTATCTGCGAGTCTGTAAGGTGGTGAAGCACGCCAAACGAAAGGAATGTGTCGGCACTCTGCACTAACTCCCACACTTCCGAGCTGTCGGCATCTCCACATAGAAACTGTCCGCGACTCCCATATCTTGATTGGGCCGCATGAATGTAGCCAGAGTTGGGATCGAATCCTACGTACTTTACCGGGGGCAGAAACTCCAATGCGCTGCCGGTCCCACACCCTGCATCTACAACCTTTTCATCGGATCGGAACAAGACATGTCTTTTTACAAAATCGGCGCGATCCCGACTACCGCCGGTTAAGCTTTGCAGCAGGTTGTAGACGCGTGGCAGCCTTAGAGGCGCATACAGCGTATCGCGAGAAGCCTTTGCCATGTGTTGTACAACGGTAAATACGTTCTGATGTTTTACTGGCAAATTTGGAATCCACCAATGGAACCTCGTACGCAGGGCGACTTGGTGCCCCGAAGCTGGCCGCGTTGATAGTTCCATCCGACGGACCCGCGGTCAACCATCTGCAGTAACGCGGTCGTGAGCTTTCCGGTCATACACACTTTAGGGAAAGATAACGGCACCAGAGTAGTCGTTCTCATCAGAGATAGGTACATCACACTACTATATCGTTGGAAAAGATGTTGAGAAGTCATACCTTCCTCCAATGCAGCTGCGCTGGAGAGAGATGTTCACGTCGAAGCTGAACCTCACGGCGCCTTGGGATCGCTGGGATTTTGTTGCTCTCAGCCTCGCTGTGTTCATCACCATTTGGGTCTTCGCGCTCAAACTTAAGACCTTCTACGATCTCGGCTATTCGGGGGACCTATTCGTAAATACTCAGCTTGCTCGAAGTTGGCTTGAGGGACGAGGCTTGCTTCAAGACAACTGGTCTGGGAACTTCCTTGCTGTTCACGCCTACTTTTTACTTCTCCCGCTCGGACTTATAGCAAAGCCATTCGGTGCTCCCGGCTTGCTGTTCGTGCTTGCCGCATCAGTCGGAGTGGCTTACTTCTGGGCAACGCGGATCCTGCGTCTTCTCGCAGTTGATGGACGCGTTGCGGTCATTGCAGCCGGGGCGCTTCTTATCTCACCGCTTTCAGTCGCGTTCTATCAAGAGGCGGGATATGGGTTCTTTGTCGAGACTCTTGCCCTGGCGTTATGTTTAATCCTTTTCTATTTCGTGCTTCAGCAGCGGATGATCGCGTCAATCGTGACGGCAATAGCTGTCATCAGCGTGAAGGAGGATGCGCCAATAGCCGCAGCTGTGGTCGCGATAGTAGCAGGCGTTGAAACATGGCTTTCTTCACCGGGCAAACCCGCGCGTTATCGTTTCAACTGGCCTGCAGCGATTGCACTTATCCTCTCGGTTTGTGCGATCCCCGTTTTGCTGGCGATTTCCTGGGCGCAGTCACCGACGATGTACGGCCGTCATTCCTTTGACCGTATTGGCGTCGTGGCGCCGGGACGCTTCTCCAGCCCTGAAGCGCTCTTCATGTTTGTCGCATCCAATGTTTTTCATTGGCTTGGCAGCAGTGTCGTCCGTCAATGGCTCTGGATCATGATCGTCGGTACCTTTGGAACAGTCTTGTTGCGCCCGTACTACTTGGTTGTTGGTGTCCCTACAACTGGGGTCGCGTGGCTCATGAATCGCAACGACCTTCTATGGGCGCCACGATTTGCTCCCACCGAGGCACTGCTTTGGTGTGTCACGTTGGTAGGGTTCGCTTCCATTGTACGAACTGTATCCCACTGTAGTAAGCGGATGCAGACCGCAGTACTTACTACCGCAATTGCAATCGCAGCGTTATCAACATGCGCACAAGTCACCCTCGTGCCGTGGTTTGTTCGGGGGGCTTATCTTCTTCGTTCGACTAGCCTTTACTCGCCATCAGAGCGGCAACAGGCTGACGCGGTGTTCGGGCGCTACCGCCGGGAAGGCAAGCCGGAGGAACCGGTTGTTGCCTCGTTTTTTCTTCTTCGCTACGCACATGACCGAAACCTCTTCTGGCTGACGCAACTACGTAACCGGCCTGCGCCGGTCTGGATCCTTGGCGACAGCGAGGACGCCTACGCGCCCCTCAGGATTAGCTCAGACACAATAAACCCGGTGTCTGGGATTCACATCGAAGACTACACCCTACTTGACCGCCGCGGTCGTTTCGTGTTGCTCAGAAAAAGGGAGTAACGCGTAACAAAGCAACTTCGCTTGGGAACAACGATAATTCTGGACCGTGCGACGCAGACCGACCTCTCGACATCAACGACGTGTGAGGGCCACAGTAAAAAAAGCTGCACAGAAGCTCGGAAAGCGGCGACTGATGGCGAGATCCGCCAAAAGTAACCTGCGATAAACGAAATGTGGGATTGGGAGGGTGCGCGAGATCCCTCCCGTAGCCATGTAGGATAGGGCGCTAAAGGGCCGCATCGAAAGAGTCGCAACGTCGAACTTCTCGTTCAATCGTTCCACCCATTCACACCGCCGGAAAAATATTAACCACGGCAACGCGATGTTCGCCGAAGCCAGCGGGCCCCGTACCTTCTCTAGCTGGGGCTTCGAAATGCGGAAATCCACCGGTTCATGGTGCAGATACTTGAAGATGGGAGTCGATAACACGGAGAAAAAAGGCTCAGTCGCGATCACTTTGCCGCCCGATTTCAATTTGCTTGCAGCGCGGTTAAGAAATCCAATAGGGCTTTTCAAATGATGTAACACGTTCGTGAGCGTGATGACGTCGATGCTGTTGTCTGGGATTGCATCCAGCTTGTCGATCTCGTGGCAGTCAAACACAAGGTCGAGATAGTCAAGATCAAGCACATCGCTTGTTATAACGTTTGAGAAAAATTGCTTGAGGGGCGAAGTGCCGCTTCCTACCTCGAGTATTGAGAGCGTCAGCGGATTGGGAAGATCCCTGAATTGATCCCGGTAAAGCTCGCGATACCAAAAAAGAAGATTCTTGTTGGCACCGAGCCGCGCGCGGTTACGCAATGTTGCGGCTCGGTCTTTCGCCTCCTGGCCCTGCAAGACCGTCGATGCATTGCTCATTTGATCGCACGGATATAGAGCGAGCCCGCAAATTCCAAGATGCCAGGCACGTTCTCGAGAAATCGTCCGAACGCTTTAACCCGGTCGACCAGAGCAGCCGGCGTTTTTGGATGCAGAAAATCGAACGGATCGATTCGAACATCACGATAGCCTGTTTGCTCGAGCAGCCGCCGGAGAGGCCAACGGAAGAATGCCGTCTCGTCCGGTGAGTCGCCAACCTTTCGTTTAATCCACGGAATATTCTTCTGTATCGCAATCTGAGGGTTCAGCATGTTTGGCTCCGTAAAATAGATGGTACCTCCAGGCTTCAACACGCGGTACATGTCGCGTATCGCCGCTTCGATTTCGAGATGATGCAAAACCGAGCTGCCCACGATAGAGTCGAACGCTCCTTCAGGATAGCTCAAGGCGTAGGCATTCTGGATTTGATACTGAATATTTGGCGCGGAACAATTGGCGTTGGCGATCTCCAGAAGCTCCGGTGAAACGTCTATCGCGACGACGTTCGCACCCGAGCGCGCCAGTTCCCGAGTAAAAGTGCCGGTGCCGCATCCCAATTCGAGCACAGTCATTCCTGGCTTCAAATGACTGCTGAGCATCCTAACCCGCCGGGCCCAGCGAAGTTTTCCCGCCGGACTCTCCCAATTCCAAATCTCCCCTGCCCCGTGCTGTGCGAGGAAACGCCCGTGTTGAACTTCTTTGGCAATGCGTTCTTGCACCAGAAGATATTCAGATGAGTGCGATTTCGAAATCGCGCGCCATTTATTGGAGGCAGTTCGAAGATCTAAATCTAAGACCGGATTAGTAGCCAAGTTTCAACTTCAGGAAGCCATGCCAGCACATTCTTAACATAACAAGACCGTTCCGAAAGACTTTGGTCATCTTTGTCGAACCATAAATGCGCTCCTGATAATGTACGGGTAAGTCCAAAATCTTAAGATTCAGTTTCGCGGCGCCAAATAAGAGTTCGTAGTCTCCCCAACGATCTTCAGTTCCCCAACTTCCCAGCATTGGCCTAATTCGCTCCCAATCGCTTCTCCAAAGAACCTTTGTGCCGCACAAGGTATCTTTTACCCTTTGCCCAAGGAGATAGGTAAAAGCGACGCTGAAAAATTTGTTGCCCAGCATGTTCGCTCCGTTCATTGCTCCCTTTGGAACCGGATAGACCAGCCGCGATCCATTAACAAACTCCGCCTGTCCCGAAATGATAACATCGATGAAGTAGGGAAGCTCTTCTGGAATTGTCGTCAGATCAGCATCGAGAATCATCAATACATCGCCTTTCGCTGCATCGAAACCTGTCCAGACGTTTCGTGACTTACAGACTCCCGGTCCTTGCTCAAGACGAATATCCTTTTCCGGATAGCACGACTGCACTCGCCGCACTTCCGCGGCAGTGCCATCGGTCGATTGATCATCGCAGAAAATGATCTCCGTCCGGCCCGCCAGAGGCGGAATACGGCGAACGGCATCCTCAACGTTTCCTTTCTCGTTTTTGCATGGAATGACTACGGATACGGTAAGGTCATCCAAGGCAACGGCTGGCGGAACCACTCGCGCCACGACAACCTGCGTCATGCAGAGCTTGCTCAAAAATGGCAGGCGTGCACAAAAATGATTCAAAAAACCAGACAGCAGTGGCAAATATTTCGGCAAAAGAACAATTCGATGCGTCTCGAGAGCTTCAAAACCCGCCAGCTTCAACAAATTCCGAATATCGGCGGTGGAAAGCCAGTTTTGCTCGGTGCGCGGCACCTTCATCCCGGTCCATTCCGCAAAGGTGACCAGCGGTTCCCAAAGATGATTGTACGTCGTTACCAGCACCCGTGTATGCCGCTGGCATAGCGGCTTTAGATTCCGAAACGCCTGAAGTACATCCACGGTGTCGCCTATATCGTTAAATAAAATGTAGTCGAATTTCTCTCCTGGCCTGAATGACTGCCCAAACTCTTCCTTGTCTGGGAAAGCGACTGCGAAATTGAGGGATGGGTTCCGTTGCTGCGCGATTTCCACCATCTCGGCGCAAATATCGATGCCTTTCCCATCACTTGGTCTGACGGCAGCCAAAAGGTTGCCGGTGTCACAGCGAACAGATAGCACCCTTTTCTGCGGTTCCACCAGGAATCGAAGAAGGCGGACCAGCAATTCGTAGTAGTATTTGTTGTTTGTTATCCAGCCCTCGCGTCGAGGAGCAATTTTAGCCAGATGGTCTCGGGTCCGCTGCCGCCTTTGCTCGAGGGCAACCAGCCCCCAGATGAGCTCCGAGCTGGTTTCCGGGTTTGTCATTGTCGGCCGGAAAACTGCGGGCGATCTCCAGGAGGAGGATGTATGCGAAGTTTCAACCTGATCCATCAGTGTTTTTTACTGAATAAAATTCGATGACCTTATTTGCGCAGAAACTGCCCCCACCATTGCCTTCGCCAAAGGCGGCAAAAGTTGCAGATGAATCCAGTGGGCAATTTCACTCAAATAACACGATTTTGCGGGAGAAAACGTGCGCTGTGTTTGACTAATAGGTTCGACATTCTCCGTCAGAATGCCTGCGCAAGGTTATCAAAATTAGCGGTGGTCGCCAGCACAATTTCCTCCCTGTGTGCCTGCGCCCTTTTCGACAAGTCCGGTTCGCTGTTGCTGCGTTGAACGACATCAAATAATCTCTCCTAACGACGCTGCACGAACAGCCACGAGAATCCGGCACAAACTCCTGAATGCGCAACAATAGAAATTTCGCGACCATACAGACATTGATGGGCGCGCTACTGTTTATTTGTGCATTAGTATTCTATTACTTTTCCGTGCTGACAATCGATTATCGGGACACCAACCTGCTTGATCTCGGTCAGTCAGATGCGACGCACTACTTCGCGCAGGCAAAGGCTTTACTGAAATATGGATTGCCTTCGGTACAAATCGGTTACGACAAAATGCCGTCACTGTGGCCGGCTGGATATCCGGCGCTGATGCTTCCCTGGCTTAAGATCCTTCCGCAAACAGATTCCATCCTTGCGCCGTTCAGGACAAATCAAACGATCGGCTTGCTGCTGCTATTCGCTGTATTCGGCTTCTATCTTTATCTGGCCATGCCGCTAACTGGCGGATTTGCGGCGCTTTTGCTCGCCACGCTGCCCGGTTTTTTCACTTTCTGTCGCTCGCCATTGAGCGACATCAGCGCATCGGCATTCGTCGCACTAGCTTTTATGTTTGCATACTTGGGTCTGAAGGAGAAACGCCGTTGGAAAATCTACCTATCGGCAGCGTTTCTCGGACTTTCGCTGAACATTCGCTTACAGTCGTTCTTCTTCGTGCCGTTGTTGTTTGCCATGACCCTGTTCCCAGTGAAGGGAGCGCGCGTACGCTGGCTTCTACATTGTCTTGCAGTTCCGATCGTTTTCGCTCTGGCAGCCAGCCCGCTGCTGGTGCTAAACACGATCCAGTTTCATTCGCCACTTCAAACAGGATACGGCTATTACCTCAATCCAGTGTTAACAAAGGTCGCGCCTTTTTCCTGGCGCTACATTCCAGACAATGCTGCGATGCTTTGGCGGGAACTCGCTCTGCGTCCACAGAAGTACACTGCCGTCAATCAATTTGGCACCGGCACCTGTTTTGTCGCCGCATTTATCCTTTTGGCTTGTGTGGGGGTGTTCTTCATCCGGCTCAACAGGTTCGTTATCTGCGCTTTTTCAGCCGGCTTGAGTTTCTTTGCGCTGATCATCAGTTTCCCCGTCAACTACTTGGGGTATTATCTGCCTCTCCTAATGCTGTTAGTCGCACTTGCCGTTCTGCCTGTGACGTGGGCAGTAGAAAATCTCGTTTTGCCAAAACGAACCATCGCTTCTCTGGCAATCTTCGTTTTGTTTGCGGCGGCTGCCCTGGGTTATCCTTCGCGCTCGGTCGATGCCCGACTGAAAGCGGATCGATTGCAGAGTTGGGAAGCTCTCCACTTTAGCACCCGCCCCCGCCAATCGGCCGAGTTTATCGCGCAACGACGTTTCATCGAGAGCGTTGGGCAAGCCGGTGGACTCGTCTTTTCAGATATTAGTCCTGTTTACCTGAATGCTCTTTTTCCGCCTGGATTTGTAGCGGCTCCTCTCGATGGGAAAAGGTACACCCAATGGAGACACGTTGTGCATTACGATGACGCGCAAGCGGTAGCGCTAGCCAAACTCAACTTACACCGATCCGTTCCAGTTTACGCACTGTTCATTTCAACCAAAGAAGTCGATGAAAAGGGGTCACGATTGCCGAACGCTTCTGGTTACCAGTGGATGCCAGCCAAGGACGCCAAGGGCGACGCCGTGATTTTGAGACTCACTTCAACTCAGTGACTGGAAGCAATCCGTGTTTTGGGGGCGTACGGTTCCTAGATTTTCCTCGCCGCTACGTAAACACTCTTTCCGATTCATCAACCCAGAACAAGGCGCACTAGCAATTTGGAATAGTAACCGTTGTGCTTAATCCAGCCCTCGCGCCTGGGGGGTAATCCTGGGCAGATGATCCCGCGAGCGCTTGCGTCTTTGATCAAGCGCGGCCGTTCCCCATGTCTCCGTGCTCAGCTCGCATTGCTTCTGCGAAGCACGTGCATTGGCTCCTTTGGGTAACTGCGAATCTGCCTTCGCCCAATCCCACCGCTGGTGTTACGCAATCTCCTTCAATGCCGACGTGCCTCCAAATTGTATTTAAAAATCGCGTAAACTGCCCTGAAACCATCCTTCCAGCTGATCTTCTTCCCTTCCGCGTAAGTCCGTCCGCTGTACGAGATTCCCACTTCGTACATTCTGCAGCCTTTGCGGGCAAGCTTGGCGATAATTTCTGGCTCGACGCCAAAACCATCCTCTTCTATCTGAATCGACTTAATAAGTGGAGCGCTAAAGGCTTTGTAGCCAGTTTCCATGTCTGTCAGATTA
Organism: Verrucomicrobiota bacterium; assembly: GCA_003221195.1. Taxonomy (GTDB): domain Bacteria; phylum Verrucomicrobiota; class Verrucomicrobiia; order Chthoniobacterales; family UBA10450; genus Udaeobacter. Next base: position 26,381 of record QHQO01000024.1, read on the forward strand.
ATGTTGGTGAACATGTTGGAGAGCAGTGTCAAAAACTTGTTGCCGACCATGTGCCAAAAGAAAAGAACGCGATGCGGTCGCCCACCCAGGAAGCGGGAGCCCAAGACGGCATCCGCTTTTCCTGACATTAGGGGTTCTAAAAGCACCGGATAGTCTTCGGGACTATATTCAAGGTCAGCGTCCTGTACAAGGATGGTATCGCCAGTCGCGGCCGCGAAACCGCTGCGCAAGGCCGCTCCCTTGCCGCGATTCACCGGATGATAAATGATCCGATCAACCAACTGTGCAACCCTCTCTTGAAGCACAGTCTGTGTCCCATCTTGCGAGCAATCGTCTACTACAATGATCTCTCTGCTTTCAAGTGGAGCGTTGCGAACTGCCTCGATGACCTTTTCGATCGTATTCTTTTCATTGTAACAGGGGATAACGATTGAAACTTTCATCTCAGGAATCCGTATCGAACTTACCTACGATAAGGCGGTCGTGTTTTAGTCTCCGCAAGGCAATCCTAGTGCAGAAAAAAGGAGCCGTTATGTCCCGACTCTAACCTTCGATCTTCATCGTAAGCGTGCGTACGCAAAAATCATCAAATCCGTAGTGGGCTGCAATGTAATCCGAAGAACGTGCGATGTGAAGCTTCACGAGCGGAAAATTACCATTATCACCAATGCAACTGCGTTTCGATTCGGCTGTCATGTGCCATGCGGAGAGCGAACGACCTCGTACAGCTCGTAAATCTTCTCGCCTCCAGACCAAAATTCCCTTACCAAGCGCGATTTCAGCTCCGGGCGAGCCGCCAGAGAAGCGAGAAAGTTTTGCCTTGTCTCGGGGAACGTTTCCTTGGAAGGGGCGAACGCGAGCGCAAGAGTTTTACCTTCTGGAAAAACGTAATTCAGCTTTACAGCCTGCCGCTCCTGATTTTGGTTTGCCAAATTTTTGAACATCGGCCAGCAATCGTGCATTCGCTGCCGAAGTTTCTTAGGCGCGAGAGCGTGTAGTTGGTTGTGCAGTCCCCAATCCACAGAGATTACGCTTTTCGCCTCTAAGCCGTGCTCATTGACGTAACGGGAGAGAGTGTAGATTTCCGGAGACCAGCGTGGGCTATAATGAGAATTCGTACGAAAATGAGAAAGATATCCTGCGGTGTTATGGACGTTTACCACAAGAAGAGAAACAGCCGCGGCACCAAAAAGGAGAGCCGCAAGTCTGCGGAGGTTTTCCGTGGCGAGCTGTGTGTATAGTGATTTTGCGAGGAAGGCGAACGCTAGGAGAGGCAATGGAAAGATCATTGAGTAATGATGCGGACCACCGGCCTGAGGAGTAATGACGATTTGCAAGAAAATCAGAAGGCCAATAACGAGGAAGAAGAAACCGTCTTTTCGAGTCTCGCGCGCTTCATCATTTGACATCGGAAAAAATAAGCATGCGAAGGCTAGATAGCAGCCAGTAACAATCAGCCAAAAAGGAGCAAATGGAATCATCCCGCTGCTACTCCCAAAGATAAAGCGGGCCACAGCCACACCCGATAAGGTGGTTACCAGCCCATTCCACTTCACTTCCAGGCCCGCCGTATGAGCTCTAGGTGGGTGGAAATGGAGAAGCAGGGGCAGAGTGAAATAAAGCATCGCACCCAACACGATCAAAACAGTAATAAGCGCCATCCGTCGGGCGAATCTCGGGAATGAAACCCAAAGGTGCTTCAGGTTGTCGGGGTAACACAAAGAAATGCCGATAAGGAAAGCTAATACCAGCCAGATAAAATTGAACTTGTCGAAAAAACCGAGTCCGAAGCAAATAAGAATAAGGCCGATCTTCCATAGTTCCGGCTTGTTGCGATAGCTAAACCACAAAGCGAGAATGGCCGCCTGGAAGAAGTGCATCAAGACCGTCGGTCCCCAATCCAGTCGGCTGGGAAAAAGATTAGCCGGATCAACCATCATTATCCATAGTCCGATCGTGGCCCAAACAGGTCCAAGTTTTGCTCGCATCAGCTGATAGAAAATCAACAGCGTCGCGGCAGCGATCAGAATGGCCGGTAAGCGGATAGTCAGAGCCGATACACCGAAGAGTCCGAAGATGGGAGCGTAGATCCATGCCTTTAAGGCTCCCAGATAAGGCATGATAAAAAGCGGCACCGATCCCAACCGCATATGGATCATTGTATTATCGGGAGCGCCCTGGGCTGCGTTAACAAAGTCCAGTTCATCCATGTAGAGTCCTGGAAGCTCAATTCGATAGCTCGCCAGAAAAACAAAGATGCATGCGGCAGCAATTGCCAGCGCATCTGACACACGGTACAATAGAAGATCGCCTGGGCGCCTCGAGGTCACCACAAGCCTTCCGAATTACTCAGGTTGCCGATGTGTTCACACCTCACCCGGAAACGCGCAGGCTTATCCGATGTGAAGCGGCTGCTTTCACGCTTCATAAGTATTTTGCTGGAAAAGACGTGCGGCTGTGTTTGACTAGTAGGTTCGACATTCCTCGTCAGAATGCCTGCGCAAGTTATCAAAATTAGTGGTGCCCGCCAGCATAATCTCAAGAACCTTCACGTGGAAATTCCGCGAGAAAAGCTGGTTGTTATTACCGGTTTGAGTGGTTCGGGGAAATCCTCTCTGGCCTTCGACACTCTTTATGCCGAAGGCCAACGGCGCTACGTCGAAAGCCTCTCCGCTTATGCACGGCAATTTCTCGATCGAATGGAAAAGCCAAACGTGGATTTCATCCACGGACTTTCGCCCGCCATCGCCATCGAGCAGCGCAGCGCCGGGGCGAATCCGCGATCTACGATCGCGACTACGACCGAAATCTATGATTATCTACGGGTCCTCTTCTCGGCTGTAGGCCAGCCGCACGATCCGGTGACGGGCCAGCCATTGAGCCGGCAAACGCCCCAGCAAATTGTCGATCAAATCCTTGCTTACGAGCCAGAATGGAAAATCATTTTACTGGCACCGCTGATTGAGAATCAGCCGGGGGAGTTTCGGGACATAATAGAAAAGATCAGGCGCGAAGGATTCGTGCGCGCGCGGATTGATGGTGAGATTATGGAGTTGGATCGCTCCGAACGGATTCGCCTCAAAAAGAACGAACGGCACACCATCGAGGCGGTGGTGGATCGGTTGGTCGTCCGTGATGGCATTCGCATCCGTCTCACTGACTCCATTGAAACTGCGCTCAAGTGGGGCGGGAATCGCGTCGTTGTTTTGAAACAACGACGCGATGGAGTAATGGAGCAACGGAGTGATGAAAAATCCAAGACTCCAACACTCCAAGGCTCCAACACTCCAGAGGCCAAGTGGGAGGAGCTAGTTTACTCGACTGACTACGGAAACGCCGCTACTGGATTTAGAATCAGCGAACTAACTCCGAGACATTTTTCCTTCAACAGCCACCTCGGAGCATGCCCGGCTTGTCACGGACTTGGCACCCAGTTGGTTTGCGATCCCGAGCTTATGATTTCCGATCCGAGCAAAACATTGGCTGAAGGCGCTATCGTACCGTGGCGGCGTGGGACCAAGCGAATGCAGGCATACTATCGGCACCTGCAAAAGGCGCTCGTGAAGCACTTTCACATCGATGAAAACGTGCCTTTCAGCGAATTGCCGGACCAATTCAAGCAGGTTCTTTACTTCGGCACCAATGGAAGGCCGATCGAGATGGATCTCAGCAACAATGGTCCCGCCGATGTGGGAAAAGTTGCAAAACTATTCGAGGGACTGGTGCCCCAGATGCAGCGGCTATACGAGCAGACTGAAAGTGAATTCACTCGCAATCGCATTCGATCATTCATGACGTACGAACCATGCAAAGTATGCAATGGTGCAAGGCTCAAACCAGAAATCCTAGCGGTCACCATAAAAGATCGGCACGCACGTGAGTTGAATATCCATCAACTGAGTGAGCTAACGACTCAAGCGGCCGCGCGCTTTATCGCGGCGCTCGAGTTGACTGCACAGCAACGGGTGATCGTCCGTGATGTGGTGCACGAGATTCAATCCCGCCTGCAATTTCTCGTCGAAGTTGGTCTGGGTTATCTCACACTCAATCGCCAGAGCGGGTCGCTGTCCGGCGGTGAAGCACAGCGAATTCGGTTGGCGACCCAGATCGGCTCCGGGCTGGCGGGAGTCCTTTACATTTTGGATGAACCAAGCATTGGGCTGCATCAGCGCGACAATGCACGGCTGCTGGGGACGCTCTGCCGTCTTCGCGACCTCGGCAATTCCGTCATTGTGGTCGAGCACGACGAAGAAACGATACGGGCTGCGGATCACATTATCGATCTTGGCCCCGGTGCGGGTCCGCGTGGCGGCGAAATTGTTGCGCAAGGTAAACTCGAAGACATCCTGCGCGCGAAGAATTCTTTGACTGCCGATTATCTTTCGGGTCGCGCGAGAATTTCCATTCCCAAACAGCGCGCCAAACCGCGGTCGACCGACCAATCCGAAGGCTGGCTAACATTGGTCGGGGCGACGGAGAACAACTTGAAGAATATTACCGTCTCTTTCCCACTCGGTTGTTTTACTTGTGTGACTGGCGTTTCCGGCAGCGGCAAGTCCACTCTGGTGGACGACATTCTGCGACGTGCGCTGTTTCGACGTTTCCATAATGCGAAGGAAAAGCCAGGCGCTTATCGGGCAATTCGCGGAGTGGAACAAATCGACAAGGCAATTGTGATCGACCAAAGTCCGATTGGCCGAACACCACGGTCGAACCCGGTGACCTACACGGGCGCATTCACTCCGATTCGCGAATTGTTCAGTCAATTGCCCGCGGCGCGGGTGCGCGGTTATGACGCGGGACGTTTCAGCTTCAATGTTAAGGGCGGCCGTTGCGAAAATTGCGAAGGCGATGGGCTAATTAAGATCGAGATGCACTTTTTGCCCGATGTTTATGTCGAATGCGAGGTGTGCCACGGCAAACGCTATAATCGTGAAACTCTCGAGATCACTTACAAAGGCAAGCACATTGCCGATATCCTTGATATGACTGTGGACGAAGCAGCTCGTTTTTTTCGAAATGTGCCCAGCATTTCAGAAAAGTTAGACTCATTACTAGATGTGGGCCTGGGTTATCTGCGGCTTGGTCAGGCCGGAACGACCCTTTCCGGCGGAGAAGCCCAACGCGTAAAACTGGCTACGGAGCTTGCGAAAAAGGCAACTGGCCGCACGCTTTACATCCTCGATGAACCGACGACGGGATTGCATTTCGCCGATATCGAAAAACTCCTGCAAGTTTTAATGAAGCTGCGCAACGCAGGTAACACGGTGATTGTGATCGAACATAACTTGGAGATGATCAAGTGCGCGGACTGGATCATTGACCTGGGCCCCGAAGGCGGAGAGGGCGGCGGGGACATCGTGGGAGAAGGTCCACCCGAGAAGATTGCCGAGCTGCCACGCAGCTATACAGCACAATATCTGCGGACGTCATTGAAGAACACATGAGCCACACACGACGCATAGGACTGGTGTGTCTGATGAGCCTGCTTGGGCAATTCGCCAAGGCAGATTTTTCCAGCGAAATTTCCGAAGCTAGCGCACCGATTGCAGAAGGGGTGCCGGAAGTAGCACTCGTGCGGTTACAGACGTTGTTGAAGAGCAATCTGCCCGCAGTCGAGTGGCGCGCAGTCGTGGAAAAGCTTGCCGAAGCGCAAATCGCCGCAAAACAACCGGAAAACACTCTGACTTTGTTGGAGGATATTCGGGTACGTGACCTGCCCTGGGCAAAATTTTGGCGCGCCCAGGCTTTCGCGAGCCTGCATCGGTGGGCCGAAGCGCTGCCGCTTTACGAGCAGCTGGCTAGTGACGAGCGGTCACCGTTTCGCAGCGCGGCGACGTTTGGGGCAGCGGAAATGCTGCGGGCATTAGGAAGACGCGATGAAGCGCTGAAAAAATTTACGCTTCTTACTCACGACAAGGAATGGGCGACGCGAACGCAATTGCGAGCGGCCGAATTGTACATTGAAACAGGCGATGTTGCCGGCGCGCGTCGTCTTCTCGAAGAGATGCAGCCCACGTCGATCGCCGAACGAAGAGAACGCCGCGTGTTGCGGGGCCGACTGGAGCTCATCCAGCGGCGACCTGAAAGAGCGATCGGCATTTTTCAGGGTCTTCTGAAACGACCAGAAGGAGCAGCTCACTCCACGCTCATTGCGGCAGTATTCGGTGTCGCGGAAGCGCAAGTGCAACTCAAGACGCCGGAAATCGCAGACGATGTGATCGAGCAGTTTATTGATCGTCATTCGGCGGACCCGGATCTTTCTGCTCTCTTCGCAAGACTCGATGAGTTGTATCGAGCGGAACACAAACCATCGCGCAACGAGCTGGAGAGATGGGTGCGCAGTCCCGAACAGCCACGACGAACATTTGCGCGATGGTATCTCGCGCGGTTCGAAATTCGCGCAGGGCGCAGGGAACGAGCGCGACAATTATTTACCGATCTTCGCCGCACCGGCGGAAAGTCTCAGACGATTTCCCCTGCTTTACTCGAGTTTGCACAATTCGAAATCGAAGATAAACACTTCGATGAGGCGATTGCGATTTTGGACGATGCGCGGTCGTTTCGTCCCGCGCCGTCTTTGCTGACACAAATCGATTTCTTATCTGCCCAGGCGCAATACCTTGCGAGGCGCTTTAATAGAGCTTCTGCAGACTTTGAACAAATCGCGCGTTCCCCTTCGCCGTGGGCAAAGATTGCGCTTTTCAATGCGTCCACCGGCTGGCTCCAACTCGGTAACCACGCACGTTTTGTAGCTGACTCCAGTGAACTGGAAAAGGCGGGTGGCAACGAAGAGGCTCGTGCCGACTTGCGATTACAGGAAGGTTTGCTCCAAGCGGCAAAAGGCGACCAAAAAGCGGCGGAATCGCTGCAAGAGTTCATTCATGATTTTCCTAAAAATCCTCGGACGTCGGAAGCTTTGGTCAGCCTGGCGGAACTGGCCTTTCATGCGTCGTCGCCGCGCCTCGACGAAGCGCGCAAGTATCTGACTCGCGCAGCCGGGTCGCCGACGGCTGCAGCCGCGGAACGGGGTGACTATCTCAACATCTGGATTGAGGAATCAGCCGGCGGCAATGAAGCGAAAGTTATTGAGCTCGCAAAGCGCTTCCTCGAACAACATGGAACCTCGCCGTTCGCTCCGGAAGTTCGAATGAAGTTGGCTGAGCTTTATTACCAACGCCAGGATTTTGCGAACGCACAGACACAGTTTGAACTGATTGCGCAACAGACTCCGGATAATTCGCTTGGTGAAAAAGCCCTCTTCTTCGCGGCAGAGTCGGCAATGTCCAGCATGGGCGAACATTCTCTGGATCGGGCGATTGTCCTATTTGATCAGGTGGTAAGGCAGAACGGCCCGTTGCGATGGGCAGCGCGTAATGAGCAGGCTGTGATCGAACGCAAGCTTGGCAAACCCAAGGACGCTCTCGCTCTATACGATGAGGTGTTAAAGAGTGATGCCGGTTCCCCCGAAAAACGCGAGGCGATGTGCGGCAAGGGCGACATTTTCTTTGAGATGGGTACCACCGATCCAAGCAATTATCAGCGCGCGATCGACATGTATGATCAACTCGGCTCTGATAAGGACGAGCCGATTCACTGGCGCAACCAAGCGCTTTTTAAGAAGGGATTATGTTTGGAGAAGAAAAACGAGCGCGCCACGGCGCTTGCCACGTTTTACAAAATACTGGAGGGAGACGCGCGCCCGGATCGGCGGCGCGAACTGTTCTGGTATTACAAGGCTGGGTTTAACGCCGCGCGGCTGTTGGAGGAAGACTCGAAGTGGGAATCTGCTGCTGCCATCTATGAGAAACTCGCTGGAGCGGGAGGTAGCCGGAGCGAAGAAGCAAAAGCGCGTCTTACCAATCTTCGACTGGAGCATTTCCTCTGGACGGATTAATCGCAAGGAGTCTGTGGCCGAAAATCTCGGTTTTCTGTCTCAAATCGACGACGAATAAGCTTGCGCAAAATTCGAAGGCGCATCACTATTAGGCCGTGAAAACAGTAGGCAGACCAAGTCGCCTGGGCGGCTGGTCGGTTCGATGTGCAAGCGTTGTGCTTGCGCTCGCGTTTTGCGCATCGGCTGCTGCTGATCCACAGAGCAAGAACGTCGTGCTCCGGCCACAACCACAGCAGGTCGTGAAGACCTCAAAGAAGATCTGCTACACTGTGACCGGAAGCTCGCGCATTCCGCAACCTTGCGATCGGCTAGCTGCAATTCCGACCACTCATGGCGCACTGGATATTTTAGGCCACCGTACGGGGCCATAACCAAAACTCCGACGATTTCGCCGGTAACAAGCGTGCTGCCAGCGCGCAGCGCGGACGTAGATTTACGTTTTCGCGCGCCACGCCATCATTCCGCGCAATCGCGCACCCACCTTTTCGATTGGATGCTTTTCGGCGTCCAAGAGCAATTGCGCGTAACGCGTACGGGGAGGTTTCATTTCTCGAATAAATTCACGCGCGAATTGGCCAGAGCGAATTTTTTGCAGCGCTGATTTCATCCGCTTTTGCACAGTTCGATTGATGATCTTCGGCCCAACCGTCAGCTCGCCCCATTTGGCGGTATCGGAGATCAATTTACGCATACCCGAAATGCCCGCTTCGTGGATGAGATCAACGATGAACTTTAGTTCGTGGAGGCATTCGAAGTAGGCAAGTTCAGGAGGATAGCCGGCGCCAACGAGTGTATCGAAACCGGCGCGAATGAGCGCGCTTGTTCCTCCGCAAAGGACTGCTTGCTCACCAAAAAGGTCGGTCTCCGTCTCCTCACGAAAAGTTGTCTCGATTACGCCGGCATGTGTGCAACCGATTCCCTTTGCCCAAGCCAGAGCGGTTTGCTTCGCATGCCTGCTGTGATTTTGGTGAATTGCAATCAGACCGGGCGCGCCGCGTCCTCCAAGAAACTCGCGACGTACCATAGGACCCAGACTTTTCGGCGCCACCATGATAACGTCCACATCTCTCCGGGGAACGATCGTGCGATAATGAATCGCGAAGCCATGCGCGAAGAGTAGCGTTTGGCCAGATCGCAAATTCGGCGCGACCTGTTTCGCATAAATTCGCGGCATCTCGTTGTCTGGAAGGGCAAGAAAAACGATGTCTCCGCGCTGCGTGGCCCGGGCTGTGTCCAGGACTTCCAGACCGCTGCGCCGGGCACGGACCCGCGATTTGCTTCTCTGATAGAGGCCGACAATTACGTTAATCCCGCTGTCCTTGAGATTGAGAGCGTGTGCTCGACCTTGTGCGCCGAACCCAATCACTGCGCACGTTTTTCCCTTCAGCCAACGGAGATCGGCGTGTTTGTCGGTATAGATACGCGCGGCCAAATTTTACTCGCGAATGCGTCCGGAGTTAGTTCGCTGGCTTACCCAAGATGGAATTCGCTGTCGCAAGCACCGATTTATCCTCGTTATCCGTCAGTCCAGCGAGGAAATGGCGAATCCGGCGAAATGACTGACGCAAAAACAGTTCGGCAGCGCACTGTTCCGGAGTCGATGAACTTCCATTTCGTTGCGCAAACTGAATCTCCGCATCTTGACGGCTGAGCACGCACGCTGACGCTAAAAGATCCATCGCCGCGTTTGCGATCCGCTCCTGGACAAGCTGCATATCGAGTATCGGCTCGCGGTAAGTGATCAGTGCGCGGTTCACGGCTACATTGAAACGGCGGATCAGGCGCCCAAGTTGATTGGCGAACCAACGCAGTTCAGGGCTGCGTACCGGAATCTCGGGAACCCGTACGGTCGCGCCGAGCCGATGCTTGCCAGCTATCCATGCTTTTGCGAAGCCGCGCTCGCGTGTCGGTTTCATCATCGTGTCGTAAATTTCCTTGAATTCCATGCCCGGTCCGCGCATCCCCACCAACGCGATAAACGAAGTGAGCACTTCGTTCGCGCCTTCGCCGATCTGGTTAATACGCGCGTCGCGCATCATTCTTTCCAGCGGACGATCGACAAAATACGCAGAGCCGCCATAAATCTGAAATACATCGTTGATGCACTCCCAAAGCCGCTCGGTGGTGAATACTTTGAGCATCGCCGTCTCGAGCATGTAATCCTCAAGGCCGCGATCAATCAACGCCGCAGTGATCGTGGTCATCGCGTCCATGGCATAAGCGTCCGCTGCAATGCGCGCGATTTTCTTTTGGACGAGATGAAAATTACCGAGCGTTTTGTTGAATTGTTTTCTCGTGTTTGCGTGTTCGATCGCCAAACGCAAACAAGTCTTGGCCGCGCCCGTGCAACACGCGCCGAATGTTGTGCGTCCGAAATCGAGAACCGTCAGCGCTACTTTCAGACCTTTGCCGTACGGGCCTAGAATATTTTCCTTCGGAACCTTGACGTTGCGCAACGCGAATCGACCAGTTGCCGTGCCCCGGATTCCCATCTTCGGCATCCGCGCCTCGAGCATTTCGAAGCCGGGCATGTCTGGTGTAACCAGAAAAGCTGTGATCGCGGTCTTATCCGATCCAGGCACTGGCGTTCGCGCCATGACTGTCAGCACATCTGCGATTGCCGCGTTGGTGATGTAGCGCTTTTCACCGTTCACAATGAAGTGCGACCCATCTTCGCTGGGCCGCGCCTGCATTTGCACGTTCGCCGCATCTGATCCGGCTTCCTTTTCGGTCAGCGCAAACGCGCCCAATTGTTCGCCGGTCGACAACTTTGGTAGCCATCGCTGTTTTTGCTCGTGCGTTCCAAAGAGTAACAACGCGCGAATTCCAATCGAGTGGTGCGCATTCACGAAAACGGATGTCGATGCGCAGCGGCGGCCGATCTCTTCCAGAATCTTGCAGTTAGCCATCTGCGAGAATCCACGCCCGCCATATTCCTTCGGCGCAGTCATGCCGAGCACGCCAACTCGGCCAAGGCCATCAATCACGCTGCGCGGTATGTCCGCTTTCCGATCGATCTCTGCAGGATCAAGATGTTCGTCCAGAAATTGGCGAAGTTCGGTGAGAGTCTCATCCAGTTCGGGTTGTTGCGCCGCCGGAATGCGCGGATAAGGCATCACCCAATCAGCAACGAAATGCCCTTGGAAAAGACCTTTGGCAAAACCGAGGGCCTGCGGACCTGCAAAAAGCAGTTCTTCGGCTTGCTGGATTTCTTTCTGTCGCTGCGCGTCGAGCTTATTCATTCAGGTTGTCTTTAGAAAAACGGGCGACGCATTGTAGCCATGCGCGCGCGCGTGTCCAATCGCGCGCCGCCTGGTGCACGTCGTCTTCAGAAATCCTCAAGACTCCGGATGGTCCGAACCTCAAGGCAGCGTGCCCGGGGTTTGCAGCGGCGCAATCTGGAAATTTAGACCTCGTAGAGGCCCAGCGATTAGCCCTTGCCCTCAGCTGCACCCCTGGCTAGTGCCGCATTCCGTGCAAACGCCGCAGGCGCCGGCGCGAATGACTTTGTCGCTGCCGCAGACGGAACAGGTGATCCCCATGAAGATGCTGCCGAGTGCCACGGTTACACGATCGGCGTGACCGTTGCCGTTTCCGTTCTGTCGAGCAGATTCGGAATCGTCGGCCGGATGGCTCGTGATCACGTCGATCACTTCCTTTTCGCCGGTGCGCGCCAAATCCGTTACCGGCCGGTTCAGCGCTTTCTTTTCGATCTCAGCAATTTCCTTGAGCGGCAGATCCGGCTGGGCTCGATTGGGCGAAGTCGCCTCCTTGTAGCCTTTAATGAACTGGCACGCCAGCCAGCGAAATACGTAATCGGTAATACTGGTTGCGTGACGAATATCGGGATTCTTTGTGAACCCACTCGGTTCAAACCGTTGATAGGCGAATTTTTTCACGAGACTTTCGAGCGGGACGCCGTACTGCAGCGCGATCGAGGTAAGCGTACCGACCGTGTCCATTAACCCCCCAATCGTGCTGCCTTCCTTCGACATGGTGATGAAGAGCTCACCGGGTTGGCCGTCCTCGTACAAACCGACGGTGATGTATCCTTCGTGACCCGCGATCTCGAACTTGTGGGTCAACGATATGCGCGTGTCTGGCATGCGATGCCGGACTGGTTGATCGAGCTGACCACGTAGCGCTGTGAGTTCTTGCTCCAATTCGAGAACGCGTTTTTGAAGCGCGTCGGTGGCGGAATCCGCGGAGAGGCCGCTGTCGTCGCCAGCGGCTACAGTTCCCATGTCTTTTGTTTTTCGAGTATTCAGAGGCGCTGAACGCTTCGAGGCGTCGCGATAAATCGCTACCGATTTCAATCCGAGCCGCCATCCTTCGACGTAGGTGTTCATAATGTCGTCGACCGTGGCGGCTTCCGGCATGTTGACTGTCTTCGAAATCGCGCCGCTAAGGAACGGCTGCGCTGCAGCCATCATTCGCAGGTGCGCCATGTAATTGAGACTACGCTCGCCTTTAAACGGCTTGAACGCGCAATCGAATATCGGCAGATGCTCCGGTTTCAATCCGGATGAAATTGTCGATCCATCCGTATCCGTGACGTCCTCGATGGTGTCGAAAGCGTCGATGTGCGCGATGATTCCTTCGATCTCATCGGAATTGTAACCGAGTTTCTCCAAAGCGGCTTTCACCGTTTGATTGACAATTTTGAGCATTCCGCCGCCCGCCAGCAGCTTGTATTTTACCAGGGCAATGTCCGGTTCGATTCCAGTCGTGTCGCAATCCATCAGAAAACTGATCGTGCCGGTTGGTGCGAGCACAGTCACCTGTGCGTTCCGATAACCGTGGTGTTTTCCTAGTTCTGCCGCGCTATCCCAAACTTTCGCAGCTTCCTCTTTCAAATGTGCGAATTCCTTTGCGTCCGAGATTTCGCGCACCGCCTGGCGATGCAGCTCGATCACTTCCAGCATTGACGCGACGTTGTCCTTGGCGACTGGCTTCGGCACGCCGCTGGCGCGTGCGTCGCGGTAACCTGAAAACGGCCCGATCGCCCGTGCCAACCGTGCGCTTTGTTCGTAAGCTTCGCCGGTCATGATTGCAGTGATCGCGCCGCAGAGCGCCCGGCCTTCCACACTATCGTAACCAAACCCGTAGCTCATGATGAGCGACCCGAGATTTGCGTAGCCGAGTCCGAGCGTGCGGAAAATATGAGAGTTCTCCGCGATTTCCTTGATCGGGTAACTCGCGTTGTCGACAATGATCTCCTGCGCTGTGATGAAAACGCGCACCGCCGCTTTGAATCGATCGATATCAAAGTCGCCCTCCGGAGTTTTAAACTTCATTAAGTTGAGCGAAGCCAGATTGCACGCGGTGTTATCGAGGAAGAGATATTCCGAGCACGGGTTCGTGGAATTTTGACGGCCTGTGCCCTTGCAGGTGTGCCACTTGTGGATCGTGGAATCGAACTGCATTCCAGGATCGCCGCAGATGTATGTTCCTTCAGCGATCTTGCGCAATAGCGTGCGCGCGTCTTTGCGCTCACATTGTTTGCCGTCCGTTACACGGCGCGTCCACCATTCCCGGCCTTCCTGCGCCGCTTCCATAAACTCATCGCTTACCCTCACGCTCACATTTTCGTTCTGATACATGACCGATCCGTACGCATCACCGTTGTAGCTGCCGTCGTAGCCCTGCTCGATAAGCGCCCATGCCTTCTTTTCTTCCTTCTGTTTGGCGTCGATGAACTCTTCAATGTCCGGGTGCCAATCTTTGAGCGTGTTCATCTTCGCTGCACGCCGCGTTTTGCCGCCGCTCTTCACCACGTTCGCAACCTGATCGTAAACTTTCAGGAACGAGAGCGGTCCACTGGGTTTGCCGCCGCCGCTCAATTTTTCTCTCGTTGACCTGAGCGAAGAAAGATCTGTGCCGGTGCCGCTGCCGTACTTGAAGAGCATCGCTTCGCTGGTCGCCAGCCGCATAATGTCTTCCATCGTATCCTCCACACTCTGGATGAAACACGCGCTTCCCTGCGGATATTCGTACTGCGACGCGGCTCGTTCCGCTTCGCCGGTTTCCCAATTGTAGAAATAATTGCCGGCCCCGGCGCCTTTGCCGACGCCATATTGATGATATAAGCCGACGTTAAACCAGACCGGTGAATTGAACGCACCGTATTGGTTCAAGCACAGCCAGGTCAGCTCATCGTAAAAAACCTCCGCGGCTTCCGCATCCGTGAAATAACCATCCGCCAAACCCCAGTCCGTAATCGTGCGCGTAACGCGATGAATCAGCTGCCGCACCGAGGTTTCTCGTCCGCCCTTGTATGGATCGGTGCCGTTCGCGATATCGCCGTAAAAATACTTCGAGACCGCTATTTTGGTCGCGAGGGCACTCCAGCTTTTCGGAACTTCGATGTCCTCCTGCTTAAAGATGACTTTGGCACTGTCATCGGTGATTTCCGCGGTGCGCCGCTCCCATTCAACTTGATCAAATGGCGCCACAGCGGCATCGCTGAACACGCGCTTAAAACGCAGGCCAGTCTTTTTCTTTTTGTCGCTCCTGTTTCTTCGGCGCACAGTCGGTTGAGGTGGTCCGTTAAGTGAGGCGGGCGGGATTCCGGGTTTTAGTTGAATCATGGCAATTAGGGAGGGTTGAAGTTCTGAATAAGGTGCGAATAGTTGTCAACAGCAGCGCAAACAACTTGTGAATCCTGGTGAACAACAAGTAATAGCGTTGGCTGTCCTTGGGACATACAATATGCAGCCCTCGGTGAAGGCGTGGCAAGCCTAAAATTGTAACATTTTTTTGACGCAATATGCGTCCGCGCATGTCGTATTCGGTGCCTTGGGCGAACATCTTTTCCCTAGAGGGGGGACCATCTGAAAGATGAAGGCAAACGTCTAACACTCAACGCCGAACCTCCCGTTTCAACATGGGATTTGCGTTCGACGTTGGATGTTGGACGTTCAGCGTTCGACGTTTTTCCGCTCACTCAGGAAGGGTGGCTGAGTCCGGTTTAAGGCACTCGACTCGAAATCGAGCGTGGGGAAACCCACCGTGGGTTCGAATCCCACCCCTTCCGCTGGCCCTTCGAAAAGAACATCTGGCTAAAGAGTCTGCTTTGTTTAGACAAGATTGGCATGTGGCGACGTCTTCATCATATGGTCATCTCGAGCTCGCCCATTGGATGAAATCACAGTTGCATCCCGTTTGTTCAACGGCAGCTTCCTCACTTCATCTTTTTTCCTATGAACATACTTTTTCGGTTTTTTGCTCTTCTGTGTTTGACTTCATCCGGCCTGATTTCAATCACCGGCGTCTACGCACAGAAATTCCCTGACACAACGCGCCTGTTGCGTTTCCCGACGACGAACGATACGCAAATCGTCTTCTGCTATGCGGGTGAGATTTATACAGTCGGCAAAGACGGCGGTATGGCGCGACGCCTGACGAGCGGTCCTGGCTACAGCTCGTTCCCGCGTTTCTCGCCAGATGGGAAGCAGATCGCGTTTACTTCGCAATACGATGGCAACACCGAAGTCTATATTATGCCAGCCGAAGGCGGGGCGCCGAAAAGGCTGACGACTTCGGCCACGCTCGGCCGGGACGACATTTCCGACCGCATGGGGCCTAACAATCTCGTGATGGCATGGGAAAACACCAAGCCACTCGTTGTCTTCCGTTCGCGTATGAAGTCATTCAATGATTTCATCGGCTCACTATTTACCGTCGGACTGGACGCGGAATTACCGCAGCAGCTGCCGGTGCCGCGAGGCGGTTTCGTTTCGTTTTCGCCGGACGATTCGAAGATGGCTTACAACCGCGTGTTCCGCGAGTTTCGCACCTGGAAACATTACCGCGGCGGCATGGCGGACGACATTTGGATTTACGATTTCAAAACCGGCGCGACCGAAAATCTGACAGACAATCCGGCACAGGATATCTGCCCGATGTGGGGGCCGGACAACAAAATCTATTTCATCTCCGATCGCGACAACCGCATGAACTTGTTCGTTATCGACCTTGCGACGAAGGAAACCAGGCAGCTCACGCACTTCACAGATTTCGACATCAAGTTCCCGTCGATCGGCAAAGACTCGATCGTGTTCGAGCAAGCCGGATACATCTGGCGTTACGATCTGGCGAGCGGTCAGGCCACGCCGGTGCCTATTGAGATCAAGGAAGATTTCGCAATTGGACGGTCCGCGCTTGTCGATGCAGCCAAACATATCGAAACGGTGAACCTCGCGCCGGATGGCGAGCGCTCTATCACAGTCGCGCGCGGCGATCTTTTTTCCGTGCCGGCAAAGAACGGAACGCCGCGTAACCTGACGAAAACT
>QHQO01000115.1 GCA_003221195.1 Verrucomicrobiota bacterium
GATGACAGTGAGAGCCATGGGGATGAAAACGCCGCCGGTAAATCCCTGGCCCGCGCGGAAGAAAATCATCTGACTCAGGCTCGTAGAAATTCCGCACAGCGCGCTGAACATCAGAAAAAGAAGCACGTTCGTGACGAGGTAGTAACGAACAGTAAACACCTTCGCAAACCAGGCAGTGAGCGCGATCGTGACGATTTCGCCAACCAGGTAGGCAGTCGAAATCCAGGAGCCTTCATCGGGTGTAGCAGCGATGCCGCCGGAGATATCACGCAAGGATGAGTTCGTGATCTGAATGTCGAGCACAGCCATGAACGCGCCCAGCATCGTGCCGAACACGGCGACCCATTTCCGAAAATTCATCGTGCGATTTTCTTCAGGCATGGTCGCACCTCATTCGCGTTTGCCTGTGCGCAGATCGATCTTTGGCTCGCACGATAATCCCGGCACAACGCGGCTGCGATATTCACCCATATCGTCGAACACAATTTTCACAGGCACGCGTTGAACGATTTTAGTAAAGTTGCCGGTGGCATTGTCGGGTGGCAGCAACGAAAAGACTGCTCCCGTGCCTGGCTGCAAGCTGTCGATGTGCGCGCTGAATTTGTGATCCGGGATTGCATCGATCTTTACATCGACATGCTGCCCAACACGCATCCGACCGATCTGGGTTTCTTTGAAGTTTCCTAATACCCAGACGTTGCGTTCCACTACTGCCATGAGTGCCTGTCCTGGCTGAATGCGCGCACCAGTCTCGACTGTCTTCTTGCCAACAACGCCATCGGCAGGCGCAACAATTGTCGTATAAGAAAGCTGAAGCTCCGCGTTATGCAGCGCTGCCTCGGCTGTTGCCAGATCGGATGTCGCTGCGTCCATGGCTGCTTTCCCACTGCGCAATGCCGCCGTTGCGTTGTCGAGATCTTGTTTAGCGACAACTTTTTCGTGACTAAGCTTGGTGACGCGGTCGTAATCCTGTTGGGCGTGATCCAGATTCACTCGTGCTTGCTGGGCGGCGGCGCGGCGTTGCAAGACTTGGGCCTGCGTCTGTTCCACTGCGACTTTGAAATCGCGTTGATCGAGCATGACCAGTCGCTGACCAGGCTTGACTAACTGATTGTCATCGACATCGCCGCTCTCGACGGTGCCTGCCACACGCGCGCTGATTTCGTGCACGTGCGTCGTCGTATAAGCGTCATCGGTCGATTCGAAATTGCGAGCGTGCAGCCAATACAGAAACACACCGATTAAAACAATACCGGCGCAGACGCCGCCGATGATCAAGGTCTTTCGGGAAACGTGGAATCCTTTCTCCTTGTCTTCGTCTGCATCGCGCGCGCGAGTCTCGGTCTTACGTCCGGTGCGATCCGTGGTTTTCTCAGCTACGCCGCCATCCCCTTCTCAGTGTGAGGCGCGGTTTCCGTCTTTCTCGTCGCTGTTTTTCGCCATCTCGATGCCTTTTACTATTTAAACGATTTCGCATCCGATTTTGGCCCCGTTTGGCGAGAGAACACTTGATCGCAATCTGGTTGTCGCGTTGGCGACGAAAAGATTCACCAAGCGGGAGCCATCGTGATGTTCAAGAACGAACTAACCAGACGGGTCCTATTAGCCTCGCGATAATTGTGACAAAGAGAAAAGTCGCATGAGATCAAAGCACGGTGAAGGGAACGACCTGACAAAACAGGATAAAGGAAGTCGCAGGTAGCAATCTTGCGACAGGCGAACTTGCCAGATGTCGAGTCTTAGTTAAGGAAGGAGAGCGACTAGAACAAACGGTCACGCCGACCAACAAGAATATCCGCCAGCTCCGGCACGCAGGCGCTGTACTGGAAGATCGAACCGGTAAATTTTGAGATTTACGAGTTATGAAAATTTCCTGTTTGCTAATTGTATTCCTTTGCCAATCTGCTGTCGCAGCGATTCCGACGCCTTTGCCGTCCCCGTCGGTCACGGCGTCCGTTTCTCCAGCTGCGACGATCACGCAGTCGGTTACTGAACTATCCGCGCAACGCGCCGCGGCTGAGCGATCGAAGATTTACAGGACCGGTGCGGCTTACGGTCGTTGGCTCGATCAAGTGGCAAAAAATTCCGGCAGCACTTTTCTTCAACGGGCGATTTTCGATCGAGTTACCTGGGTGCGTTTGCTGAGTTGCGTTGTTGCGCTCGCGCTCTTGTCTCTGCTCACCGGTTGGTTTGTCGGGATAGTTAGGCAGCACGCTGGCGAAATTGAATCGACGCGATACCAGTCCTGGCTGGCCTTAAGTGCAGCCGCGATTCGCAAACCGGTGGCGCTTTTTATTTGGATGTGCTGCGGAACGTTCGCGTTGCTGCCGATTGCTGCGGGCATTGTCTCCAGGCCCACGCGTATTTTTTGGGCCCGCGCGCTCACGGCGATTCTCTACGCCGGATGGATTATCGCGCTGCTATGGCTGGTTTTTCGCGCGATTCGCGCTGTCGAAAAGCGAATGCGTCTGTGGGCGGAGCGAACGCGGAGCTTACCAGGCAAAATCATTGTTCCAATCGTCGGACACTCATTGCGGCTGTCGGTGCCGCTGCTTGGAATCATTCTATTGTTACCGCTGCTGAAGGTTCCCGAAAATTGGGCGTGGGTGACACAAAAAGGTGTCGGCATTCTGTTCATCGTCACGCTTTCATTTCTGATCGTTCATGGCATCAATGCGATGCAGGCGGCGCTGTTGAGTCGACAACGATTGGACCTGCCGGACAATCTTTCCGCGCGCCGGATCTACACCCAGGTATCGGTGATTCGCAAAATTATCATCACAGCCGTCGTGATCATTGCGACCGGGTCGGTGCTGATGCTTTTCGATCCAGTGCGGCAGTTCGGCACAAGCATTCTGGCTTCGGCTGGAATTGCAGGCATCGTGATCGGCTTCGCCGCGCAACGGACTCTCGGCAATGTGCTGGCGGGAATTCAGATCGCGCTAACGCAGCCGCTACTCATCGATGACATCGTGTTCGTCGAAGGCGAGTTCGGTCAGATCGAAGAAATCACTCTCACGTATGTAACAGTGAGAACGTGGGACCTGCGGCGGATGATTTTGCCAATCACCTATTTTGTCGAAAAGCCGTTTCAGAACTGGAGTCGCGTTTCTACCGATTTGCTCGGCGCGGTCGTTCTGTACCTCGATTACCAGGCGCCCATTGGCGAATTGCGCAAGGAATTGAAGCGGCTGGTCGAAAACAATCCGAACTGGGACACAAAGGTGTGCGGATTGCAGGTCACGGATATCAAGCAAACAGCAATCGAAGTGCGCGCGCTGGTCAGTGCCAGCAATCCTGGCAGAGTTTTCGATCTTCGTTGTGAAGTGCGCGAAGGGCTCATCGAATTTCTGTGCCGTAGTCATCCTGAAAGTCTTCCCCGACAGCGCAACGTCAGCCAACCTCCGGAGGAAGGGATCCAGCACGCGCGAAAATCAAAATCCGCCCTAGCAGCGCAGGGCAAGGAACACGAACGCGGTCCCACGGCTCCCGGCATTCACGCCGAACCCGACAATGATGGTGCCGGCAGTTAGCTGATGCCTCAAGAGAAAAGGAGCGAAAAAACTCCTAAAAGCAAAACCGCGCCGATCAATTGGCGCGATGAGTTAGAAAGGTGGCCGCACCCATAGTTGCAATGAGAGAATTGGACTCTTATCTGAATGATCATCTGGCGGGCTCAGTAGGCGCACTCGAGTTGATTGATCATTGGAGCGAGCTTGAGCGTATCCGCGCCGCGCGCGAAGCAGGGTACGGCGAACGCGCGAGGTAAGGGCACTGCAATTCAATCTAGTTGTGCTGCGATTCTGCGCCACCGATACGAAGGCCCCAAAGAATCAGCGCAAAGGAAATAATACCGGTCGGTGCGGATGAGTACGCCACAATTTTGATGACGGCTTCCTGGAAATTGCTTCCGTGCGCAGCTCCGGCAGCCAATGGCATGGTGGTGTTGCCACCCCCCAGACGGCGCCCAGCAAATAGGCAGCGACGATCGCCAAGCTTGAGTAGACCAACAACCAAAACGCGAGCTGGGAGGCTGCGGTTCCAAGACTCAGTTTTGGCCACAACAATCCTATGGCTATGAACAAAACGCCTAACAATGCCATCAAAGAATGGGCCGAAAGCCCCAGACGCGGCGCCGCAAAGCCGGGAATCACAAATCCTTCAAACGAAGTAACCAAAAAGAGCGCAACGCCAAGCTGAAGGAGCCGATCACCTTGACGCGATAACATGTACCCTCAGTGTTACGCGGTGAAGCCGTGGTCGATGATAAATGCAGCTCCGGTTGCGAACTTCGCTTCGGGACTAACAAGAAAAGCAACCATCGCAGCAACATCAGCCGGTTCGCCAAACTGAGGCGTCACCATGAACGACCGAAGATCCTTGGCATAGGGACTGTCCTCCGGGTTACCGTCGGTTTTGATCGGACCCGGGTGCACTGTGTTCACTGTGATTCCTCGCGGACCAAGATCGCGGGCCATTCCTTTCGCGAGACCGTCGAGGCCGGCTTTGACCATACTGTAAATGCTTGTCGTCGCCAATGCAGCGAAGTCGGCGATGTTGCTGCTCACAAAAACAATTCGTCCACCGTCACCCATGTGTTTGAGCGCCGAGCGCGATGCGATGAATGCGGCTTTCAAATCCACGGCCACCATGTGATCGAACTCTTCATCCGAAACTTCATCGACAGGTTTAAAAAGAAATGCCCCTGCACTGCTCACGAGGATGTCGATATGACCGAATTCTTTCGCGACCTTCTCGACCGCTTTAATAAGCTCCTGTTCGTTGCCGCTGTTGGCCTGGATGGCAATAACCCGGTTGCCATCAGCGCTTGCTTCCTTGACGATCGAATCCGCGGCCTCTTTTTCCTTGAGAAACGTGAACGCGACGTCGGCTTTTTCACGAGCAAGCCGCTTAACTATGCCCGCGCCGATGCCACGGCTGCCACCTGTGACCAAAGCGACTTTTCCCGACAAGCGGGACACCGCGCCGGCTTCTTCGTTATTTGTCCTTGTTTGATTCATGATGTTCTCCTTCTGAAAAATAGATCGGTTAACGATCCAAGATCGCGCGTCATGAAGCGCCGATTCCCGTTGCACTGAAAAAGAGGGACAACAGTGTAGGGCTAATTATTTTCTGATTGTTTGCGGTTAATGCCGGTGATCTTCCAAAGCTTGTACGGATCGGTGCGCGTGGACTTGCCGTTATTGAACCGCGGCATGTTTTCAATTTGCGACGCGGTGACGTACATCTCGCCGTTCGGTCCCCAGCTCAACGTGTCCGGCCAGAGCAGACGCTTGTCCGCAATAACTTGCTCGACGCGCCTGCTCGCGGGGTCCCAACGCACGACTGCGCTGTTTTCAAGATCGGTGAGATAAACGCTGCCATCTGGCCCTTCGAGCATCCCATCGGGTGCTGGCGTCTGCCCGACGTTTTCCACTTTCGATTCCAGTTCATGTTTCCCGAGCTTTTCATCCGTGAGGAAACTTGTCTTGATCCGGTAAAGTGTGTGACCGGTGAGTGCGTGATAATAGAGATAGCCATTCTTCGCATCGAGTGCGATGCCATCGGATGCGATCTGCGGCGGCATTTTCTTTTGCTGCTCGATTAACGCTTTACCATCAACTACGAGCTTGACGTCTTTTTCGGGTTGAGTGGATGGATGGCCATCGAGAAGTCGTCGCGCTTTGCCACTTTTAAGATCGACAACGATGATTGCGCCATTGGCCGATTCCGTGATGAACGCAGTGTCGGTGCGCGTGTCGATGCGAACATCATTAAGATAACTTTTCTTCGGCGCCACATCTTCACCGAATGGGATTGTTTGCACGACCTGGTTCGTAGCGAGATCAATCTTCACGAGCTTTGGTCCGCCTTTGACGATCTCCTGCATTCTTGGCGCTGCCGGATCGAGGACCCACAAATTGTCCTGATCATCGACTATCACGCTTTGAACACAGACAAAATGTGAACCCGCAGGGCCAGGCGTATTCCATTCATCATTGAGAAACGCTTTGGGTTGGCCGTTCACAATCTCTGTGACCGAGATTGAGTGGTCATCTGACCAGTAAGGAAAATTCACGAAGATACGGCCAGACTTTATGGAGACACCTACGCCAGTCAGTTGTTTATCGGGAAAACTGACAACCTCTTGTAGCTCTGCAGCTGATGTCATCGCGGCGCTAACAAGAAAAGCCGCGAGAGCGAATTGAACCCGCATAAGAATAATTCGCCGCTGCCCCCGTAGCCGGATGAGCCAAATGCGCAGATCCGGTTGCGCGTGTGCTCTCAAACGATTTGTGCTGGTTGCTCGCTACTCGGCGTCGGCCTCGGACCTATTCTTAGCGCAAGCAGCGCTGCGACGACTGCCATTCCCCCGAGAAGCAGGAACGATTCGACGTGCGTCCCAGTCCGCGCCTTTAGTGCGCCGATAACCGCCGGCCCTGCGAAGCTGCCGACGTTCGCGATCATTGTCACGAGAGCTATTCCGGCGGCAGCTGCCGGTCCAGTGAAAAACTGGGTAGGCATGGACCAAAACGGCCCATAGCTGGCGCAGTGCCCCAATGGAACAAGCGCCAGCGCAATGATGGCTAGCACTGGCTGGCGCAGCAGAGCACATCCAGCGAAACCGACAGCCATGAGTGAAAGCGGTACAGCTATGTGCAGCGCTCGTTCGCCCGTGCGGTCCGAGTGATAACTATTCAGAAGCATTGCCAAAATCGTTACCGCGCTAATCGCACCAATCACCAGACCTACCTTGAAGTTACTAAGGCCAGTAAGCGACTTGATAATAAGTGGCGCCCAGAAGGAGTAACCATAGAATCCGGCTGCGACCAGAAGGAAGATGACCCCTAACTTCCAAACAGTAGCATCGGTCAGAGCTATACGGATGTCTGGTCTTCGCAGGCAAGCTCTTCGCTCGGCTGCAAGTGTTTCTACTAGCCATTCGCGTTCTGGCGGAGCCAGCCAGCTCGTTGTTTCAGGACGATCCTTCAGATAGAAAAGGACGCTGGTACCGAGGATCACCGCGGGCAACCCTTCCAGTAGGAACAACCATTGCCAGCCCGCTAACCCATGAAGGCCATTTAGCTCCAGCAAGGCTCCCGATAAAGGACCTCCTATTAACCCCGTCACGGGCACCGCGGTCATGAAAGCCGCAATCGCTCGCGCACGATGCACTGTAGGATACCACAGGCTCAGATAATAAATCACCCCGGGAAAGAAACCGGCTTCAGCAACTCCAAGAAGAAATCGTAGCACGTAGAAAGCTGCCGGAGTCCGCACAAACATTAGGCTGGCGGAGATCAGGCCCCACGTTACCATGATTCGCGAGATCCAAAGCCGGGCTCCAACTCGTTCAAGGATGATATTGCTTGGTATCTCAAACAGGCAATAACCAAGAAAGAAAATACCCGAGCCGAAACCAAACACTGTCGAGCTAAACCCGAGATCCGCGTTCATTTGCAATCCCGCGAAACCCACGTTCACTCGGTCCAGCCATGCGATGACGTAAAGCACAAAGAGAAATGGGATCAGTCGCCATGTCACTTTGCGCAGGGTGACCACCGACAACTCGTCGGTACGCGCCGTCCCGAAGACGTTCGGAATCAAATCAGACTGTTCGCTCGGGTGTTTCACACCTCGCACAGCTTAGATCACCGGTGCCACAATGAAAGAGGGCGAACTTTGCTTGCCATATCGCGTTGTTTTCAATTACAAATCGCGTCGACTAAACAGACCAAATTATGTCGCTAAGAGCAATTGCACTTCTCATTGGAGTTATCGCCAGCATGACGGCTGTTCACGGAAGCGTCCCGATCGTCGTCTCCGGGCGGTGCCGGCCGGCGTGGGGCGATGAACCTCAGTAACAAAGCTGAAAAGCAACTGGAGAATGGCGATGTGGCCGGGGCAAAGCGCAATGTCGATGCGGCTTTGCACACTGATCCCAAGTTCTGGCCGGCACTCTATCGGCGCGCGGAAATTTTTGCATGGCAGGGGCAATACCAGCTTGCCATTGCGGATTGCAATGAAGCGCTCCGGCAATATCCTGGGTTCGTCGAGGCTTCCTTTTGCGTGCCACCATCAACACGTATCTTGGGAAACACGCGGAAGCGTTAAAGGAGTTTAACTATCTCATTTCGATTCACCCGCGGCGTGTTACCCTGGGTAGAGCGTTGAAGCAGCGCGCCTGGTTCCAGGCGACTTGCCCGGATCCAGCGTTTCGCAACGGCCAACAAGCAGTTAAAGACGCTAAGGCTGTCTGCAGTATCTCGGAATGGAGGGACGAGGACACGCTCGATACCCTTGCCGCTGCCTACGCTGAGACTGGTGATTTTGCTTCTGCGACGCGTTACGCAGCGCAGGCGTTGACAATAAAGGACATTCCTCCACTGGACGCAAAACGGATTCAACACCACCTGACGTTGTTTCAGCAGAATCGACCGATTCGATTATAACGCTACGACCGCATTTGGTGCGGGGCTGTTGACATTGCAGCGCTACACCATCGTCAAATCGTCCTCGTTCTTGGAATTGGACCGAAAGCGAAAACCGGAAGTCTTGTGAACTACATGCTACTTACCGATGAGAATCAAAATGCCGGCCGCCAGCGCCAGAATCGCCATCACAATGCCAGGAAAAGCGAAGTGAAGGAGTGCCGTGAGTCCAACAAGAATCAGATAGATAGCAAGAAGGAGCATTCCGAGGTTTTTAGTGATGTTCATGGCTTCGTTGTGAGGCAAGGCCAGTATGTTTGCACGCTTTTAATTGCGTGCTACTAACCATCACTGTGCTTTCGATGGGACAAGAATCGCGTCGCTCATTCCATGTAGAAACTTCTTGTCTGCTGGAACAATGGTGGCCAATGCGCCGCGTAATTTCACGCGATCGCTCTCCACGAAATAGTAAGGGCAAAGGCGTACACGGCCTTTCATTGTCTTTAACTCGTTAGAATCCGGATCCCGGTACTGATGCTCGACTAATCGCCCCTTGTGGAAGCGTTGCATGATCGTCGGCGACGATTCGAACGTCTCAAGAGAGTGATTGATTCGCTTTTCCCACTCTGCATGCGGCAGATCGGCACCCAGGGCGATGCCACGGCTGCCCCAGCCAAGAGGTGAAAACCCGCTCACTTTCAAAAGAAGATCCCGATCTTTCTGACTGAATCTGGCTGCCTCGCGCCAATCATGTATCTCCAGGCGCGGAATGACCGCATGTTGCGGCAAAGGAGTTGGATCGAGCAGCCACGAGTAGGGGATCACTTGCTGTAGCTTGCTGAAATATTTCTCGCCCAATTCACGTCGCCAAAACTCGCGCAGCGGCTGCATCCAA
>QHQO01000139.1 GCA_003221195.1 Verrucomicrobiota bacterium
ACCGAGAGCACAGTGTAACCTCTGCTCGCCAGATATTGATTCATCGCGTAGGCGTTGTGGTAATACTGCATGTAATGCCATCCGAGCAGCATCTGCCGGATCGGTCCGCCGTGTGTGAAGATGAGAGCGGGGCCGCGTTGCTTCTGGTTCTTTGGCGTGAACAGCTGGCCGTGAATTTCGAGGCCATCCTCGCTTTTAAATACCACCTGCTTTGGCGTGACTAACTGCGCCTCCGGGAACGTAGCCGGAAGCACATTCTTCGCGATCAACTCGCGCCGGCTGCTGGTGACCCGATAAGGCATCGCAGGCGAAGTCGCGGTTGAACCGAGACACAATAAGGTCTTTCCGTCGCTCATCTCGACCGGGTTCCACTCAATTGTCTCGCCGCGCGTGAGCGCTTCCGGTTCGCCGCCGGTCGCGCCGACACGCCAGATGTGCCGGCGATCCACGTCGTTTTGATTCGACGTGTAAAGAACACTCCGCTTGTCCGCGCTGAGTACGACGTCTTCTACATCAAAATTACCCGGTGTGAGTAATTGCGGCGCGCCGCCTTCCGCTGCGATGGAATAGAGATGATTGTGTCCGTCCTTCTCGCTTGCGAAGATGATGCGGCCTGCATTCGTGAATTGCAGCGATTGAAACGCAAACAGCGGCAACGAATCTTCCATCGCATAGCCGCTGTGAAAGATCTCGAGGCCCTCGCCGCTCTGCGCGTCTGCAATCCAAAGCGCCCACGGTCGTGGGAATTTAGGAATAAGCGGCCGTTTGAATTCAACTCCGGGCTGGCGAATAAACGCGATCTGTTTGCTATCCGGTGACCAAACTGGACTGGCATCACGATTCGTCGTCGGTGCGAGATAAGTGATCTTCTTCGTCGCCAGCTCGAGCACGGCGATAAACGAATGGTCCTTGCGATTCGACCGAAACGCGATTCGCTTTCCATCCGGCGACCAGCGCGGCGTGTCGCTCTCGCCGAGCAATTCCTCGAGCTGCTCGGATTTTTTTGTGCCATCGAGTGGCGCGATCCAAATATGTTTCTTCGCCGGCCAGATCACCGTTTTCGAGTCGGGCGAAATCTGGAGGTCTTCACAGCCCTCTTCGCTGCAGCCAATGTCACCGAGCAAGCGCGGCTCGCCGCGGGCGAGATTGACGGCCCACGCCTGTTGTTTTGGCATTTTCGTTAGGCTGAGCGGATTTGCTGATGTTTCCTGCTTGTTCAACTCTGTGCCGCGCGCGTAGACGATCGCTTTCCCGTCTGGCGACAGCCGCACGCTCGCGATCTGCTGACCTTCATCGCCTGTATAATGTGTCACTTGCCGTGGCACGAAATCGGGCGCATCCGCGACCCAGATATTGCGCTCCCCTTTATTGTCGAAAATCCAGGCCACGCGCGGCGCATGCGACGCGCTCGTCAGGTCGTAAGGGAATGGCGCACTCAGCACCTGCTCGATGGTGAAGCTTTCAGCAAGACAAACAACCGGCAGCGATAGGCTGCCGAGGACACCGAGAAGAAAGTGGAATAAAGTTTTCAACACAATCGCGCACTATCATCGCCGAATAATCGCGCGTCGACTGGATTCGGCTGAGAAGTGGCTTAACAATTTCTACAGAGGTTTCGCCTCAGACCACGCGACCACAGACCACACGACGACAGCGAAAAGGCATTTTGAAAAACGTGATCTGTTTACGACAGTTTGGTGGTTCACGGAGTCTACAGGTATTCAGATCAAATGAGTGCGACATACTCGGGTATCGATGAATACGTTGGGAACACGCCGTTGATTCGACTGCGACGTCTGTCCGAGCTGACGGGCTGCGAAATTGTGGGAAAGGCGGAGTTCATGAATCCGGCCGGATCGGTGAAGGATCGAGCCGCGTACGGAATCATCACTGACGCGGAGGCAGCGGGTCGGCTTAAATCAGGCGCAACGATCGTTGAGGGAACTGCGGGCAACACCGGAATCGGTCTTGCCGTGATCGGGCGCGCCAGAGGCTATCGCACTGTGATTGTGATTCCGAATAATCAGTCGCCGGAGAAAATGCATTTGCTGCGTACACTCGGCGCAGAGGTAAAGGCAGTGCCGGAAAAGCCATACAAGGATCCGGAAAATTACAATCATATCGCGCGTCGCCTCGCTGAGGAGCGCGGCTGGTTCTGGGCGAACCAGTTCGATAACACAGCTAATCGCGACGCGCATTATCGCAGCACCGGCCCTGAAA
>QHQO01000116.1 GCA_003221195.1 Verrucomicrobiota bacterium
GATCTCTGCTTGCTGCATAAAGCCAAGGTCCGGCAGCGCTGGATCCTCTCGCTTTTTGATATACGAAGCAATCACCTCGCGGGGGTCGCGAATAAGAAAGCAATTCGTGACTGCACCCAGCCATTCACGATCCACTTCCGGCAAGAGATGATGTGCCATTTGCTTCTGGAAGAAAATCCGCTTCCCGTTTGGAATCGGGCCGGTCAGTTCCGCGATAACATTCGCCCAATCGGTGTCGCTGGAAGCGATTATTTCATCTGCACCGGGATGCCGCTTGCCGGTCGCCTTTAAATAATAGGCGTAGAGGGGCTCATCGATCACGAAGGTATCGGGACGATTGCCCCACGCACGCATCATCGCGGTCGAGATATTTCTCGGACCCGACCACATGGCAATGCGGACCGATTGAATCATCGATAAAGAATCTTGCGCAGCCGACCAAATTGCCAGCTGGAATTGATTCTTTCGCGATGTTCAGATCGCTCGAATGAGCGAACTAACTCTTGGCGAAAACGCCTAGCAGCGGCCGGCGGGATGGCGTCTTGGAACGGAAATCGCTCGCAAAACCATTCTCAGTGCGGATCTCAACGTGACCAGCGGCGCGTTTCGCATCATAAACCAACACAGCGCCAACTGGTGCCTGGTAAGGATCGGACACCGACAGTTTCTTGAATCCGTAATTGTTCACCAGTTCTTGACCGGCTTGTTTTGCCAAGGTTGTCTCCGGACGGGACTTCACCACGCCTGCGGCGACGAGGGCTTCTTTAACGTAGTGCCAGCACTTCGAAAGAGAATGAGCGCGAGCGCGTTCCTCTGCAATGGTCGCAGCCCGGCGCAGCTTTGGATCAATGTTTGACTCGTTGCCAAACGGATGCACGATTTTCTTTGGATAATACTTGTCCACTACTTCAATTGACTGCTTTTTGCCCGAGGCGTCCCTGTACCCAAACTTGGGCTTAGGCGCCGAAAAATTCAGCGCGGCCGCAGGACGCGGATAGAATGCTACGCAACAGAGACCGAGAATTAGATAGGGGGTGATTTTTCGCATAAAGCGCGCGTCCTATCGATCAGATCGACTGCCTCCGCAACTGATTTTTTTCAGAAAACGTAAAATTTTTCCGGTTGACAATTACCGAACGTGACAGGGGTCGTAAAAACGGCAGTTTCCGAGGCAATTCCTGAGGCGGCGGGCTTAGAGTGACGAGACGAATTCGACCATCCGGTGGCGCATCTTTTCGTCGGGAAACCGACCGATCCCTGCTTGAATGTTGTCTTCAAGATGACCTGGTTTGTTAGTCGCGGGAATAGCGCAAGTGACAGCAGGATTGGTCACGATCCACTTGAGGAAAAATTGAGCCCAGGAATGACAATCAAATTCAGCAGCCCAATCCGGCAAGGGCTTTGAGCGAGTTCGATTGAAGAGATCGCCTCCCCCAAAGGGGCGATTGACGATAACCGCAATGCCGCGTTCCCGAGCAAGTGGTAGAACGCGTTCTTCTGCTTCGCGTTCCATCAGTGAATAGTTGATCTGCACAAAATCGAGCTTTTCGCTTCGCATGATTCTCTCCACGTCGGCAAAAGCCCCCGCTTCATATTGGGTGACCCCCAGGTAGCGGATGCGCCCCTGCGCCTTCCATTCACGCAATGTCGTCAATTGCGTTTGGACATCGACGAGATTGTGTACCTGCATCAGATCGATTCGTTTCACACGCAAGAGCGCCATCGAACGCTCCATCGATTTGATCCCATCCTTCTTACCGCGTGTCCAAACTTTCGTGGCGAGAAAGATCTTGTCCTGGATACCGAGCGCAGTCGTCAGCGCGCCAATCACATCTTCGGCGCGACCATACATCGGCGAGGTATCGATTACGCGTCCGCCGAGCTTTACAAAAAGCGAAAGAACGTCTCCGAGTTGTCTCCGGTTATCCGAAGTAAGATCGACATCAAAGGCCTGCCAGGTTCCAAGGCCGATGACCGGCAGTTTTTCGCCGGTTGAAGGAATTGCAGGCGTCAGCATTGTTGATGATTCGGCTTTCGCCTGCGCGCGCAACGCACGAACCGGCAAACACAATCCCGCCGCGCTCACGCCAATTAAGCGCGTGGCTTTACGTCGAGTCATTTGGGTCGTCCTCTCTCTTGTCATGTCGAGCGAAGTCGAGACATCTCTAATTTCTAACGATAACAGCAAGAGATTCCTCGACTTCGCTCGGAATGACAAGAAAGGTTAAGACGCCACATGAAAACGACGCGTCGTGAATTTATCAGACTTTCTGCTGCAGCTGGTGGCGCCTTTGCCTTGACCACAAGATCGACAACGCTGCTCGCAGAGAAATCGGCGAAACCTCTTCGCATTCTCATTCTTGGCGGCACCGGGTTCACCGGGCCGTATCAGGTTCGATACGCCCTGAGCCGCGGCCATAAGGTTACTACTTTTAACCGCGGCAAAACGCATCCCGGAGAGTTACCAATGGAAGTCGAGCAATTGATCGGTGATCGCAACGGTCAGCTCGAGGCGTTGAAAAATCGGCAATGGGATGTGGCGATCGATAATCCCACCACGCTTCCAGGCTGGGTCCGTGATGCGGCACAAATTCTGAAAGGAAATGTCGAGCGTTACGTGTTTATCTCGACAATCTCGGTTTACGCCGACACCGGCCAGGGCGTGGACGAAACGGCGCCGCTTGCAAAATATGACGGCCCCGATCCGTACAAAGAAACGATCGAAGCAGTGAAGGCATCAGGTTACAAAACTTACGGTCCCCTCAAAGTGTTATCCGAAAAGGAAGCCGAGAAATGGTTTCCCGGGAAAACGTTAATCATTCGACCGGGCCTCATAGTCGGACCGCGCGACGAGACCGATCGCTTCACATATTGGCCGGTGCGCATCGATCGAGGTGGCGAAGTGTTGGCCCCGGGCAAACCAAACGATCCGGTGCAGTTCATCGACGCACGAGACCTGGCCGAATGGACAATCCGCATGGCGGGAAATCGGGAGACTGGAATTTATAACGCAACCGGTCCCGCCAAGCCGCTAGAAATCGGTCAGATGCTGAACGAAATCAAAGATGCGCTCCATTCGAGTGCCACATTCACCTGGTTACCCGCTGACTTTCTCCAACAACAAAAAGTTGAAGCATGGTCGGACATGCCCGTCTGGGCAGGCGATGAGCTTGGACTTGCACGGACAAAGATCGATCGCGCCCTGGCAAAAGGTTTGACGTTTCGCCCGCTCGCGGAAACGTCGCGCGACACGCTCGTCTGGTTCAGATCGTTGCCGCAAGAGCGACAATCGAAATTGCGCGCCGGTCTAACACCCGAACGTGAAGCGGAAGTGCTGGCTGCGCGGCATCAGAAAAAGGCATGATGGCATGTCATCCCGAGCGAATGCGAGGGGCCTCACAAATGCGGACAACGTTACGCAAGTAGGTGAGATCCTTCGCTCACGCTCGGCATGAAAGCGATTTGGTATGAAAAAATTTTTCACCAAAATCGTTGATGTTAAGGCGGACGAGCTCCGCGCGCTTTGGCTTGCCTTCGTTTTCAACTTCGTCGTACTTGCCGGTTACTACATTCTGCGACCGATTCGCGAAGAAATCGGTGCGACCAGCGGCGTGGAAAATTTGCCCTGGATGTACACGGCCACGCTCATCGGCATGCTCATCGCCAACGCGCTCTTCGCAGCCATCGTATCACGCATGTCGCGCCGCAAATTTCTGCCGATCGCCTACCGTTTTGCGATCGCTAATCTTTTCATCTTTTTCATTCTCATGCGCTTCGTGCCGGCGAACTGGCAATGGCTACTGGCGCGCTCGTTTTTCGTCTGGGTTAGCGTCTTCAATCTTTTCGCGACCACGCTTTTTTGGGCCTTCATGACCGACCTATTTACCGCCGAACAAGGCAAGCGCCTTTTTGGTTTCATCGCGGTGGGCGGTTCGTTAGGCGCGATCCTCGGTCCGCTGGTCCCGACGTTTCTGGTTGATCGATTCAGCACTGGCATTTTCTGCCTCATGTCAGCAGCGATGTTCGAAATCGCGGCGCAATGCGTCCGTTTTTTCCCAACGGAATTTAGCGAGCACGCTGAAGCTGGGACGGCCGAAAAACCAATCGGCGGAAATATTTGGGACAGCGTCACGCACATCGCACGTTCGCCGTACTTGTTCGCGCTCGTCGTTTTCATCTTCATTTACACGTTGACAAATACGTGGGCCTATTTTCAACAGGCGGACCTCACGGGGCATGAGTTGGCAAATAAATCGGCTCGCACCGCATTCTTCGGCAAAATGGATTTCTCGGTCAACACGCTCACTGTATTGATTCAACTTTGCTTAACGAGTCGTCTGCTAAAATGGTTCGGCGTGGGCTTTACCCTCGTGCTCATGCCGGCGCTAAGCGGGCTCGGTTTTCTCGCGATCGGTTATGCGCCTATCCTGGTTGTGCTAGCAGTTTTTCAGGTGGTGCGGCGTTCAACCGGGTTTGCGCTGCTTCGTCCGGCGCGCGAAATTTTGTTCACCGTTTTGCGGCGCGAAGACAAATACAAAGCGAAAAGCGTAATCGATACATTCGGTTATCGTCTCGGCGATATAGTCGGCGCCTGGTCGTATAAAGCGCTCCACGTCGTGGGCCTGAGCTTGAACGCGATCAGTTTCATTGCTGTGCCAATCATTGCTGCATGGTGCGCGCTGAGCATTTGGCTGGCTCGCAAACAACGCGCCCTGGCGGATGCTCAGCATCGTTCAGAAGCTGGTCCGGCTGTTGACGTCGCAGCTGCGAAACCAGCCTGAGTTCGTTAGGCTGAAAAGAAATTGCGTTTGCCTGTGTTCGGCAGAATCGTAATCAGCAACAAACACAGGAGGTAAAACAATGGCAACACGAACTGGATCGGCTGTTTGGGAAGGCACACTCAAGCAGGGCAAAGGAACGACGAAACTCGGGAGCGGTGCGTTCGAAGGTCCGTACTCTTTTTCATCGCGCTTCGAGGAAGGAAAAGGCACCAACCCTGAGGAACTCATCGGGGCAGCCGAGGCCGGCTGTTTCTCGATGGCGCTCTCGGCCAATCTTGAAAAAGCGGGCAGCCCGGCGAAACGGGTCAGCACAACGGCGACAGTGAAATTGGAAATGGTCGAAGGCGCGCCGAAGATCACAACGATCGATTTGAAAACCGATGCTGATGTTCCCGGAATCGACAACGCCAAATTCGATGAGATTGCCGAGCAGACAAGGAAAGGCTGCCCGGTTTCAAAAGCGCTCGCCGGAACGCAGATCAATCTGGAAGCAAAACTGCTGTAGCTGCGCGTGAGATGTTTCAAAAGCGGCGCAGCAGCGCCGCACTCCAAAACGCAAGCGTTCCGAGAATTCGTCTAGAGAGACGGCTACGTTTTGGAGTGCGCCAGTGCTCTGGCGCTTTGGGCTGGCAATGTGACACGACTATTCCTGCACGAAATGAATTCCGTGCTCAACGCCGATCTCAACGATCCGGGACATGTCGGGCTCACCGGGTTTCGCAAATTCATCGGCGCACCGCGCGAAAAATTTCTCGAATCCTGAAGGCGTCGTCATGTTCAACATGCGCGACGGTTGATCGCCGACGTTCTTGAACGTGTGAACAATCCCGCGCGGCATGAACGCGGTTCCGCCCGAACCGACTTCGTTCCAATCTCCATTCAAAAGGAAAGCCACCCGACCTTCGATGACGTGAAATGTTTCGTCCTCGTTCAGGTGATAATGCGGCGGCGGGCCGCCGCCGGGAGGCGTGATCTCCGTCCACATTGTTAGCGCTCCGCCCGTGCGCTCGCCGTCGAGCAGAATCGTTATTTCTAATCCGAACGCACGCAGCACTCGAGCGTCATTTTGCCTGACTATCACCGCTGATTTGTCGCTCATCCTTAAGTCTTGGGACCTATCCGTTCGTAATGGTTCAAATAGCTACTCTCACTCGCGCTGGATCCAGCGCCTTCTTTTCCAGTGCTTGCCGAATCATCTGAGTCACTTCTTTCTCGGGAACGCGCCGTCTCTCAGCAACAGAAAAGATTAACGCAGCAATATCGACTAGTCGCCGACCAGATAAATCAATCAAATCACGATGCCATTTTTGGTTGGCTTGAATGTGAGCAGTTTGACCCTCTGTTGCTTCGAGTCGAGCAATCGCTTCTAGTTTGTCTCGGGGAATTAACGCGTAATCCAAGTTGCTAAGATGGTCGGCGTTCGTCGCCAAGGCGACGATCACGTCTGCCAGGTTTGACCGAGCGTCATCAATTTCCCATAATGACAGTCTGCAATTCGACGTGCCGAGGTCAGCAACGCAATCCGCGGGACAATCTTGCTCCTCGAACGGCCCAAACTCCTCCCTCAATTGTGGATTCCAGCGAGCCTTACGGATTTTCCGCAAAAGATAAGGCATATCCTCGCTCAGGATTCTCGAGTTGTTCTCTTAGCTGATCGAGGTCGAACCGCAATTCTGCAGATTGTTCCTTTTCGAGCGCTAGACGAACCGAGGACAAAACGGAGGGATCATCCAAGCTCGACAAACCGATGATCGCGGCATCCCTCACCAAGACGCTTTTAGCGTTTAGTAGGTCGGCAAGGATCCACCTCCGAAATGCATGTGTCTGTTTATCTTTAAGTCGCCCGATTATGCGGAGGCACTCGGCGGCTACGGTTGGCGACGTTGTGGGCACGCGAAGAAGGGCGTTAAGTTCTAAGAGAGCCAAGTTGCC
Source organism: Verrucomicrobiota bacterium (assembly GCA_003221195.1). Lineage (GTDB taxonomy): Bacteria > Verrucomicrobiota > Verrucomicrobiia > Chthoniobacterales > UBA10450 > Udaeobacter. The sequence continues at coordinate 6,714 of QHQO01000116.1, forward strand.
GTGAGCTCGAATCATCGCCTCTAATTGACGAGAGAAGTTAGAGCCCATCCCGTCCTCGAAAACCTCGTATCGAGCTTCGGCAAACAGTTTCTGCAACTCGCGCTCAAGGGACTGAGGGACTCTACTGCTAGTCGTCGAAGATTCTGATGGAATCTTATCAGAACGGGCGCCAGTGGCCGTAATTGATGCCAATTCTGATGCTACGACTCGTGCATTACTAGTTTCCGACGTGACTACAACATGCCTCGGCTTTCGCAAATCTAGATCAGTAATCGCACTCGGCATCATCGTATGTCTCCTTTGGACAGGATCTCGGCCGCAAATGTAGTCAACTTATCCCACACCTCTTGGAGCTGGTGAGTTGGAAGCTGCCGTATGTCGGCATCCGTACTTAAATCGAGTTCCGCTCGGCAATGGTTCTGAAGGGTCGCGGTGAACGCCGGCGGTTGAACAGCAGCCTCCGCCCCCGGGATCATTACCGTTTGCAGCACAACGGTCGCCGCAGACCATTTTGACAGCCGATTTATCTTGCAACTGAATGAATCCTGGAAGGTTACCAACCGAGGCCGATTAATTTGATAAAAGAAATCGGTCGAGTGCTCGATATCTACATCGACGGTTGGCAGCAGCTGGTTCAAAATGGAATAAGCCGCCTTTCGATCCGCCACCTCGTGGAGGCAAATCGCACCAAATGCCAATCTTTGCAACTCCGCCCGACTACCAAGCCAAAGCCGAATTCCAGTGTTGAACGAATCGACTACCTCGATCCAGTTGCCGATGGTCCGAGTCCCCTGTGACGCCCGAGCCTCGTCTGCGGGGCTTAGTAGCACGTCAATGCGCCCCGGGTGCCTAATCACATCGAGTTTCGCACTTGCGAAAGGGCCGGCTGCTGTCTGAACCGCTTGCTGACGGTTCTCTGTTATTTGGTCCGGAGGAGATTGGGCGATCATGCGAAATACGTCTTCGGCTGATCTCTCAAACATCGGCATGAGAAAGCTCGTCGAGCGAAGCTGCTCGACGTGCCAATCTACACCGGAAGCGATATTTTCTGGCTTAAAAAGGTCCGTCATACGTTTGGCGGATTTATTCTCGTCGTGACACCGCGCCGGTACTCGTTCATAGAACCTAATTGCTCAGTGGTAGTCCACGCAAATGTGTCGATTTTTTTCATCGCTTATCGAACTTGGCAACAGAATTGACCTTCGGTGGTATTTTGGGATCAAGCTGTCTAGCAAGCTTAGAACCTCGTGAGGAAAACTTATTTTCCAAACTCGTAGAGATATTCGACGAAAGACATTACCGCGCCATCGAGTCCGTGTATTTTCGGGTTCGCGGATTCGATGATGTAATATTCGTCAGGCGCATGTGCGCCGGAGCCGTGACCGAGCCCGAAATGTCCGGCCGCGAGCTTGAGCGGTTCGCCGGTAAAGACATATCCTGGATACGAGCCGGCGTTGCGTGGCCACAACAGCGCATCGATTCCGAATTTCTTGTACGTCGCGGCCTGCGCGGTTATGAGCGCGGAATCGGCGGATGTGCTCGTGGGATCGTAACCGCCCGTCATGTTCACTTCAATGTCGCCGAAGCCGCGCTTGGCTAGATGCGCCTTTAACGCCGCGAGTGCGTCTGCAGCTTTCATGTCTGGCACGAGACGCATGTCGATCTTCGCGACAGCGCGATGGGGCAGAACGGTTTTGCCGCCCGGGCCGGTGTAACCGCCAACCAAACCTTCAATGTTTACCGTCGGCTGCGATTCGAGCCGTTCGTTGGCCTGTTCCCACGGCAGATCGTCGATCCAATGCTGGACACTAAATAATTTCTTCGTTTGCGCTTCGTTCCGCACCTTCGACACTTTTTCAATCATCGCTTTCTCTTCGGCGCTCAGTGGTCGGGGTTTTGGATAATTATCGATCTTGATTTCGTTGCCGTCGTCCGAGACCAGCGTGTCCATGGCTTTGACCAAACGCCACGCCGGACTGTCCACCATCGCTTTTAATGAGGAGTGAATGTCTTTGGCCGGACCGCGTCCCCATTTTTCACCGCTCGACACCAATTCCAACTCGATCACGCCTTTCGACCCGAGATTGACTGTGACAACGCCATCCAAATCCTGCGTCGCCGAGGGCATGAATACGCCGACACATTTCTTCAGCGCATCGAGCACTTCCGGGCGCCTAACAAGTTGCGGGATGTGCGGCGAACCGATCTCCTCTTCGCCTTCGGCCACCATCACCAGATTCACCGGCACCTTCTTGCCGGCGCCGCGAATTGCATGCAGCGCCGCAAGGAACGCTGCTTCCGGTCCTTTTTGGTTCACCGCGCCACGGCCGATGATCACCTTCCCCAGAGGCGGTTTGTCCACTATTCGCGCTTCGGTAGGCGGAGACGTCCATTCTGCCGGATCGAACTGTTTCACGTCGTACATTAAATAAAGACCGACAGTTTTCGGCGCGCCCGCGTCAAGCGTAGCGAATACACCGGGTTTACCGTCCGTGTTGATTACCGTTGCCTTCTGAAATCCTGCATCGCGAGCGAGCTTCGCCATGTATTCCGCGCCTTCCGGATATCCGCGGTTCTCCGCCGCAATCGACACCTGCCCGATCCAATCCTGCAACCGTTTCACCGACTCATCATGTCGCTTCGCGATTTCGGCTTTGATTGGAGCAAGGTTGTCTTCAGTTGGAGAGGCTCGGTCTGTGCTGCCGACGAAAGCGGCAACTATTAACAACAATAGAAGTCGTTTATTCATATTACAGACGGCTCTTAGAGAGCCAAATTTTCTTGCTTTGCAGTTGAGGCGGCAGCGACGGTAAGTCCACCGAATTTTTTCATGAGTTCATCAAGCTTGGCGACATAGTAATCGACGTTTTCGTCGCGATTTTCGGGATCGAACTCGCTGGCGAGCTTGGCGGCTTCGTAAGCGGGAACTTTTTTCGATGTCGCTTTAATGTAATAGTTGATTTGGTCGCCCGGTCTGTAACTGCGGCCGCTTGCGAGGGCGAGTTCGTACGCGGCGGCGCGGTTGCGCGCGGAGCCGGCAATCTTGGCGCGATATTTATCGAGCGAATCTTGCAGCGTGTCGGTCTTCATCAGCATGTCGATCTTCCATTCGCGGTTCTGGATTTTTCGCTCGAACTCATCCCGAAGATTCATAATCGCTTCAGATTTTCCCTCCATGATCAGCTTGATCATTTCCTCCAGAAAAACGCGCTGGAATTTTTCGAGTCCGCGCGATTTGAGCGCGCCGCCTTTCATAATCACGTCACCATCTTTGGTCAGGAGTGCATAATTCTTCGCTTTGTAGCTGAACATGGCGTCAAATTCTTCGTCGAACTCGATTTCAATTCCCTCGGGTAGTTCCTTCGCCAAACCTTCACGCAATTCGTCGATCGTGGCTTCGGCATCCTGCCGATGGTCGCCAGAGGATCGGCTGGAAGCCGATGCTACGCCTGCCGGCGGCACGAAATAAATTCCGTCCGTATCGACTTCGATCACCTTCGCGCCGTGAGCGCCTAACCAGTCGATCATCTTCTTGAGCAAATCGCGCCCGATCTGGGTGACCCGCGCCGCGGCATCGAAATCAGCGAAATGTCCCTGCGCGAACCCCAGATAACCGTAGAAACTGTTCAGCAGAATCTTGAACGTATTTTGCAACGCCTGGAGATGATGCTGCTTTGCCGAATCTTTCTCCGCGCGCATCTCGGC
>QHQO01000140.1 GCA_003221195.1 Verrucomicrobiota bacterium
TAGTCTGGCAGAGTTCGCCGCCTTTTCATTGCCCGGCATCCTGATTCCATTTCCCTATGCGACTGACGATCATCAAACGCGCAACGCGGAGATCTATGCTCGCGTCCAGGCCGCTATTCTCCTCAAGGAGTCAGAAGTCTCGGGCGAGTTACTTGCGCGCAAGATTCGGGAGTTGATCGAGGATCCAGAGCGGATTCAAAAGATGGCCGCAAATTCTTCGCGGCTCGCGCCGCAGGACGCGGCCGGGCGTGTGGTCACGACTATGGAGAGATATACCACTCATGAAGCCCGTCTCTGAAGATTACAGCGTGACTGCGCAGCCTCCGCTGCATACCAGCTCCGCAGCAGGGAGCATGCGCACTCAGCCGCTTGACCTGCCAGCATTCCTTACGCGTGAGCAGCACCGGATTCATCTGGTTGGCGTAGCAGGCAGTGGCATGAGCGGTATCGCCGCGCTTTTGATCGAACTGGGCCACACCGTCAGCGGCTCAGACAAGGTTAGCACAACGGAAACTGATCGATTGCAGCGGCTCGGTCTGCGTTTTCACGAGCAGCACCTACCGGAACATGCCAGCACTGCTGATCTCATTATCTTTTCTTCTGCAATCAGGAGCGACAATCCAATTCTTGGTAGCGCGCGCGATGCAGAAAAGCCGATCGTGCGCCGCGCAGAAGCGTTGGCCGCAATCATGCGCAGCAAACGCGGCATCGTCATCGCTGGAATGCATGGCAAAACGACAACCTCATCAATGGCTGCGCACGTCCTGCGCGAAGGTGGGCTGCATCCATCGCATTACGTTGGCGCCGAGATTCCAATTCTCGGAAGCAATGCGCATTGGGATCCACGTGGCGAATATTTCGTTGCCGAAGGAGACGAGAGCGACGGCACCATCGCGCTTTTTCACCCGGAGCACACGCTCATTCTGAATATCGAGGAGGAGCACCTGGATTTTTATGCTGATCTCGGCGCGATTGAAAAAGTTTTCGCGCAATTGATGGCGCAAACGTCCGGCAAGATTTTTTATAACGTCGACGACGAGAATGCCGCGCGGTTATGCCGATCTTTCACGCGCGGAATTTCCTATGGTTTTGGCGAGACGGCCGATTATCGCGCTGCGGATATCCGGCTGAAGGACTTTAGTGCGACGTTCCGAGTCAATCATCGAGGACAAGATCTCGGCGAAGCAACGTTGAATGTCCCCGGACAACATAACGTTCACAACGCGCTGGGAGTCGTCGCGCTGGCATCAGAGCTCGGCATCTCGTTTGAAAAAATCGCGAAATCGCTCGCAAAGTTTGAGCACGCGCGGCGGCGCTTCGAAATCAAGTACGACAGCCCGCGATTTCTTTTGGTGGACGATTACGGACATCACCCGACGGAAATCCGCGCCACGCTAGAGACGGCGAGATCGGTCGGGCGCAAGCGCGTGCTGACCATGTTTCAACCGCACCGTTATTCTCGCACAAAAGCATTGCGGAAGGAATTTGGTCGCGCGTTCGATGATGCGGATCGCGTGGTGGTAACGGATATTTATGGATCGAACGAGGCGCCGATTCCGGGAGTGACCGGACAACTGATCGCTGACGAAATCGTTGCGCACGGACATCGCGGTGTCAGATACGAATCCCGTTTGGAATGGGTCCGCCGGGCTATCGGAAGCATGCTCGAGGCCGGTGACCTCGTTTTGAGTCTCGGTGCCGGAAATATTCACGAGCAGTTATCTGCCCTCGCTGCCGACTTGGTTACTGCTGAAAAGTTGAAAGAGATCGTGGGCGAAGACGGTGAAGTCTGCCTCTATGAGCCGCTCTCGAAGCATACGACTCTTCGAGTAGGCGGCCCTGCGCAATTCTGGGTCGAGCCGCGAAATGAGAAAGCCTTTGCGAAGTTGATCCGGTTTTGCCGGGAGGAAAATCTTCCGCTTTTCGTGATGGGCCGCGGGTCGAATCTCCTGGTTCGCGATGGCGGCATTCGCGGCGCAGTTGTTCATCCGTGCGGTGGCGATTTCGAGAAGATCGAGATCAACGGAGTCGAGATCAGCGCCGGCGCTGGGGCGAAATTGAAAGAAGTTGCTTACGCGGGCAAAGCGGCCGGCATTGGCGGGCTGGAGTGGCTGGAAGGAATTCCGGGCACGGTCGGAGGCGGCTTGCGCATGAACGCGGGCGCGATGGGCATGCAAACCTTCGACAATATTGTGCGTGTTCGCTATCTCGATGCGAATGGCGAGGCACACACAAAAACACGGGACGAACTTGAAGTGTATTACCGGAATTTCCCGTTGCTGGCGAAAAATTTCGCAGTGTCCGCCGTTTTTCGTGGCGAGCCTGCGCCGCTCGAAGAAATTGTTCGCAAGCTGCAAGCGTCACAGGAAAAACGGCGGACATCACAGCCGGCAGCGAAAAGCGCGGGCTGTATTTTTAAAAATCCGGACATATGTCCTGCGGGAAAACTGGTTGACGAGTTGGGACTGAAAAATTTGGCTGTCGGAAAAGCTCGGGTCTCGGAGGTTCACGGGAATTTCATTGTCAATGACGGCGGCGCGACAGCGGCAGAAATGCTGGAGTTAATCGAAGAGATCAAGGCGACTGCGCGGGCTAAGCGCGGAATCGAACTGGAAACCGAAGTGCAAATCGTGGGAGAACCGGGCTGACGATGGCAACAGATCGAAGTTTACCGAAAAAAATTGCAGTGTTAATGGGCGGCCCTGGATCTGAGCGCGATGTGTCGTTGGCGACTGGTCGCGGCGTTTCCAAAGCGCTTCGCTCGTTAGGCGCAGAAGTCGTCGATGTCGATGTTCGTGATGAAAACTTCGCGCTTCCGAAAGATGTCGATCTTGCGTTCATCACCATTCACGGAACTTTCGGCGAAGACGGTCAACTCCAGG
>QHQO01000117.1 GCA_003221195.1 Verrucomicrobiota bacterium
CTAGAACTTTACAGCCGCCGCCGCTTGCCCGCGCAGTTAGTTCGCGGCGACCGCCTCTATGAAGAGAGAGCGCCTGCCGGTTTTGGCGTTACACTGTGCGAAGAGCCTTCAATCCGGAAGCGCATCCGTCGAGCCGCGCGATTTGCGGGATTCAGCGTCAAGGATTTTGTTTGGCGCGCCCTGGCGAGCTCCGTGAATTGCTGCGAGGACGATATGATACTCAGCCCCAAAACTGGTTGGCCCCTCGCGGATGATGTCGAACTTGAAAGCTTCATGGTGAAGCCCGAGCTCGACGTGTAAGATTCCAAATCACGCCGATTTTGCCGGCAGATCATCGCCGATTCCATTCAACAAACGCAGCCAGCTTCGCATCCGCGAAAAAACAGAAGTCTCGATTTTCATCGCGATTTACTAAGCGCTTCCTTCGCCTGGTACTCGGCAACGATGCGTTGCAACTCGCGCCGGACGAAACTTGAACGACTGCGATCTTGCCTGGCGGCGAGCTCATCGATCGCCTCCAAAATATCGCTGGGAACGTTGCTGATCGTCAGTATTTGAACGGTCGGCGTCTTCGCCAGTGGAGGAACGGTTCGGGCCCACTGACCAGCTCTTGCCTTAAAATTAATCTTAGCCCGCCGTCCCCGGCGATTAGCGCCGCGAGCGTTGTGATTGTTTTGTTTATTTATTTTTATTTATTTGTTTCTGGTTGTTTGGGTTGTGGTTGCTGAACGGCCGCAGTTACGGGTGTCAGGAGAAATTTTGTTTGCATTTTTGGTCCACCTCTCATCTCCTTCTCCAGCAACAGCGAGGCAAAGTTTCGAAAAAAGTTTGAAAAATTTCCAGAAACCATTGATTCAGTGGCTCGCGGTCGCACGTCTTCGCTCGCTACACGGACGAAATTCCCTTTTCACGTCCGCTCTGCCAAAACGCTGAAGGTCAATCGCGCCAAGCTGTTTTCAAAGACAGTACAAGACATTCGTGATTCAAATCGTTCTCGGATGTGTTTTGGCGAGCGCGTCGATAAGGCAATATCGGGGCATTAGTGGGGCGACCGTTGCAGGAGGCGTTGGCGTTATCATAGACACCAACGGTCATCTTGGCACTGTAGTCTCGTCGGAGCGTTTCAAGGACGAAATCAAACCTATGAACAAAAGCGAGCGAAGCGATCCTCGCGCTAAAACCGGTGACGTTTCGCTACAAGAAGGACCTTGACCCTGCTGGCATCCCGCAATTCGGCCTTGTGGCTGAGCAAGTGGAGAAGGTTAACCCTGACTTGGTGGCTCGCGACGAGCAAGGCAAACCCTACACGGTCCGCTACGAAGCGATCAACGCGATGTTGCTCAATGAGTTCCTTAAAGAGCATCGCACAGTGCAGGACCAGGGAGCGATCATCGCGCAGCAGCAAAAGGAAATGAAGACTCTCAAAGAAGAACTGAAAGAGCAGGCGTCGCAAATTCAGAAAGTGAGCGCCCAGCTTCAACTGAACAAATTCGCCACGGGACGAATCCGCGGTGGTGGACTGGAACCGCAAACCGTCCTGAATAATCCCTAAACCTGTCAACTAACTGAAAGAATGAGCCGCCACGCTTAACCGCATGGCGGCTCTTTGTTTCAGAAAACGCGAAGCGTCGTATCTTCTTATTTCGGTAGCACGTAAGCCCTATGCAGCCCATCTGGCGTAAACATCTGATCATTTGTCTATTTCTTGGCCTGCTGGCGATTCCCATGTACTTGCTCGATCTGGCGCTCACTGAAAAAGGAGGCGGCAATTGGATCACACTGGATTTCCGCGGGCTTATCTTTTGGACTTACATCGCGTTGCTCGCCATCGATGTCGCCTTGAGTTCAATCGGCATCGTCTCATTTCCCAAGTCAGGAGTATTGCGCATTCACTTTTGTTCAATGGTGCTTTCCGTAATTCTGCTCGTCGTAGGCTTCATCCTTTACGGAAAACTGCTGCGCGCAGAGGCCATCTCCCGTTGACCGCGAACTTTGGTAGAGAACTCGCTGAAGTGTCGTGCTGTTTCGCACGTAGTGTTCAGTAAGAGAGGCGGGGGCGGGAATCGAACCCGCGAATAGCGGTTTTGCAGACCGCGACCTTACCACTTGGCTACCCCGCCATTTGTGCGAGGAATGAGCGTAACGTGGGAGCATAGCGTGTCAACGCGGCGAAGCGATTCGTACCAATCAATGTGATTCGTGATCGGTGATTGGTGATCAGTGGAGTGATGGTGCGATCCACGGAAATTCAGCGTTGGACGTTGGGCGTTGGGCGTTGGACGTTTTGACTGAAAATGACTTCCCGTTCTTCCGAATTGTTTCATGCTGCGCAGAAATATATTCCCGGCGGCGTCAACTCACCTGTGCGCGCGTTTCGCAACGTGAATGGCGCGCCCTTTTTTGTGACGCATGGGAAGGGCGCAAAGATTTGGGATGTCGATGGGAAGGAATACATCGACTACGTGGGAAGCTGGGGACCGGCGATTCTCGGTCACGCGCCGAAAGTCGTTGTGGACGCAGTGCGGGAGGCTGCAACGCGCGGCTTAAGTTTTGGAATTCCGAATCCGTTGGAAGTCGAGATGGCGGAATTGATCTGTGATTGGATTCCGTCGATCGAAAAAGTGCGGATGGTGAACAGCGGCACGGAAGCGACCATGTCGTGTATTCGTCTCGCCCGTGCGTTCACCGGGCGCGACAGGATCATCAAGTTCGACGGTTGTTATCACGGGCATGTCGATGGGTTACTGGTGAAAGCAGGGAGTGGCGTGCTTACTCACGGGCGGCCCGACAGCGCGGGCGTGCCGCAAGCATTTGCCGATCTCACCATCTCACTTCCATTCAACAATGCCAACCTTGTTCGGGAGGCGTTTGCCGAGAACAGGCGCGAGATCGCAGCAGTAATTGTGGAGCCTGTCCCGGCGAACGCTGGTCTTTATCTCCCGGGCGACGATTTTCTGTCGATGCTGCGAAAGGAATGCAAGCTCAATGATGCGCTTTTGATCTTCGACGAAGTAATTACTGGTTTCCGTCTCTCGCGCGGCGGCGCCCAGGAAATTTACGGAATCAAACCTGATCTTACGGCGCTGGGGAAAGTGATTGGCGGCGGATTACCAGTCGGCGCATTTGGCGGCCGGGCTGAAATCGTGGACCAGCTTTCGCCAGATGGCCCCGTTTATCAGGCGGGCACCTTATCTGGCAATCCTTTGGCCATGGCTGCGGGTCTCGCGCAACTTCGTGAGCTCGAACGCATCAATGGATGGAAATTGCTGGAAGAGATTGGCACGCAATTCGAACAGCTCACGCGGAGTGCCATCAATGACACCAAGGCCAACATTAGTTTTCACCAGGTCGGTTCGATGTTCTGTTTGTTCTTCGCCCCGGGACCGATTCTCGATCTCGCGAGCGCACGGCGGAGCGATTTAAAAATATTCGCGAGATTCTTTCATGCTTGTTTAAAGCGCGGCATCTACTTCGCGCCATCGCAGTTTGAAACCGGGTTTTTATCCACAGCACACTTGCCGGAAGATGTGGAACGCACAAGCAGTGCGATGCGCGAAGCATTAAGAGAGCTATAGATCATTCCATTCAAGAAACGACGTCTCTGCAAGCCGCGATCCCTTCTTCTTTGTTGTCCCGATCCCGAGAGTATTCGGGGTTGCCCGGCCGTAGCTTTATGCGAAGGCTGGGAGGAGTGCCTTGCCCTCAACAAGAAAACATTGATCGAGAGATGTCTCGACTTCGCTCGACATGACAACGACTAAGGATTCGCGAATTCGCTCGGCGGCGAAATTCTTTTTGGAAGGTGACAAGAAGTTTTTCGTCAAAGGCGTCACGTACGGTCCCTTCAAGCCGGATACCGAAGGAAACTATCTCGGTCGGCCCGAGCAAGTGGATGCCGATCTCGCGCTCATGCGACAAGCCGGCCTGAATGTTGTGCGGATTTATCATGCACCGCCGCCTTGGTTTCTCGACCGGTGCACTAACGCTGGCATGCGGGTGCTGGTGACACTTCCCTGGGAAAAACATATCGAGTTCCTACGCGAAAGATCGATTCGCAAGCAAATTGCCGCAGCAGTCCGGACAACAGTGAGCAAATACCCCGGGCATCCAGCAATTCTCGGTTATCTCGTGGGTAACGAAATCTCCAGCACGATGGCCCGCTGGCTTGGCGCTCGCCGAGTGATTGAATTTGTAGAGGAACTGATTCGAATCGGGCGTGCCATCGATCCGGATGCCCTCTTTTCCTATGCCACGTACCCGCCGACGGAATATCTGCTGCCGCAGAATGCCGATTTTTGCTGTTTCAATGTTTACCTCCACAATCAGCGTGATTTCGAAGGCTATCTATTGCGACTGCAAAATCTCACGGGCGAGCATCCGCTTATCCTGGGGGAATTCGGTATGGATACGATCCGGCATTCACAGGATGAGCAAGCCGAGATGCTCGGTTGGCACATCGACAGCGTCGTAAAATGCGGTCTTGCTGGAACCATTTTTTTTACCTGGACGGACGAATGGTTTACCGGCGGGCAGGAAATTACCGATTGGGCGTTTGGGATCGTTACGCGGGAACGCCAGCCAAAGAAGGCGTTCTACACGCTGGAGGAGAAACTGGGGCGGAACGATTCCACCCTGCCGCATCGTCCCTTGCCGAAGGCGCCGTTCGTTTCGGTTATTGTTTGCTCGTACAACGGTGGGCCGACTCTTGCGTCCTGCCTTGATTCGTTAGGTAAACTTAACTATCCCCAGTATGAGATCATCCTGGTCGATGACGGATCGACCGATGATACATCTTATATCGCAGCGCAGTTCCCATGGGTGCGTTACATTCATCAAAGCAATCAAGGATTGAGCCACGCCCGGAATACCGGCGCGGCCGCAGCTAAGGGTGAAGTCTTCGCCTACACCGATTCTGACTGCATGGTTGATCCCGATTGGCTGTATTATCTCATCGGCACTCTTGTAAGCGGTGATTACGCTGGAGTGGGTGGACCGAATGTCACGCCGCCAGCCAAAAGTTGGATTCAGGCCTGCGTTGCGGCGGCACCCGGTGGACCGAGCCATGTATTGCTTACCGATGTGGTCGCCGAGCATATTCCGGGTTGTAACATGGCTTTTTATCGGTGGGCGTTTGAGGGCGTGGGCGGCTTTGACACCGAATACCGCAAAGCAGGTGATGACGTCGATTTTTGCTGGCGAATTCAGCAGGCTGGGTGGGTCGTTGCCTTCAGTCCGACTGCGATCGTGTGGCACTATCGGCGTTTTACGCTTCGGGCTTTTTTGAGGCAGCAGGACGGTTACGGCGAAGCGGAATCGCTGCTGCGTTTTAAGCATTTGATCTTTTTCGGACCAACAGGGACCGCAAAATGGCGTGGGCAAATCTACGGAACGCCTCGATTCAGCTGGTTCGTTAACCGGCCAGTGATCTATCATGGAATGTTCGGTGAAGGTTTTTTTCAATCGATTTATCCCGCACCTCAGTCAGACGTAGCCGCCTACTTGAGCAGCATTGAGTGGTTTGCCCTGACAATTTTTCTGTTCGGTCTTGGGATTTTTCTGCCGGCGTTGCGCATTGTTCCGTACCTCATGCTTGGAGGCACGCTATGTGTCGCGCTTTCCTACATGGTGCGAGCTTCCATTGAGCCAAAATTCGATACGGCGGGCGCGCGGCTGCTTGTGATGTTTCTAGCTTTCGTCCAACCGCTCGTGCGTGGATTCTCCCGTTATTTCACGTGGCTGCATTTCAAGCGTACGCCCGCAGGCGTGATTCGAGCACACGAACATCTACCGGAGCGCAGCCGTATTACGGGCAGTCTAAGTCGCCGAGTTTTTTGGAGCGAACAGGGAAGGGACCGCCACTACTTGCTTGGCGCCATCTTCGAGTTGCTGGATGAAGAAGGCTGGCGCTATTCCACTGATAGTGGATGGAATGAGTGGGACATTCAAATCTATGGGAATTTTTGGTGGAGCATCGCGCTTCAGACTGTCACTGAGTATCACGGCGGCGGTAAGTGTTTGACCCGCGTCCGGCTTCGCAACCGGTTCGTTACGACGACCATTATTTTCAATCTCATTGTCTTAAGTTTGTTGATCTATCGGCAGCTCAACATTTCGCACGTGGATCTTTGGGTCCTTGTTCCTTATATGCTGTTTCTCGGCTTCCTCTGGACGAGAGCGCGTTTGCTGAAGTCGCGCGTGGCCGAACTTGTTGATCTTGCAGCGCATCGGGCGGGTCTGCACCGAGTGACGCGCCGAGGCAAAGTCGCCCGAAGCGAGTCAATTCCCCAAGTTGAGATTCCAGCGAGTACCGTGGACGAGGTCTCGCCGAGTCTTCCTGAATAGCGGCTCGACTTTGGGGTCAGAACTTCAAACACACCGTGCCGCTTCCGCGTACGATTTGGCCGATTCGTTTTGCTTCCAAGATCCGCATCGCGCGCCCTGCATCGCGTTCGGAAACAACCGCCACCATTCCGATACCCATATTGAATACCTGATACATCTCATGAAGATCGATATTTCCGTTTTGCTGCAAGGTCTGAAAGATGCGTGGCGCACGCCACTTTCTCGTTTCGATTACCGCGTCGCAATTTGCTGGCAAAATTCGCGGCAAATTATCAATGAGACCGCCGCCTGTGATATGAGCCAGACCGTTAATCGGGCCAGTTGGAATTTTTGCCAGAAGCGGCTGATAATTTTTGTGTACGCGCAGCAATTCCTTTCCGACCGCCGTTGCTGAGCCGGGCAGACGCGAACCAATTTTGAGGTTCATTTTACCGAACAAAATCTCTCGAGCCAGTGAGTAGCCGTTTGTATGCAAACCGTTTGATTCCAGCCCTAGAATTACGTCGCCCGGCCGGATTTTCTTGCCGTCGATGATATTGCCGCGGTCCACGACACCGATGATGCAACCAGCGAGATCGTATTCCCCGTTGCGATACATTCCTGGCATCTGCGCCGTCTCGCCGCCGAGAAGAGCACACCTCGCCGATCGGCAGGCGCGCGAAAAACCCCGGAGCAATTGTTGGAACACGCGGGGTTTGAGTTTTCCGCAGCCAATGTAATCCAGGAAGAATAGAGGACGTGCACCCAGGACGGCGATGTCGTTTACGCAATGGTTAACCAGATCGGCGCCAACGGTATCGTGCTTGTTCACAGCAAACGCGATTTTTAATTTTGTCCCCACTCCGTCGATGCTTGCAACCAGCACCGGCTCGCGCATCGCAGGGAAGTTCGCTCGAAACAAACCGCCGAAACCGCCAATCCCGCCTAACACTTGCGGTCCATGCGTTTGCCTAACGAGTGATTGGATACCGCGCTTGAGTTTATTGCCAAGATCGACATCAACCCCAGCACGAGCGTAAGCTTTTTGCTTCTTTGTCATGTCGAGCGAAGTCGAGACATCTCTGCTTTTGATCTTAACAGCAAGAGATTTGATTCGCTCACTCCCGTTCGCATCAGCCTCCGGCCTTTCCCGTCTATGTCGCGGCTTCCCAGTCGCTCCATTCTCGACTCCGCTTCGCTCCGCTCGAAATGACAAGCTACTATTTCAAATCCGCGAATAACGTCGGATGTGCTTCCTGATCGGCGAGTGCTTTGGCGCGCTGGTCCCGTTTCTCCATGATGAACTTGTCTAACGCAGGATCGACGGCCAGGGGATAATCTCCGTTGAAACAGGCCAGGCAAAAGCTATTCATCGGCCTTCCCGTCGCCCGTACCATGCCTTCCACATCGAGGTAACCGAGGCTGTCAACACCGAGGTATTTGCAGATGTCTTCCATCGACATCTGGTTTGCAATCAACTTATCCGGATCGGGAAAGTCGACTCCGTAATGACAAGCAAACCGGTGTGGAGGACAGCTTACACGCATGTGCACTTCTTTTGCGCCGGCTTCGCGCAAGTTCACGACGCGCGCTCGCGCGGTCGTCCCGCGCACGATCGAGTCGTCGACAACCACGACTCGTTTCCCGGCTACCATTTCCTTGATCAGATTCAACTTTACCCGCACATCGAAATCGCGGATGAGTTGGCTTGGCTGCAAAAATGTGCGGCCAATGTAATGGTTGCGGACAAAAGCATGGGCAAAAGGAATCTTTAGTTCCTCCGAAAAACCAAGAGCGGCATAGTTACCCGAGTCAGGTACAGGAACAACGATATCCGCATCGACCGGAAATTTTCTTGCCAGTTCGCGTCCCATTTCCATGCGCACTTTTCCGACGTTAACACCGCCGATCATACTGTCCGGGCGCGCGAAATAGACGTATTCGAACATGCAAAACGCTGGCCGCTCATCCGGAAACGGCCTTTCGGAGCGCAAGCCGTTCTCATCGACAATCAATACTTCGCCGGGCTCAATTTCGCGGACGAACTCCGCGTGAATCAGGTCAAAGGCACACGTCTCAGATGCCACAATATAAGCGTCATCGAGTCTGCCCAGGGAAAGCGGCCGCCAGCCAAACGGATCGCGAACCGCGATTAGTTCCCGTTCACTCATGATGATGAGCGAGAACGCTCCTTGAATCCGGCGCAAGGCCGCGAGAACATTTCCGCCATTCTTCGAGGGTTGCGCTAAAAGATGTAAAATGATTTCGCTGTCGGCGGTGGTTTGGAAAATGGAGCCTTTTCGTTCCAGCTCGTCGCGCAAAAAATCGGCATTGATCAAATTACCATTGTGCGCAATTGCCATTTGGCCGCGCACACAGTCGACCACGAAGGGTTGCGCGTTTTTAATCGTGCTTGTTCCGGTGGTCGAATAACGCGTGTGCCCGATGGCGCGTGTCCCTTTCAGCCTCGCCAGTTCATCCTGCCCGAACACCTGTGACACAAGGCCCATATCTTTGTGCTGGAGAAAGGTCGTGCCCGGACCGTTGCTGGTGACAATTCCCGCGCTCTCTTGGCCTCGATGCTGCAAAGCAAACAGACCGTAATAACTTAGGACCGCTGCGTTCGGATGACCGAATACGCCGAACAGCCCGCATTCATGCTGCGGGAACGGATCGGTCTCGGCTTTGATTATGTCGAGCTTGTCTGGAGAGATCACACTCAATAATTCACCAAATTACGCGCGGTTCAACGAATCGTTCTCGATGTCCAGCGAGATTCCAAATGCCCCCAAAAGGCTACGTTGATATCGCGCTTCATAGACTCGGGATTCCCTCGGCTGCTAAATCGCTTTCCACTGCGCGGCGGATGGCGTTCCACCAATCATCGTAAAGATCGCTAACTGGCCAGAAAAATTCTTCGTTGCCGACGCGGATGCGAAGCTGGTCGCCGCCAACTGTGCCAAGTTGTTGAAATGGAATTTGCCGATCTTGCAACATGGAAATTGTCTTTTGCAGGTTTTCGGGGCCGACGGAAAGAACGATCCGCGATTGCGATTCGTTAAACAACAATGTGATGGCAGCCGTGTCGCCTGCTTTAAAATCGATTTCCACCCCGAAAAGTTTTTCCGGATGAAAACAACATTCAGCAAGCGAGACCGCGAGACCGCCTTCGCTGCAATCATGGGCGCTTTTTACCACGCCTTCGCGAATCAATGCGCCCACTGCATTTTGGATCTTAATTTCGTACGCCAGATCAACACATGGCGGCGGGCCAACTTTCAAGCCGTGACAAACCTTGAGATAACGTGAGCCTCCGAGGCTGTAGCCAAGAGCGCTCGTCCCGGCTTCTTTGTCGTGGCCAGTCTTTTCATCCCCGCGGTCGGCGCCCGCGGCCAAAGTGCTGGCGATTGCGCCAACCAAAATAATCACGTCGCCCTCGTTCTTGAACCATTGCGTCGTGATGTGCTCTTCTTTGTCGATCAAACCGACCATGCCGATGGTCGGTGTTGGATCTACCACACCTGCCGGGCTCTCATTGTATAAAGAAACATTTCCGCCGGTGACTGGCGTGCCAAACGCGCGACAAGCTTCGGCGATGCCTTCGACTGCTTCGCGCAACTGCCAAAAGTTCTCGGGCTTGTAGGGATTGCCGAAGTTTAGGTTATCGGTGACCGCAAGCGGACGCGCACCCGAGCAGGTAAGATTTCGCGCCGCTTCGGCTACGGCAATCTTTCCGCCCTCCCGCGGATCCAGTGCGCAATAGAGTGAATTACAATCCGTAGTCGCAGCCAGGATTTTGTCTGCATAACGGACAAGGAAAACGGCCGCGTCCGAACCGGGCTTCACGAGCGTACCGGTGCGCACAGTGTGATCGTATTGCCGATATACCCAGTTTTTCGATGCAATAGTCGGATCACGCAATAGTTGGCGTAGAGCTTCGAGATTGTCGATCTTGGCGAGATTCGTCAGATCGCGGTCATCGATTGCGGCTGCAAGACGTTTCGCTTCCCGCGAATAAAGAGGCGCTTCGTCAGCCAGCGCCTTGGCCGGAATCTCTGCGGAAATCTCGCCGTTATTACGCACGCGCATCATGCCGTCGTCGGCCACGCGGCCAATCTCGACGCACGGCACATCCCATTTCTCGAAAATTGCGCGGACCACGTCTTCCTTCCCGCGCCTCGCGATGATCAGCATCCGTTCCTGCGATTCGCTTAACAAAATCTCGTATGGCGTCATGCCGGGCTCGCGTTTTGGAACTTTCGCAAGGTCAATTTCGATACCGCTTCCAGCGCGGCTGGCGGTTTCACACGTCGAGCATGTTAGCCCCGCTGCGCCCATGTCCTGGATTCCGGCGACGACATCATGACTAAGAAGCTCGAGACACGCTTCGAGCAAAAGTTTCTCTTTGAACGGATCGCCCACTTGCACTGCCGGACGATCTTCGCGCGATTGCTCGGTCAATTCGCGCGAAGCGAACGCCGCCCCGGCCAGGCCATCGCGTCCTGTCTCCGCGCCGACATAAAAAACTGGATTACCAACGCCGGTTGCGGCGCCGCGCGCCAGTTGCTCGTGACGCAACACACCAAGACAAAAAACATTTACGAGGGGATTGCCCTCGAAACTCTCATCAAAATAGATTTCACCGCCCATCGTAGGAATCCCAACACAATTTCCGTAGTGCGCAATCCCGGAGACGACTCCGGTAAACAACCGCCGATTTGCCACTAATTTCGGATTTTGGATTTCGAATTTCGAATTTTCACCAGTGATCGGTCCAAACCGCAGAGAATTCAGACAAAATTCCGGATGTGCCCCCATGGTAAAGATATCGCGGATAATCCCTCCGACACCGGTGGCTGCGCCTTGGAACGGTTCGATCGCGCTCGGATGATTGTGGCTCTCCATCTTGAACGCGATGGCCCAACCATCGCCGATATCGACAACCCCTGCGTTTTCCTCACCGGCTTTTACCAAAATGCCGGGCCCTGTAGTCGGAAATTTCTTCAGTTCTTTCTTCGAGTTTTTATAGGAGCAATGCTCACTCCACATTACTGAGAAAATTCCCAGCTCGGTGAAATTTGGCTGGCGCCCGAGGATTTTCTTAATTCGGTCGAATTCCTCCAGGGTGAGGCCGTGTTGCTTGACGAGTTCTGGGGTGACTGCTGGCTCGGCAGTCGGCATCTGGCTGATCATCGACAGATTCACGTTAACGAATCCGCAAGACGGCTCAATCATTCAAAATAAGAATTTTCATCAAGTTGCGACATTTTAGAAGCGTCCGTTAACTCTTCGAACTACGAACCTTGGGTATCAACAAAAGGGAGGTATCATGGTCAACAAAGGAATTGTCGCTCTCGCGTGTGTGCTCATTGCATCGCCAGCATTTGCGCAGACTACTACAAACCGCACACGGCATTATCGGACAACGACCGCAATAACCAGTGTAGAAGGAGTAACGGTAACAGCACCGGTTATATCGGCTGAGCCAGCCAGCGCGGCCACTTACCAGCCTGCCGGAACCCTGGTCGTTCGCACGGACAGAGCGAATCCGGAGCGGTTTGATCTGTACGGCCCTGGACTCGTCTACGATAAGTTTGGGCGACCCGTACGCGGCCCGATTAAACCTGGCGCGCGTGTGGTCGTGTTCTACGCGAACATGGGTGACAGGCGTCTGGTCGATCACGTAGTCGTGTTAGATTGATAGAAGCGCGCCCCATTCGAATAGCGGCGGCACCCACCCGTCCAAGTGAAAATGGGCTTAATCCAGGAACGCCCGCACAAGTTCCAGAGCATGACGCTCGGGAGAAACCATCAAAATAAACAAGGGAGGTATATATGAAGAGAACAATAATTGCTCTCGCCTGCACATTAGTTGCGCCACTGGCGTTTGCGCAGACGAGCACAACAACAACTGAAACAACAACTGAACCAGCAACAACGACACAGACAACGAGCACAACCTACACAGCCGGTACCGTAACCACGTATGAGCCCGGCAAGACTGTTGTGGTCAAGGGTGACCAAGGGCCAGTCAGCTTCGCTCTGGGTACGGCCGCGCGAGTCGTCGACGGCGCAGGCAGAATCGTGACCGCTCCGCTGCGCGCCGGGCAGAAGGTGCGAGTTTACTACACCGGACCTGAAAGGGAACGGGTCGTCGAGCGAGTAGTTGTTGAAGACTAAGACTGACCTGCCTTAGCTACGACGTGGCAAGGAGTGGTTGGTCAAGAATTCAAAAGCCGCAGGGTCGAAATGATCCTGCGGCTTTTTATTTTCTCGCACTGGAGCAGATTGTCGTCGTGGATTTATTGGGAACAATCGCAATATCGCAACGGCGATGACCGTGCTTATCGGCGTGGTGTTTGATTTTATCGAAATGCGCCGGGCACGGCGCAATCGCGAAGAGCGCGCTGCAAGCGTTCATGACGCCGGAATGGATGAATTCGTCGATGATCGTGCATTCGATTCCAAAAGGCACAACTGCGGCGCAACTCGAGAATGATCCGCGATTGCTCGAAGGCGTGTCTGAAAATCGCAACCATCATGGAAGAAATCGGCTGTTCGGTTCATGCGCGCATCGTGCCGTTCTTCGTCGCGGCTGATTTGACCGATGGAATGGCGCCGATCGCGTCGCAGAATTTTCGACCGTTTGCAGAGTTGGAGCGTATGCGTGCCGGCACGCAACAAGTTGGGAGTGGTTCCAATTGGCTGGTGGAACAACTCGGGCACCACGCTGTGACCGAGAGGAATTTGCAGGTGGGTGCACAAACCGTTTACCGCGACTGGCAGCCGTAATTTGCGTTTCGAGCGCAAATCGCAGAACATCACTGGATGGCTTTTGATCTGAAGGAAATTATCGCAGCGCGGCTGGGTGAAAATTACCAACTCCACGAGAGACACCTAAACTCGACACTGGTGCAGGCGCAGCGAGTGATCGGGTTCGACAAGGTCTACGCGCGAGCTGAAGGCGCGTACTTGTATGACATGGATAATCAGCCGTACCTGGATTTTTTAAGCGGCTACAGCGTTTTCAACATCGGGCGGAATCATCCAATAGTGAAACAAGCGATTCGCGATGTTCTCGATCTCGATCTGCCAAACATGGTGCAGATGGATTGCTCGCTCTTGAGTGGGTTACTTGCCGAGGCGTTGACGAAACGAACCCCGTCACATCTAAACGCTGTGTTCTTCTGCAATTCAGGAACTGAAGCGATGGAAGGCGCGTTGAAGTTTGCGCGCGCTGCCACGGGACGTAAGCGAGCGGTTTCGCTTGCAAGCGCATTTCACGGACTGAGTCTTGGTTCGTTATCGTTAATGGGGTGCGAAAGTTTCACCGAAGGCTTCGGACCGTTGGTGGAAGGATTCGATGCACGTGTGCCACTCGATGACATCGAAGCATTGGACAGACAATTGCGTTCGCGCGACGTAGCGGCTTTCGTGATTGAGACTGTTCAGGGAAAAGGCTGTCAAACTTCCAAGACCGATTTCTTGATTCGCGCGCAGGAACTCTGCCGGAAATACGGCACGCTGCTGATCTCCGACGAAGTGCAAACAGGGCTCGGTCGCACAGGAAAAATGTTTGGATTTCAACATTGGAATCTGGAACCGGACATCATCACCCTGGCTAAAACGCTAAGCGGCGGTTACGTGCCCTGCGGTGCGATCGTAACCCGCCGAGATATTTATCAAAAAACTTTTTCGCGCATGGACCGTTGTGTCGTCCATTCGACAACATTCGGACGCAACAATCTCGCGATGGCGTGCGGATTGGCAGCACTGGAAATAATCGACAACGAAAAGCTAACTGAGAATTCCGCGAAAATGGGCGCTTTGCTGATGGAAAAAGTGGACACGCTGCGTGCGAAACACTCGTTCATCAAAGAAGTGCGCGGAAAAGGGCTCATGATCGGAATCGAGTTTCATGAACCACAGGAGTTCAAACTGAAGATGGCGTGGAAGCTGTTGCACAAGATCGACAAGGTGCTTTTCGCGCAAATGATCGTGACACAAATGCTGAGCAAACACCGCATTCTCACCCAAGTCGCAGGCCACGCGATGGACGTGATGAAGATTTTACCGCCATTGATCATTGGCGAAAAAGAAGTCGATATGTTCGTTAATGCGCTCGACGACGTGCTCACCGAATGCCGCAAATTTCCGGGACCAATGTGGGAACTTGGGAATAATTTCGTCAGGGCCGCGCTTGGCTCAAGGCGCCCGGCTGAAGCGCGGCCCGCTGTTTCCGCGTAAAACATCGGACATGCGTTCTCGCTTGCGCCAGCGAACCAAAAAAGGAGACGTGCGACCCGAGACTTTATCATTTGTCGATCCTTGGTTCGGGCATACGTTTAAAAAGGGGAGGAAATATTATGAGCACAGTTGTTGCTGAACAAAAAAAAGCTGAAACGAAACCGAATCAGCTCGAGCAACTGAAGAAATTTACCAAAGTCGTAGCCGATACCGCCGACTTTGAATCGATCAAGGATTTTAAGCCGCAGGATGCGACGACGAATCCGAGTCTGGTTTACGCCGCCACGCAAAAGCCAGAGTACGCGCGTCTGCTCGAGGAGGTACTGGCTGAACGCAAGAAATCAGGCCTAAGCGGCCTCGAGCAGATTGAAGACATATGTGATCATCTGCTGGTCCAGTTCGGCACGGACATTCTCGAAATTGTGCCAGGACGCGTGTCGACCGAGACCGACGCGCGATTGTCATACGATGTCGAGGGTTCGATCAATAAAGCGCGCCGGTTGATGAAGCTTTACGAGGAGCGAAAAATTCCGCGCGAGCGGGTGTTGATTAAAATCGCTTCGACCTGGGAAG
>QHQO01000118.1 GCA_003221195.1 Verrucomicrobiota bacterium
CGCGCGCTCTACGTCTATCGCAACGGCAATCCCATCGGGCGGGCCGCTGTCGAGATCGACGGACGCGGATCGCTTGGGGACCATGTCTACTCGCTGCTCGAAGGAACCACCGACCGGCAAAGCTCGCTTGCTCCGGGCCGCTTCGCGCGCCGGTGGATGAGCGTAACGAGCGGAGGCCGCAGCGTTCCTGCCGAGAAGATCGCTGCGCGCCTCCGTATCAACCCGGAGTTTGCGCAAAAGGTTTACGACACCCTGCAACCCGGCACAACTGTTATCATCACCGATCAACCGGTCGTGCGGAGCCGCGGCAATGCCGCGATCCTCGAGGGCTAGCGGTTGCTACTCGGCTGACGCCCCCGAGTTGCAGCCTCAGATTGCCTCTCAGATCGGGATTTCCATTCCTTCGCGGGCAAGCACCGCGTTGGGAAACCGTTCTCGACATAATTTCTCGATGCGCTCAAGAAACTCGTCGTCGTGATCGGGGTCGTGATGCGTGAGGGCCAGGCGCTTCACGCCGGCCATTTCCGCGACCTGCATCGCTTGATCGAAGCTGCTGTGTCCCCATCCGCGCCGCTTCTGCAGTTCCTCAGCCGTGTATTGCGCGTCATGGACTAATAA
The DNA here is from genome assembly GCA_003221195.1 of Verrucomicrobiota bacterium. Taxonomy (GTDB): domain Bacteria; phylum Verrucomicrobiota; class Verrucomicrobiia; order Chthoniobacterales; family UBA10450; genus Udaeobacter. Next base: position 619 of record QHQO01000118.1, read on the forward strand.
ATCAGCGCCGCGCGCCAACTCCACCAGCCGCGGATCGATCTGCTCGCCATGCTCGACATCCGTGCACACGACGAGCACCCTCCCATTTCGCTCAATCCGGAAACTATACGCTCCGCCAGGATGGTTATGCCTTTGAGCCGTGACTACGGTTTCCACATTGTTGATGCCGGTGAAGTGTTCGCTGGCATCAGCGATTTGCAGGAACTCGAAGTTGGCGCCCATGTGATCCAATTGGACCGGGAAATATTCGGCCTGCATTTGGACTTCGAAAATCTCCCGCAAATTGCTAACTGTCTGGTCGCGACCGAGCGTCAGGAGCGTGATTTTCTGTTTGGGATCATAAGCCTGGGCAAAGAACGGGAAGCCCTGGATGTGGTCCCAGTGAAAGTGCGTGAACGCGATACGGATTTGCTCCTGCTTGTGGCCGATGACGCGAAGGTCTCTGCCTAGATTTCGCAGTCCCGTGCCGGCGTCAATGATGGCGATTTGGTTCGTATCGGTGATTTGCATGCAGGTGGTGTTGCCGCCGAATTGCTGAAAACCGGCATCACAGACGGGGATGGATCCCCGCGTACCATAAAACTTGAGCTTCATAGAAGCGTTTTATGAAGCCAAGCATTAGGCTGGAGAAGTTCCAATGGCACGATTGATTGTTTGCAGTGCTGTTGTTCGGCTCAGTTACAGATTGAGTGGTGCTGCCAGCTGGAATTGCAGCGTGGTTTTCGGGTTAACCACTGTTGTGCCGGCGGTATGTCCGTAATGCGCTTGTCGCGCTGTCTGCGGAGGGCCTGCCGGTTGAATGCTGTTCGTCTTTACCGGGATCCTGCGTCCATTTAGATCAATCAAGTTCAGTTCCACAGTGAGTGGCCCCGATTTGCGAGGATTGGCACGAGAGGCCGTGATCTTTCCAAACGCTTTGGTTCCGGCTTTCAATACAACGTTTCCCTTAACCGAAACGTCCTGGGCAATCTTTGCTTCGAAGCTTCTTCCCGGGACGGTCTGTGAGCTGATGAGACTAACTGTACTGACTCTCAGCGTTGTTCCGGCGGGAATCGTGGCCGCATTTAAAGTTGAAGCTGCAAAGCAAACGCAAACTATAGCGATAACTGCAATGAATTTTTGTGGGATCATATTGGTTTGAATGGTTGATATTTTCAGATTCTAACAGAAGGAAGCAGAGAAAAGGATTACTGCGGCGTTTCGTAGGGCGGCTCGTCTGTTGCGATCGGGGTGGTTTGCATCGGCGGATTAACCAATTGGAAAATCACGGCTGCTACAGCGCCTGCGGCAAAATTCGCGACCAGATAGATCCAAATATTATTCCAGCTTGAGATACCAAGCAGCGTTATTCCGAGTGCAACGGCTGGATTGAACGCTCCGCCTGAAATGTCGCCGACTGCAAACGCGCCTGTCATGACGGTCATACCAATGGCAAGGCCGTAAAACGAATTTCCAGATGTGCCTTCCGCGGTTGCGGCGTTCAACACGACATACACAAGCGCAAATGTAAACAGAAACTCGGCAAGCAACGCTGGACCCATCTTAGGTGCAATTGGGGTCACAGGTACTCCCAAACGAAGGACCTTGATCACGAGAAAGGCGGCAATGGCTGCCCCAACAAATTGCGCGATCCAATAAGGCACGACATCGGCAGGCTTTACTTTACCGCGAATCAGAACGCCAAGCGTAACAGCCGGATTGTAATGACCGCCGGAGATATGGCCGCCGGCGAACACCATCACCATTAAGGCGGCGCCGATGGCGAGCGGCGCAATCACACCCGCGCCGGCGCCTATGCCGGTGCATCCCACCGTAAGGACAAGAAAAAAGGTGCCGATGAATTCCACGATGTATTTGTTCATGTCGTCAGGTTTATCAGATAACTTGTGAGTTGACTATCATGAACGGTCTTTCACCGCGAGCAGTTCGAGCGGGACACCGAGCCATTGCGCGGCTTCTTTGCGATCCTGGAAGACGCGAACGTTGATCGGAGAACCTTGAGTTAGCGAGGCATGCAATCGGCCATAATCAGCCATGGTGGAATCGGTCGCGAGAATAGCCGTCTTTATGGCCGGCCGATTGCCGTAAAAGTGCCGGCGATAAAGAGAAACGCGGCGGATGTATTCTAAATTGAGATCAACTGCACCTGCGGCGGTCGTGTCCAAAAAGCGATTGAAAGGTTTCTTCAACCCGAATTCTAGCTCTCCGATTACACTTATCATCTTGTTAATCGCCGCCCTGTTTAACATACCGCGCGGTCTATGGATCAGCAGACAAAAGTCTTCGTGAAACTCGACATCAGGCGGCAAAGGCAGCTTCATTGTTTTAAGCTTGATGTTCACTGCCTCAGGAATCCGGTGTCAGCCGCTCGATCGGTACGTTGAGCCATTGCGCGACTTCGCTACGATTCTGGAACACACGGACATTGATAGGAGAACCTTGAGTCAGTAAGGCGTGCACCTTGCCGTAATGAATAAGCGTCGCATCCGTGGCGAGAATTGCTGATTTGATCGGCGGGCGTTTGTCATAGAATCGGCGTCGATAAAGTGAAACGCTAATGATGTATTCGAAATTCAGATCAACTGCGTCGGCTCCCACCGTGTCGGAAAATCGATTGAAAGGCTCCTTCGACGCTGTTTCGACTTCTCCTAGAACAGTTATAATTTTGTTAACAGCCGCCTTATTCACAAGACCGCGCGGTCTCCAGACGATCAGATGTATGTCTTCGTAAAACTCGACGTCTGGTGGAAGGTTTATGTTTTTCATTCCATTAATCTCATTCAGCTGGGCCGCGATCTGTGGCCGCCGGCGCCAGTCGTTCGATTGGTACACCAAGCCATTGGGCAGCTCCCTTGCGGTCCTGAAATACCTTCACCTTGATCGAAGATCCTTCAGTCAGTAAAGCAAGCAATCGCGCGTAATGAACAAGGGTGGAATCCGTAGCGAGAATCGCTGACTTCACCGGGGCGCGACCCTTGTGCGAGAGACGCAGATGAAGGGAAACGCGAATGACGTATCTAAAGTTGAGCTCAATCTCATGGGCTTCTGTTGTGTCCGAAAATCGATTGAAAGGCTCCTGTGTCGCGGCTTCAAGATTTTCGATAACACCGATTATCCTATTGATAGCTGCCTCGTCGATCAAACCGCGCGGTCGATAAACGAGCAAGCGAATGTCTCGGTGAAACTCAATTTCAGGAGGGAGCTTCATTGCGCTTTGTGGCTCTTAAGTGCGCACGCTGGAGTCGCCCCGGTAGAGCTGATGTTAGTCCGTGCTTCACAGTGCTGTAGAATGTTCTTTGTCTGTAGGGAACATCCGCGTTAGGGTTTTTGGGCCATTTTACGAAGGGCATGCAAGCGTCTTTAGCGGCACCTCAAGCCATTCCGCTGCTGCCGACCGCTTTTTGAAAGCGCGGACTTCAATCATTGCGTCGGACATCAGCAACTCGTACGAGTGCGCAACGCCAAAGGTCATCGGGTTGTCCGAGAACAATGCCGACTTCGCTGGTTGCTTCACTTTTCGGCGCCGACGCGCGGTATGGATGATATGATCGATTCCTATCCGGATGTGAGTCAGTCCAGATAAGTCGGCATAGCGATCGAAAGGTGCTTCCTGAATGCGCTCCTCCATTTCGATAAATTCGATCACCTGATCTGCGAATACCTCGTTAAGCACACCCCGCGGGTACCAGGTAAGAAGGCGCCATCTTGGATGGTACCAAGTGCGTGGGAAACCCTTGCGAATGAATCCCGGTGCCAGTTTCGTCATCGAGATCACCTTTCCCTGCGCACTCATAGGACAACGCGTCGAGTTGAGTTTAAGCGGCTATCCTTTTAGTCCTCCATTGATCGCGGCGGATTTGTTCGCAGCGTCCGTCGCCATTGTGACCATTCGGGTATCGATTGGCAACAGTTCTCTTCGCGACGAGAGCAAATGGCTAACGAGCGATGATCGATAGCTTCGAGTGAGTCGCGAGATCGGCGATTGCGTTGAGTTCGAGAAGCAAGGTTTTTCCCGCTTCAACGGCAATTACGCGCAGTTTTGCTTCGACAGCGACCCGGATTGTTTCGACACCGATTACCGGCGCATCGAAACGCATGTCCTGATTTGGTTTTGCGACTTTGACCATGACGGCACCTTCGCGCGCCAGCCTTCCGCCACGCCTGATTGCTTCGTTCGTTCCTTCAAACGCTTCCACCGCGACAACAGTTCCATTTTTCACGACGACAGTTTGCCCAATGTCGAGCCGCGCGATTTCTTTGGCGATTTTCCAACCCAAATCGACGTCTTCTTCCTCCTGCCGGGTGAGCTTCGCTCCCGCTACCAATCCAGCAACTGCAAGAGAATCCTCCAGAAATGTTGTGGCCGGCAAAAGCTCGACATCGAATCCGGCCAATTCATCCGCGATCGCCGCAAAGATGGACTCTGCATTGCGCTGATTGAGTTTACCCAGCAGCATCAACGCTTTCAAATCTGGACGCAGATCGAACAGGTTTTTCGGCGCGATCTGCCCCGCCATGATCGCGTGATGCACTTTGTTTTGGTTAAAAAACTTCAAGAGCCGATTGAGTTGTCCGACGCGCATCCATTCGATCAGATCGACATGCTCCGCGAGAACGGGATCGGTCTCGCCACCAAATGCAGCCGCTACGATTTTTTTTACACCAGCTTTTCGCGCCGCCTCAGCGAGCAGCCGAGGATACACGCCGTTTCCGGCGATGATTCCGAGAATTTCCGGTGGCCGCATCGAAGCTTTGTAACAGAAAAGTGTGCGATCGCGAGGACGCAATCGCCAGCACGCGAGACGTGCGCGCTCCCCAGATGCTACCCGTGGTGGCGGCGGCGTTTGACGTGCAACTGGGCGAGCGCTTTCTGCAGCGACGCCTGAATGGCCGCCACTTCCTCGGAGGTATGGTCTTCCTTCATTGCCGCCTTTGCGCGCTCGACTGCGGCCTCGGCCGCAGCAATGTCGATCTTTTCGGATTCAAGGGCCATGTCAGTTAAAACCGACACGGCGTCGGCCTTAATTTCGACAAAACCTTCGCCTATCGCCATTGCAGTTTCGCGACCGTTTTTCAGGACACGCAATTCACCAGGCACCACGGTGGTTAACAATGGGACGTGTTTGGGGTAAACTCCCAACTCCCCCTCCGAACCCGGCAACGTGACTATCTCCACGTCTTCGGAGTAAATTTTTTCCTCTGGCGTTACGATTTCGAGTTTCAGAGTGGCCATGATTCGCAGTTAAAGAGTTAAAAGGTTACAAAGTCAAAAGGTAGGAATTGGGAAGCGTTTTAACGATTTAACTTTTTTACTTTTTAACTCTCCTTGATCATGTCGATGCCGCCCTTCATATAGAAATTTTGCTCGGGCACATCGTCATGTTTGCCGTCCAGAATTTCTTTGAAACCGCGGACTGTTTCCGCAACCGGAACATATTGGCCCTTAAAGCCGGTGAAAACTTCTGCCACGTGAAAAGGCTGGCTCAGGAACCGCTGAATCTTGCGTGCCCGATGAACCGTGATCTTGTCCTCCGGGCTTAGTTCATCCATTCCGAGAATCGCGATGATGTCCTGTAGATCCTTATAACGCTGCAAAACACGCTGCACACCGCGCGCAACGTTATAATGCTCCTCGCCGACAATTTCCGGCGCCAACGCTTTCGACGTGGATGCCAGCGGATCGACCGCTGGGTAAATTCCCAACTCGGCAATGGAACGCTCAAGCACGATGGTCGAGTCCAGGTGCGCGAAAGTGTTCGCCGGCGCGGGATCAGTGAGATCGTCCGCTGGAACGTAGACTGCCTGGAACGAAGTGATCGATCCTTTATTTGTCGATGTAATTCGTTCCTGCAAATCACCCATCTCAGCAGCCAACGTAGGCTGGTAGCCAACCGCGCTTGGCGTTCGGCCCAGCAACGCTGACACTTCCGACCCTGCCTGCGAGAATCGAAAGATGTTGTCGATAAAAAGAAGGACGTCCTGATTGCGCTCGTCGCGAAAATATTCGGTCATTGCGAGCGCAGAAAGAGCAACGCGCAAACGCGCGCCCGGTGGTTCGTTCATCTGACCGAAAACCATCCCTACTTTCGACTTCGACAGGTCTTTTTGATCGATCACGCCCGCCTCGCTCATTTCCTTGTAAAGATCGTTGCCTTCCCGGCTCCGTTCGCCTACTCCGGCAAATATGGAAACCCCACCATGTTTCATGGCGATGTTGTTGATTAACTCCTGGATGACAACAGTCTTGCCGACACCCGCGCCACCAAATGCGCCGACTTTGCCGCCTTTTGTAAATGGACAAACGAGATCGATGACCTTGATCCCGGTTTCCAGGATCTTTGACGTTGTGTCTTGCTCCGTGAGCGTCGGCGCCGGACGATGGATCGGGTAACGCTTGGTGTAGTTCACCGTGCCGCGGTTATCGATGGGGTCACCGGTAACGTTAAAGAGCCGGCCAAGCACCGCCTCGCCTACTGGTACGGTGATCGGACCACCAGTATCGGTCACGCTCATTCCCCGCTTCAGCCCTTCCGTCGAAGACATTGCGATGGAGCGAACCCAGCTTTCGCCAAGATGCTGTTGCACTTCGAGGGTCAACTTCGTTGGGTTACCATTCACTTCGTACTCAATTTCGAGGGCGTTGTAGATTTTTGGCAAGGTCTTTTCGTCTGGAAATTCCACGTCCACTACGGGACCGATTACTTGAACTATGTTTCCTTTATTCATAAATCTTGACTAACCACCGAGTGCCATCTGCGCTGTGGCGATCTCAAGCAACTCGGTTGTGATGCCGGCCTGGCGCATCTTGTTGTATTCCAATGTAAGGTCCTTGATAAATTGATTTGCGTTGTCGGTGGCGTTCTTCATCGCCACCATTCGCGCGCTGTGCTCAGACGCGCGCGCGTCGAGAATCATCTGAAAAACCTGGTAGGAGACATAATACGGAAGCATTGAATCGAGGACGACCTCGGCGTTAGGCTCGAACACGTAGCCGATCATTGGATCGTGACCTTCACTTTCAGCCTGGCCTGCTTCGCTTTTTGGCAAGTCAAAACTACTGATCGGCAGCAGCGTCTGTACTACGGTACGTTGGCTGATTGTGTTGATAAAATGCGTGTAGAGCACCGAGACTTTGTCGACCTCAAGCCTCAGGAATTTCTCCATGCAAAACTTCGAGATCGGCTTCGCTTCCACGAAGGTCGGTGAGTCTTTCAATTCAAAATCAGCCAATAATTCGCGCTTTGTTCGGGCGATGAATTGTCGCGCCTTCTTTCCTGTCACTACAAACGCTGTTTTAGCCGAATCAAAGTTGCTGGCCTCTCGAAGGAGGTTCGTGTTCAACGCCCCGCAGAGTCCCTTGTCTGTGCTGATAATTAAGACCAACTCTTTCTTGAGCGGGCGAATAGCAAGAAGTGGATGAAATCTCGGATCCGTCCGTTTTTGCAACGAAACGAGAACCTTATTCATCAAGGCGGCATAAGGGCGTCCCGCGAGCGCGTGCTGCTGCGCTTTGCGCATCTTGGAAGCAGCCACCATTTGCATTGCTTTGGTGATCTGCGCTGTGTTGCGAATCGATCTGATCCGGCGCCGTATGTCCTGGGTGTTAGCCATCTAGGAAATTCTCGAATTTCGATTTTTGATTCTCGGCGCTTCTCGCACGCGATAGCGAGCCGCTTCTTCTCGGACATGAAAACCGATTTCTCGTCTTTTCGGCGCTTTCGTCGGTTCAAGTAATTGTTTCAGCGCGGCAAAAAGATTGGCAATCGCCTCGTCATGAGAATCGAATCGCCGCTCGAGTTCCTTCAGTTTTGCTGCTAACTGCACGTTTGCTGCGACCATTTCCCGCAGCCTGATAAACGCACGTACGATGCGAACGCTTGCTTGAACAGCAATTGCGCTATTCAGCACGCTCGCAAGCATGATCGCGCCATGCTCGGTAAAAGCGATCGGCAAGGTCCGCCGACCACCATGCGATCTTGATATCGCGTTTTGCGATATCAAGTTTGTAAACTCCTCGCGTGTAAGCACAAATGCAAAGCCATCAGGAAAGCGTGTGCGGTTTCGCTTGAATTGCTCGTTCAAACGCATTGTGCTCGTCCCGTAGATTGCCGCCAGATCTGAGTCCAGCATCACTCGCTGGCCTCGAATGAAATGGATCGCGCTTTCCAGATTAGCAATCTTACCGTGCGAGCTCATGATTTGATCGAACTGGTTCAAACAAATCATCGCCAGGTCGTCTTGAATTCATCCAGTGCCGCTTTCAGTTGCGACTCGAGATCCTTGTCGAGCTCCTTTTTCTCGCGGATCGCACCGAGCAATCCTCCTTTCCTGGTTTGCAGCCAATCCTGAAGCTTCAGTTGGTACTCCTTGACACGCTCGACGGGCAGTGAATCGAGGTACCCATTTTGCATCGCCCACATCACCGCCACTTGCTCTTCCACCAGGATCGGGTTGTACTGTTTTTGTTTAAAAAGCTCGACAATGCGTTGACCGCGATCCAATCGCGCCCTCGTAGCCGCATCCAAATCGGAGCCAAATTGCGCGAATGCAGCCAGCTCGCGGAATTGCGCCAGATCGAGTTTTACCTTGCCGGCGACCTGCTTGATCGCCTTGATCTGGGCAGCCGATCCCACACGGCTGACAGAGAGGCCCACCGAAATTGCAGGCCGCACACCTTGATAAAACAAATCAGTCTCAAGATAGATTTGGCCGTCCGTAATCGAAATCACGTTTGTCGGAATGTAGGCGGAGACGTCGCCGGCCTGGGTTTCGATGATCGGTAACGCGGTTAACGAGCCGCCACCGAATTCATCGCTCATGCGCGCGGCGCGTTCGAGTAATCGCGAGTGCAAATAGAATACATCGCCCGGATAAGCTTCCCGCCCGGACGGACGCTTCAACACCAGTGAAACCTGCCGATAAGCCACCGCGTGCTTTGACAAATCGTCGAAGATGATGAGCGCATCCATTCCATTGTCCATGAACCATTCGCCCATCGCGGCGCCAGCGAACGGCGCCAGATACTGATTCGTCGCCGTGTCGGATGCAGGCGCAGAGATGATTGTCGTGTAAGGCATGGCGCCTTCTCTTTCGAGAACATCGAGCACTCGCGCCACGTTGGAATTTTTCTGGCCAATGGCGACGTAAATACAGTAGAGCGGCCGATAATTGTTATCTTTCGCGTCTTCCGCAGCTTTGTTCAGGCGAGCCTGGCTGATGATCGTATCGATGGCAATGGTGGTTTTGCCAGTTGCGCGATCACCGATGATCAGCTCGCGCTGACCCCGACCGATCGGAATCATGGCATCGATTGCCATGAGACCGGTTTGCACCGGTTGATTTACGCTGCGGCGTTTGATGACGCCCGGCGCAATTTTTTCCAGCGGATAAAATGTTTCGGTTTTGATCGGCCCCTTGTCATCGAGCGGCTGGCCGAGTGTGTTTACCACACGGCCCAACAACGCCTTGCCGACGGGAACGGAAAGAAGTCGGCCGGTGGTCTTAACTTCGTCGCCTTCGGACACCTTCGTCGTTTCCCCCATGAGAATCGCGCCGACTTCAGTTTCCTCCAGATTCAACGCGAGACCGAATACTCCGTTTGGAAATTCGATCATCTCGTTAAGCATCACGTCGCTCAGCCCTTCAATGCGCGCGACTCCATCGCCCGTTTCACGCACAACGCCGACGTTGCTTTTGGTTGTCGATGTTTTTAGCCCTTCAATTTTCGTTTCGATCTCTTCGAGTATGCTGCTCATGATATTGCCTTGATTAAAGTTCTCGTTGGAGACGTTCGAGCCGGTTGCGCACCGTTCCGTCCCATACATCACTCCCCACACGAATACGCATTCCGCCAAGAAGCTCCGGGTTAACAACAAACTGCGTTGTCAGGTCGCCACCGTATTTGTTTTTGAGATTGGCCACGAGCTCCGAACTCGTCGCGGAATCCACTTCGCTTGCCGTCTCGATTTTGGCCTGCCGCTTTTCTAGTTCGAGACGAAGCAGACGTCTGTAATTTTTTAGGACCTCGATGTAATGACGCGGTTTTCTGGCGACAAGCGAATCGACCAGGGACGCAATCCTTCCAGGGTCGAGTTGGGCGTCCGTGAAGCTTGCTCGAAGCATTTCACGCGAGAGCCGGCGAATTTCCTTGTTGATCTTCATCAGGCCAGTTGACGAGTTGCTTCCTCCTGCAAACGCCGTTGATCTTCCGGCGTTAACACTTTCTCAGTGACTTTTGCCGTGGTCTCAACCACCAGGCGCCCAAGCTCGCGCTTCAAAGATTCCATCGTACGCTCGTGCTCAATCGCGCTCGCTTCACGCGCTTTGGCAATGATTTGCTCCGCAGCCGCAATCGCCTCTTGCTGCTTGCGCTCGGACAAATGCGCAGCGCTTTCGCGCGTTTCATCGATCATTTTTTGAGCGTCCGCGTTCGCCTTCGCCAAAATCTCCTGGTAACGCTTCTCCGCCTCGGCCAGCTCTTTCTTGATTTTTTCAGCGTTAAGCTGGCCCTCTTCGATCTTCCGCCGACGTTCCTCAAGAATGGCAAGGATTGGCTTGTACGCGAAGCGTTGCAAAAGGAATGCAACAATGCAAAAGCTAATGACCTGCGACAGAAACAGCTTCCAATTCCAGCCGAACGTTTCGGCTGTTTCACGCAAAATGTCAGTTATGCCTCCGCTGCTGGCGGCAATTATCAGATTCATAAATTAGGTTTCGGGCGCAACATCGGTTGCCTGCCCGGTGAAATTAATGAACGAGATACAGCGCGTAGAAAACGATCGCCTCGGTCAGCGCGATGGCCAGAATTCCGTGCACGAGCACCTGCGTGAACGCACCGGGATTGCGACCGACCGCGCTGGTCATCCCCAAGCCGGTCAAGCCGATTCCGATTCCGACGCCCATCGCGGCAAGCCCGACGTGAATGCTTCCGCTTAGTTCTGCTAGTATTGGTAGTATCATATTTTTCTTAGTTGGTTTTGCGATGTCGTCATGAGATCGCCGAAAATCAGTGCGCGTGCTCCGGTCCCTCCTGGTGTTCTGCAATCAACATTGTGAAAACCGCAGTCAGCAGCATGAAAACAAGCGCCTGCACAAATCCCACGAGCACTTCGAGGAAATAGAACGGGATCGGCAAGACCGGCGACAGCCACGGAACCATCGTGGACATGGCTTCGAGAATGCTTTCGCCAGCATAGATGTTCCCGAATAATCGAAAACTGAGCGCAATCGGTCGAAATAGAATCGAAATCACTTCGAGCCAGCCGACGGCGAAAAAAATGACGATCATGAGGATCTTCACGATTCCGGATGTCTCACCTTTTGGGCCAAATAAATGTTTCAAGAATCCGCCGACACCATTGGCCTGAATCGCCCAGACAAACCACATCACGAAAAATATGGCCGACATCGCGGTCGTCATGTTTAGGTCCGCGTTGCCACCGCGCAGCAACGGCCGATCGACATGAAAATTTCCTGTCGCGTCGTAATGGCCCCAACCAACAGTTCCGATCCCTGGAATTAGCCCAAACCAGTTCACGAACAGAATAAAAATGAAAATCGTCGCAAAAAACCAAAATCCTTTCGCCACTAAGTCACGGCCGATGATGTTTTCCAAAAAATTGTGCACACCCTCAACTAACCACTCCCAAAAATTTTGAATTCCGCTGGGAATGGCCTGAACCCGCCGGGTTGCGATTTGTGAAAGAATGATGATGCCGGCAGCGACGATCCAGGTGACCAGCATCGAGTTTGTGATTCCGAAGCCGCCGAACTGAACAAGCATCTGCGGTTTTAACGAGACGCCTTCGTGCCCAGTCGTACCGGCTTCAGCTGCAAAGGTGGAGGTGGCAAACATCGCGCTGGAGGCCAACGCCAGGATCGACATCAGTAAACAACGATTGCGCATTTTATAAGTACTCCTAACCGACATCGGGGTGATGCCGGCCTGCCGAGGTCGACCGCCTTAGCACCTGCCAGGCAGACATTAACCTCCGCTACACTCGACGCGCATACCAAAGCGCGTTTTGCCCGAAATGACAAACAAAATTCTTCCGCTGCGGCGCTATTTCGCCGGCAACCCCTCGGCAAACCGCGGAGCAAGCCGGGCCACCGGTTTCGATTTCACGGGCTCAGAGGCGCCATTTAGACTGATCGCTTCTTCATAGAACGATTCTAACTGGTCGATTTGAGCGTCCTGCTCGAATCGTTCGATCACGGTGGCGTGTGCACGGGCTCCCATTTGCGTTAACAAATCCGGCGAACGCGTGATTAGCTGCATGGCGTTCGCCAATCCCACGTGATCTTCCTCAGCCACCAGGAACCCGGTGCGTTTATGCTCGACTGCTTCGGGGATCCCACCATGACGCGTCGCAACCACGGGCAACCCGGTCGCCATTGCTTCCAAGACCGAGTTCGGCACGCCTTCCTGGTCTTGATTCGCGGATATTTCGCTGGGATGCAAAAACAGATGCGAACTCGCATAAAGCTCAAGCAGTTTCCGTTGCGACAGAAACCCAACAAAATGTACGTCCCTCAGAATCCCTAATCCGTCGGCAAGCATCTCCAGTTCTGGTTGGAGAGGTCCTTTGCCAGCGATGCAAAATTCCGCTTTGGGATTGTCTTTCTTAAAAATCGCAAAAGCGCGCAAGCTCGTCGCAACGCCCTTTTTCGGAATCAACCGGCACGCCTGCACAACTCTCCATTTTCCGTCGCTCGGTACTTGTCTATCCACGAATGGAAATTCATTGAGTGGGATCCCAGTGCGATTAATTCGCAGTTTTTCGGGCGGGCAGCCCAGGTGGATCAATCGGTCAGCCAGAGACTGGGAACGCGCAAACACGAGCGGAACCGCATTGAAAAGACGGCGTAGCTTTGCTGGATAATCCTTGATGTCTTTCTTGTGCGCGACATCCGCGCCGTGAAAAGATACCACGCAGGGCTTGTCCCACTGCTCGATGAAAGGAAGCAAGTGCACGCCGGTATGTCCAAAATAGATATGCATCAGGTCGGCGCCATGCCGTTCCAACAATGAATCAAGCGTTTGATACTCGCCTCGATAGACAATGGGCGGGCGTCGCTCAACGAATTTCAGCCAGCCATGCACGAGCAGGTTTGTTCGCCGCTTTGGTATAACTTCCACAGCGGCAAACGGAAATCGTTCCGCATTCTGGACTTCTTTTGTGACAACGAAGGTATCGACGCCGCGCAGCGCTTTCACCTGCCGGTAAATATGCAACATCTCCGGCTTCAGAAAGCTGGAGCAATAGCTCGCTACGACCCGCCTGCCCATAAACCGCGGCCAGTCTCGCTAGAGATTCTCGGCTTGTCCACCGTTAATTGGGGAGGAGATATCCTGATCGCCCGTCATTCTTTCTGCCAACGCCTTCTTTAACGTGTCGATCCCCTCCCCATTTGCGGCCGAGATCGGAACGATCCTGATTTTGGAAAATTTCTCTCGCAGCAACTCGAGATTCTCCTTCGCATTCGGTAAATCCATCTTGTTCGCGACGATTAACCACGTCCGCGATGAAAGCATCGGATCGTACAGATCAATTTCCTTCCGAAGATTCTGTAAATCTTCCACGGGGCTCCGTCCTTCGCTTCCGGCAACATCGATCACGAATATCAAAACGGGACAGCGTGTGATATGGCGCAAAAATTCGTGGCCCAGGCCAACTCCACGATGCGCCCCTTCGATCAAACCGGGAATGTCTGCGATCGTGGCATGGCGATAACCCGGCAGCTCCATCACGCCGACAACCGGATGTAAAGTGGTGAACG